>NZ_JAQUVG010000001.1 GCF_028693495.1 Zoogloea sp. | reverse complement strand
AGGCCAGGCCATTGGCGATGGGCAGGCCGGCGCCGACGATGCCGGTGGTCACCGGCAGGCCGGAGGCCACGTGGGTCACGTGCATCGGCCCGCCCTTGCCCTTGCAGCTGCCGGTGGCACGGCCAAACAATTCGGCCACGAAGGGCTTGAGCGGAATGCCCTTGGCCAGCTGGTCATGGATGCCACGGTAAGTGGTCACCACGTAATCGGCCGGTGTCAGGCTCACCGAGATCGCTGCCGGGATCAGTTCCTGCCCCCGCGGCGAGTAGTAAGGCGAGGCAATCTGCCCGGCCTTGATCAATTCGATGAAGCGATCGTCGGCGGTCTTGATCAACGTCGCGATGCGGTAAATATCCAGCAGAACCTGCCTGCTGGGCTGTTGCGTCTCACTCATGCCCTACCTCTCGACTGGGTTGGTGTTGGGAACCGGGGCACTGCGGGTGCCGCGGGTGCCTCCGGAAAACGGTCCTGTGATCTTTTCCCGGAAGGGCTCTCCCGAAAACAAAACCAACAATCCCGTTTGTTTTTTTAAAGTATATCTACAGCGATGGGGCTGCACAAGGGGAGAAGCGCGACTCCCTCAGTCCGCCAGAAAAACGTCCAGCCGCTGGTGATGGTGACGGATCCGCAGCTCCTGATAGCTGGCCAGGGTCACGACCCCGCTCAGGGAAGACTTCAAGCCACGGGTCATGTGGGGCAGGTTGCGCATGTCCTGATCCAGCACCGGGCCGAGAGCGCCCAGTTCGGGGGCGCTGCTGAAGGGCTGGTCATCGCTCAGCTCATGCACCGGCACCGCTGCCGGCTTCGGCTCCCCATGCTTGTGGCGCCCCAGTACCATCACATCGTAGATGCAACTCTCCGGGTTGTTGCCATCCGGGAGCACCCGATAGACGATGTTGCCAAAATAGCCGGCCCAGATCTGGAAGTTGGGAAAGACCGAATAGAGGATGGCGTCCTGGAGTTCAGCCAGGGTGGCGTGGGACAAGTCCCGGCCCGTGGCTTCGGCAAAGACCGCCCGGTTCATCTCGCCCACATAGGCCCGCGCGGTCATGCCCTGGGGAAGCTGGTGGGCGCCCCCGTCGGCATCGGCCATCCGGCCGGAGGCAGCAATGCAGTCGTGCATCACCTCCGCTTCGGTAACCCCTTCCAGATTCGGGCTGGGGATGGACATGGGGGTGATGCAGCGGGCCACATTGTCGCCGAAGACATCGTACTGGCTGTCCACATCGTCGGTGAAGGTGAGGATGTGGGGATGGGTCGCCCGCACGTGGAAGGATTCGAAGAAAGCCTCCTGGGCCAGCTTCCAGTTGCACGGAATGCGCTTCCGGATGTGGACCAGGGTGGTGGCATGCTCCAGGTCGTAGTCAGCACAATGGGCTGGAAGCACCCCCAGCCAGTCTGCCAGGGACGGTGCCGCCGGATCGAAACAGATGAAATGAAAACCAGCCCAGGACTCCACCCGGAGTTGGGGCAGGTCCTGGCGCTCGGGGGGCAGATGGGTGAAGTCCCAGGCACAGGGCAAGCTCTGCATGGCCCCCTGGAGATCCCAGGTGAAACCGTGGAAGGGGCAGCGCAACTGTTTCACCTTGCCCCCTGCCGGGCGCAGCGCAATCCCGCGATGCAGGCAGGAGTTGGCAAAGGCGCGCACCTGACCATCCTCCCCACGCATGACGATCACCGAACGCTCACCAATGTCATATACAAGATGGTCACCCGCTTCCGGGATGGCCTCATCCCGGGCCACGAACTGCCAGGCGCGGGGCCACATCCTTTCCATTTCCCGGTGGTGGAAATCTGCCGAGAACCAGCGCGCCACCGACAGGTCGGCATTACCCAGCCGGGCCGGCTCTGCAGGCTTGAGAAAGTCCGGCACCGGCACCTTTTCATCGGCCAGCAAGCGCTGAAAGGTGGCGGGATCCCCCAGCTCGGCGGGGTTGTTCAAGGCATGGGGGGTGATGGGTGCATTCATGTTTGTCTCCTCCTGGATCGGGCGCTTGAAGCGCCTCGGGTTGGCAGCCCCTGCCTGAGACCATGCCCGTGACAGGGGTCAGGCGAGGATTGTCCCTGACAGGGAATACCCCTGACTTGATCATGGTCAAAAAAACGAACATATCTGTTTTTAAAATCAACCCTCGTGCCCGCACCCTGCCCCCGGCAGGGATGGGATATAGTGAAACCATGTGCCCTCCCTGACCCACGCCCATGGGACGCATCAGACTGCTGACTTCCCTCGTTCTATTGACACTCGGCCTGCCGGGCTCTCCGGCCGATGCACAGGCAGTCGACCCCGAGCGTCTGCAGGAGCTCACCGGGGCGGCAGCGCGGATCCCCTCCCGGCAGGTACTGAAAGTCGTCAGTGACGACAATTTCCCTCCCCTGCTCTTCCGCAACGAGGAAGGTGAGGTCGTCGGTTACACCGCAGACCTCTGGGCGCTCTGGGAAAAGAAAACCGGCATCCGGGTCGAACTGACGGCCACCAACTGGGCCAACGCCCAGCGCCTGATCCAGGAAGGCCAGGCAGACGTGATCGACGTCATCTACCGGACACCTCCCCGGGAGAGCCTCTACGATTTTTCGGCACCCTATGCGGAAATGCCGGTAGCCATCTACCGCCACTCCTCCATCAGCGGTATTGATCGCATCGGTACGCTCAAGGGTTTTGTGGTCGGCGTGCAGAAGGGAGATGCATGCGTCGATTTCCTGACCGGCAAGGGCTTGACCAATCTCGCCTTGTATACCAACTACACGGATCTCATCGAAGCCGCCCGCAGGGAGGAGATCAAGGTTTTCTGCCTGGACGAACATCCCGCCAACTTCTACCTCTACAAGGCCGGCGCCCAGAAAGATTTCAGCAAGGCCTTCGCCCTCTACACGGGTCATCTGCGCCGGGCGGTCCTCCAGGGGCACACGGACACCCTGCAGCGGGTGGAGGCCGGCTTCAAGGCGATCAGCCCGGAAGAAGAGGCGGCGCTGCGACGCAAATGGATGGGGGAGCGCTCCATGAGCCTGGAGCGCTTCGGCGTCTATCTGGGCTGGAGCGCCCTCGCGCTGCTGGCCGTGGGTGCCCTGCTCCTCGCCTGGAACCTCACCCTGCGGCGCCGGGTGGCGCGGCAGACGGCGGCCCTGAACCATACCCTCAAAGCGCTCCAGCAGGCCCACCGGGTCACCCAGGATGTGCAGGAAAGGCAAGCCGCCATCCTCCAGGCGATTCCGGACCTGCTGTTCGAATTTGATCAGGAGGGGCGCTATCTGAACGTTTTCGCTGGCGATGAGCAGTCCCTGGTCGCCGACCGGGAAAAACTGATCGGACATCGGGTGGACGACATACTGCCCGATGACGCGGCCCGGACAGTCCAGGCGGCCGTGCAGGGCGCCCTCGCCAACGGGCACGACTACGGCCGCAGCATCTGCCTGGAGATGAACAGTCAGACCCGCTGGTTCGAACTCTCGGCCACCCGCAAGGCCGACGCCCCTCAGGTGCTGATCCTGTCCCGGGACATCACCCAGCGCCGGGTGGCCGAGCAGGACAAACACTCCCGGGCCCTGTTCGAGGCGGCACCGATTGCCCTGTTCCATGTACGGGATGGCGCCATCGATGCGGTGAATCAGCGCTTCGTCGAACTGTTCGGATACCGTCCGGAGGAAGTCCGCACACTGGAGGACTGGTGGCAGCGGGCCTACCCCGACCCCGCTTACCGCCACCAGGCACAGGCCCTCTGGCAGTCGGCCATCGCACAGGCCCGCAAGACGGATGGCCGCCTGGAAGGGCTCGAGTACGAGATCTGCTGCAAGAACGGGCAGCGGCGGGACATCCACACCGGCGGCCAGCTTCTGGATGACGGCTGGATTGCCACGTTCAGCGACGTGACGCCCCTGAAGGCAGCCGAAAGCGCCATGAAGGCCGCCCGGGATGCCGCAGATGCGGCCAGCCAGGCCAAAAGCAGCTTCCTCGCCAACATGAGCCACGAGATCCGCACGCCGATGAATGCGATCCTTGGCTATACCCACACCCTGCGCAGAAGTCCCCTCGCCCCCGAGCAGCAGGAACGGCTCACGAAGATCGAAGGGGCCAGCAAGCACCTGCTGGCAATCCTCAATGATGTGCTCGACATCTCGAAAATCGAGTCGGGGAATCTGCAGCTGGAACAGTCGGTCTTTGCCTTGAGTAGCGTCATGGATTATGTCCACTCCCTGAGCGCCGAGGGGGCTGCCGCCAAGGGCCTCCGCATGACACTCGACAAGGGCGGCGTGCCCGAGTTTCTCAAGGGGGATGCCACCCGCCTGCGGCAGTGCCTGCTCAACTACGTCACCAACGCCCTCAAATTCACCGAACAGGGCCACATCGCCCTGCGAGCCCGCCTGCAGGAAAAACGGGGGGCGCAGATCCTGGTGCGCTTTGAAGTGGAGGACACGGGCGTCGGCATCGAACCGGCAGACCTGCCGAAACTGTTCCAGCCTTTCCGTCAGCTGGATGTCTCCACCACCCGCCGCCATGGCGGCACCGGCCTGGGCCTGGCCATCACCCTGCGCCTGGCCGGGCTGATGGGGGGTTCCGCCGGGGTGGACAGCGCCCCTGGCACAGGCAGCACCTTCTGGTTCACCGCCTGGCTGGAGCCGGCCGAAGCCGCCGGCCAGGCGCCCTCGGCCGGGGACCAGGCCAGCCTGCAGGCGATCTTCCAGCGCCACGCGGGGCGGCGGATCCTGCTGGTGGAGGATGACCTGGTCAACCAGGCCGTGGCCATCGAGCTGCTGACCGACAGTGGCCTGCTGATCGATGTGGCCAACAATGGCCGGGAGGCACTGGAACAGGTCCAGCAGAGACCCTATGCACTGGTGCTGATGGATATGCAGATGCCGGAAATGGGGGGTGTGGAAGCCACCCGGAAGATCCGGGAGCTACCGGAGCACTCCGGCATCCCCATCATCGCCATGACCGCCAATGCCTTCGACGAAGACCGGGAGCGATGCCTGGCGGCCGGCATGAACGACTTCATCTCCAAACCCGTCGCGCCCGAAATCCTCCACGCAACCCTGCTCCACTGGCTTGACCGCCGGGACGGTCTGCCCGCCGGACACCGGACCCATCTGGCCCCGGTACCGGATCCATAAGAAGCTGCCCGATCCGGGCCCCTCCAGGTGAGTGCGGCCTGCCGGATGCCCAAAAAAAGTGGCGGGCCTCTCGGCCCGCCAGACATTCCGGTGATGACTTACAAGATGATCAGGCGGCGGCGGCCACCCCCACCTTACCCACCGGGGCCTCTACAGGCTCTTCCCCGATCCCACGCAGGAAGGCCTTGTGCATGTTCTGCAGGGCCGGCTCGTTGGCACCGAAGGTGCTGAACTGGATCATGCCGGCGTTGAGGTTCTTCATCACGTTGGCCGATACCCAGTAGTCCTCCTCGTCCACCACCTTGCGGATGAATTCGAAGTGCGCCTGGGGGTCGTTGCCGTCCCAGCCCTTCTCACCCCCCTTGCGGATGTAGCTGCGGAAGACCGTGCGGTGCTCACCGGGGTTGTCGCCGGGATAGAGCTTGAAGAACTCCACCGACACCGGGGAGACCAGCAGGGAAATGTTGGGGTAAATGAAATGCACCAGCTGAAAATCGTTGAAGATGTCCATACCCCATTCGGACTCGGGGAGACTCTTCAGCCGCAGCAGGCTCTCATTCGGGAAGGCGAGGCGATGGTTGCGCCCATCCGGACCGAAGGTGTCAAAGGCCGAAGTGTTGCCGATGGAGATACCCCCGAGGGTATTCTTGTGCAGGGCCAGGAAGTGGTAGCCCTCACAGAAGGTGTCCAGGGCCAGCTTCCAATTGGTATTGAGCTTCCAGACATGCTGGTTCACGTAGGAGGTGGAACCCAGGTCCCACATCTCGAAGACGGGCGCCAGATCACCGAGGATCTCATCGACCGAGACCTTCACATCCTGATGCAGGCCAACGAAGATCATCCCGTACTTCTCTTCCACCGGCAGGCGGACCAGGTCGTAGAGGGACTTGTCGATGGCACCGAAGCTCTGCTCCTGCCAGACCCCCCGCAGCTTGCCTTTCAGGTCGAAACCCCAGTTGTGGTAGGGGCAGGCCAGGGAAGCGCTCTTGCCACAGCCATCTTTCAGGCGGGCCGCCCGGTGGGTGCAGGCATTGAGGAATGCATTCACTTTGCCTTCGTTGTCCCGGGTCAGCAACACCGGCACCCCCAGGTCATCGTAGGTGAAATAGCTGCCCTTTTCCGGCAGGTCGCTGGAGAAGCACACCAGCTGGGGCTCATCCTTGAAGATGGTGGCTTTTTCCCGGGCGAACAGCGCCGGATCGGTATAAACCGATGAGGGCTGACGGTAGGCGCTGGAGGCGCTGTCAGTGGTGCCGGCATCCACCAGGGCCAGCATGCGCTTGGCCAAGTCTCGATAAACTTGTACGTTTTCCATTGTCTCGCTCCTATTCCTGTGGTCAGGATGGTTTGTTTTTTATACGCCGCCAGTATCCATGCACGCAGCGCTGCCCACAACTACCGGATCAGGTAGTCAGGCGCCCGGGGCGCCGGGCAGCCCCTCAAAATAGCGCCCGGCCAGATTGCCGCCGTCCACCACCAGCTCGGCGCCGCAGACATAGCTTGCCTCGTCTCCAAGCAGGAAGAGCGCCATGCTGGCGATTTCCGCCGGTCGGCCGATGCGCTGGACCGGCTGCCCCTGATAAGCCCGGTTGAGGGCCTCGGTGTCCCCGTCGAACATGCTGCCCATGCTCGTATCCACCCCGCCCGGGTGAATCGAATTGACCCGTACGCCCCGATGACCCAGTTCCAGGGCGGCCACCCGGCTCAAGCCCCGCAGGCCCCATTTGCTGGCGCAATAGGCGCTCATGGAATTCCAGGCGGTCATGCCGCCGATGGACGAGATGTTGACGATGCTGCCCCGCCCGCGGGCGCTCATGGCCTGCCCCACGTACTTCATTCCGAGAAAGGGCCCCATCAGGTTCACATCGATGACCCTGCGGAAGTCTGCCAGTCCGGTCTGGGCGATCGTCTCGGAGAAATTGATTCCCGCATTGTTCACAAGTCCGTCGATGCTCCCCCAGCATTCCAGCACCGCGGCCACCACCCGCTGCCAGTCGGCTTCAAGGGTCACATCCAGATGCTGGAAAAGGGCGCCGTCGCCCAGCTCGGTGGCCAGCGCCTGACCTTCCCCATCGAGCAGGTCGGCAATCACCACGCGGGCCCCTTCGGCATGGAACAGGCGGACCATGGCAGCGCCCATGCCCCGCGCCGCGCCAGTCACCAGGACCACCCGGCCGGCAAGGCACTTCATGCCACCACCTCATCCTGTGCCCGCAGGGCCAGGGCCGCCCGGCCGGCCTCGATGCCGGCAAGACGACCGAAGACCACTGCATTACCGATGGAGAGGCCGCCGCCGCCATAGCGCTCCCCGTGGAAGCAGCCGAGCACCTCGCCTGCGGCGTACAGACCAGGGATCGGACGCTGGTGGACATCGAGCACCCGGGCCTGCTTGTCGATGTCCAGCCCTGCCGCCGTCAGGCCAATGATCGCGGAACGGATCTCCACCGCGTAGTAGGGCCCCTGGCGGATCGGGAAATAGGCCGGGGCCTGCTTGAAAAACTGGAAATCGCCGCCGGCATCGCAATCGGCGTTGTAGCGGGCCACGGTCTCTTCCAGAGCCAGACCATCAATGCCTACCTGCGCCGCCAGGGCCTGCAGGCTGTCGGCCACCTTGACCCGGCCGGTCTTCACTTGGGCGCGCAGGGTGGGCTCTTCCCAGGTGGGAATGCTGATACCCGCGTTGTAGGGGTCCAGGTACTTGGTGTTGGTGCTGGCTTCCACCAGGGCCTTCTCGTCGAAGATGGCCCAGGCGCGCCGCTCGGTCTGCTCGTTGAGCAGGTAACCGCACACGCTGTAGGGCGACAGCTCCGACATGAAGCGGCGGCCCTCCTTGTTGACCGCGATGATCCAGGGCGGCAGGAAGGCCTCCAGTGAGCGGCTGAAACCCGAGGTGGGCAGCACCAGGCCGGTGTCGTGGCCGACCACGCCGGCACCCACCTGCTCGGCCAGGGTGATGCCGTCGCCCTGCACAAAGGGCACGTCCTTGTGCACGGCCCAGGTCCAGCCCTCATGCCAGGAGGATGGGTAAAGTCGCTGGAGCATCTCCGGATTGTTGCCGAAACCACCGGTGGTGACCACCACCACCGGGGCACGCAGCTCGGTCCCCAGGGCCCTGACACCGACGACCCGGCCGTCCTCGAACAACAGCGCCTCCACCCGGGTTCCCAGGGCGGTGTCGATGCCCTTGGCGCCGGCCGCGTTGATCAGCGCATCGGCGATGCCGGAACCCGCCCCCTGGCTCGAATGGCCCCGGGCCACGCTATCCACGCCGGACTTGACCAGCCATTCCTTGGGAAACTCGCTGCCCAGTTCAATCAGCCACTCCAGCGCCGGCCCGCAATGATCGGCGTAGTAACGGATCAGGTCGGGCCGCAGCTTCCAGCGGTTGAGGGTCATCAGGTAGTCGTAGAGATCGTCCGGGGTATCGTCGGCGATGCCCGCGGCCCGCTGCACGCTGGTCCCGCAGGCGTAGAACACCCCGCCCGACTGGGCCGTGGCGCCGCCCAGCCTGCCATCCGCCTCGATGACCATGCAGCGGGCGCCTTGCTGGTGGGCCATCAATGCCGCCGCCAGGCCGGCACCGCCGCCGCCCACAATGATTACGTCGTAATCCCATTCCATGTTGTGTCTCCTTCTTGTGTTGTCCAGGGGCGAAGAACATCGCCCTTCTGTAGAGTGAATCATCGGCATGCCGGCGCCTCCTGCGCGGGCGCCCTCAGGGAATCTTGCTGAAGGCCCATTCGAACACCCGGGCGTCGCCGTGGCGGGCAGTGATGGTCAGCTTGACCTTACGCAGCTTCCAGCCGGCGGCAGTGCGCAGCAGCTGGCTGGTGTAGTAGCCATACAGGACGCAGACGTGGTCGGCCCCGGCGTGGGTCAGGAAATGGCTGGCATGCATGTAGGAAATGCAGGTTGCTTGATCACCGTCGATGACGTGACGGTGATTGGTACTCAGATGCTGGGTGGCGTCGAAACCGGCCAGCCCGCGGACCCGATGAACCCACTCGCTGGCATCCATCTCCAGATCCAGGTCCGGATCGAAGCTGGTGTAGTCGATGGCCACCCGGTCGGTCAGGATCGAGCGCAGCAAGCCCCAGTCGCGGGTATCCAGCGCGGTGGCGTAGTTGATGATGACGTCGCTGATGGCCAGACGATCGGCAATCAACTCGGGGGTGGCGCTCATGACGGCTCCTTGCCGGCGGAAACCGGTGTGAATACGAGGTCGAGGCGCTCCAGGGTGTGGGCCTGGAAGCTGGACGACCAGCGGGGCGGCGGGGCTGTGGGGTCGAGGGCCAGATCCGGCAGGCGGCACAGCAGCCGCTCGAGGGCGATGCGCAGCTCGGTGCGGGCCAGCATGTGCCCGATGCAGAAGTGGATGCCCTTGCCGAAGGTCATGTGCTCGCGGGCATTACGGCGTTCGGGGTCAAGGCGCTCGGGGCATTCGAACTTGCCCGGGTCCACGTTACCGGCGCCGTAGGCCAGCATCAGTACGGCCCCGGCTGCAAGCGGGACACCGGCCAGCTCGGTATCCGCCTTCACCAGCCGGTAGATGTAGGGCACCGGGGAGTGCAGGCGCAGCACCTCCTCGACGAAACCGGAAATGCGTGACGGATCGGCGCGCAGCTGCGCATGCAGGGCCGGCGCCTCCAGCAGGGACCACAGGGCCGAGCCAAGGGCGGTGGTGGTGGTCTCATTGCCGGCCACCATCAGCTGGGTGGCGATGTTGACGAGCTCGCCGTCCTCGAGCAGGCGCCCATCGATGCGCGCATTGGCCACCGCCGACAGCAGGCCCGGCCCCGGCGCAGCCCGGTAGGCCATGGCATGGCGGTGCAGGTAACACTGCATGTCGATGAGCAGGTCGGTCAGCTCCAGCTCCCGCGCCGGGGCCAGGTTGGGGTTGATCTGTTCGATGGCCGCATCGGACCAGAGCTTGAGCTGCGGCCAGTCTTCCCGCGGCAGCCCAAGTTCCTGGGTGATCACGTACATGGGCAGGCGCACGGCAAAATCCTGGAAGAACTCGATGCGTCCGCGCCCGGCAAGCTCGTCGATCAGTTCATCCACCACCGCCCGGATGGACGGCTCCAGGCCGATCACGTTCTTGCGGGCGAAGGCCTGGTCCACCAGCGCCCGATACTGGCCGTGGGAGGGCGGATCGTTGGAGACCAGGGTGTGCCGGGGCGGAAAGCCCCGCTCCGCATAGCGCCGGGCCACCTCGGCGGCCACCGGTGAATGACTCCGGTCGAACACCTGGCTGGTCATGTTGGAAAACAGTTCCGGGTGGGCATTGACCCAGGCGATGTCGGCGTAGCGGGTCACCACATGAAAGCCGGTGCCCGCGTCGAAATACACCGGGCTCTCAGCCTGCAGCTGCGCGTAGGCGGCGTGAGGGCAGCGGCGGATTTCCGGGTCGGCAAAACTGATGGGAGCGGCTGTCGTCATGGTGCGGTTACCCTGTGCAGTGGAGCTCAGTGCCGTTCGATATGCCCGAGCACGGAATACGAGAAATCGTCCGCATCGCGCCGCGGCAGCGTGGCCGGCACTTCCGGGTTATTCACGTCGAGCAGTGGCGTGGCGGCAAAGTCGGCCAGGGTGCTGCGTACCGGCTCAACCCGGTTCCAGTCCACCACCGACTGGCGGTGGCGGATCGCCCACACCCCGTCAATGCACTCGAAGCGGTCCAGATAGCGGCCGCCGGCGACGATGTCGTGGGTCTCACCGCCCCGCGCCACCTGCAGCACCAGGGACCAGTAGGTCTCGGCCCCTGCCTCCTGGCCGCGCAGGTCGATCAGGGTATTGCTGACCACGTGGCGGGTGACGTTCATGGCGGCATGCACCGGCCACAGCCAGTCGATGAAGCCCTCGGCGCTGCCGGCATAGAGGGGCGCGTGGTCGTCGGTGCCCCCGGGGTGCCAGCACGACAGGGCCAGGGCCTTGTCCATCCGGTCGAGGCCGCGGCAGTAGCGGTGGATGACTTCGGTGATGGCCCACTTGGCGGCCAGTTCCTCGTGAGTCGGGGCGCGCACGCTCATGGCTGCCTCCTCAACCGGTCACGTCGGCAGACACCGGCACCAGCGGCGCGTCGGTCGGCAGCAGGTCGTCGCGGGTGCTGTGGCCGTGGAAGGGGTAGTCGGTGTAACCCTCTGCCCCCTGGCTGTAATAGGTGGCAATGTCGGGGCGGTTGATGGGCCAGCCGTTGCGGAAGCGCTCCACCAGATCCGGATTGGCGATGAAAGCCTGGCCGAAGCCCACCAGGTCGGCGCCCCCGCGGGCGATCAGGTCGGCGGCGCTCTGGCGGGTGAAGCTGGCGACGGTCATGAAGGGGCCGTCGAAGAGCGGGCGCAGGGTGCCGTACACATCCCAGTCCATGCCGTAGTTGCCTACCTGAAGGTAGGCGATGTGGCGCTTCGAGAGCTCCCGGGTCACATGCGAATAGGTGGCCGGCGCGTCGTCATCGAAGACGTTGTGGAAAGTCCACCCCGGCGACAGCTTCACCGCCACGAAACCGGCGCCCTGATCGGCGGCAATCGCATCCACGATGGCCAGCAGGAAGCGGGCACGGTTTTCCAGACTGCCGCCGAACTCGTCGCTGCGCAGATTGGTGTTGGTGGACAGGAACTGCATCGGCAGATAGCCGCTGGCGGCATGGATTTCGACTCCGTCGAAACCGGCCTCCCTTGCCAGCGCGGCACTGCGCCGGTAGTCCTCGATCACCCCGTAGACCTCGTCAGTGGCCAGCGCACGGGGCAGCGGGTAGGCGCGCTTGGGGCGCGGGCAGGTGACCGTATAGTGGCGGGCCGTCGGGTCGGGCTGCACGGCCGACGGTGCCACCGGCTGGGCGCCGTTCAGCAGCAGCGGATCGGACAGGCGGCCCACGTGCATGATCTGGGCAAAAATCGCTCCGCCGGCCCCATGCACTGCATCGGTGACCTTGCGCCAGCCGGCCACGTGAGCGGCAGTGCACAGGCCTGGCGAGAACAGGTAGCCCTTGCCGAGCTCGCTGGGATAGACGCCCTCGCTGACGATCAGTCCGGCGCTGGCGCGCTGCTGGTAATGCAGCACGTTGAGGTCGGTCGGCACCCCATCCAGGCCGGAGCGGTTACGGGTCATGGGAGCCATGACCAGACGGTTCTTCAAGGTGACATTGCCGATGGGGAGGGGCTTGAACAGGACGTCGAACGGAGTGGTCATGGAGAGTTTTCCCGGTGAAGGTTCAGGGGATGCGGACCAGCTGCTTGCCCAGGCTGCGCCCGGCCAGCAGATCCAGCAGGGCCTGGGGCGCGGCTTCCAGCCCCTCGGCAAGGGTTTCGTGATATCGGATACGACCGGCGGCGACGTGACCGGAGAGGTCGGCGATGGCCACCGGCCAGCGCTCCAGGTGATCACCGACGATGAAGCCCTGCAGCTTGACCCGATTGACAATCAGCGGCAGCAGGCGGCGCAGGCCCGTCGGGCTGGGGTTGTCCACCTCGGAGATGGCTCCGCACAGGGTCACCCGGGCAAAGGGATTGATGCGTCCGATCAGGGCTTCCAGCACCGGGCCGCCCACGTTGTCGAAGATGCAGTCGATACCCTTGGGCACCGCCGCCTTGAGCTGCTGGCGGAAATCCTCGGCCCGGTAGTCCAGACAGGCATCGAAGCCCAGCGCTTCCGTGACATGACGACACTTGTCCGCGCCGCCGGCAATACCGACGACCCGGCAGCCAGCGATGCGGGCCAGCTGTCCTGCCACGCTGCCAACGCCCCCCGACGCAGCGCTGACCACCACCGTCTCACCGGCCTTCGGCTGGCACAGGTCAAGCAGACCGACCCAGGCGGTCACGCCGGGCATGCCCGCGGCGCCCAGGCTCACCGACAAGGGAATGCGGGGATCCACCCGGCGCAGGGCGCCCCCCTCGGCCACCCCGAAGCGCTGCCAGCCCAGGTAGGCCGCCACCGGATCACCCGGCGCAAAGTCCGGATGGCGGGACGCGACAACCACACCGGCCGTATCCCCCACCATCACATCCCCCAGGGCCACCGGCTCGGCATAGGTGCGGATGTCCATCATCCGGCCACGCATGTAGGGATCGATGGACAGCCACTGGTTGCGCACCAGCACCTGACCCTCGGCAGCGACCGGCAAGGGCCCCTCCTCCACGCGGAAGTTGTCCACCGTGGGCTTTCCTTCAGGACGGCTGCCCAGTACGACCTTCAAGTTACGTTCAGTCATGATTCAGCCCTGCCCACGATCGGCAAGGATCAGGCTGGACGCCTGCCAGCCCAGGGCCATGGCCGGACCGTTGGTGTTACCGGAGATGGGGGCGGGCATCACCGAGCAGTCGGCCACCCGCAAACCCCGAACTCCACGCACCCGCAGGCGCTCGTCCACAACCGCGTCCGCATCCCGGCCCATCCGGCAGGAGGCCACCGCATGGGTACCGCACAAGGACGCCTGGCGGAACAGGTGGAGGATGTCCTCGTCGCTCTCGCACTTCACCCCCGGCCCCAGCTCCTCACCCACGTAACGGGACAGCGCCGGACGGCGCATGTACTCGCGCATGTAGCGGAACATGTCGATGGCTGCGCGGCAGTCTTCTTCAGTGGACAGCCAGTTGGGGGCGACATCCATGGGGCGCTCCGGATCGGCACCGGTCACCTTCATCTCCCCTTCGCTGGTCAGGCGCAGGAGCTGGCCGTAGGCCGTGATGCCGGGCTGGTCCTCGACGCCATCGGGCACGGGGAAATTGTCATCGCTGCGGGGATAGGTGAACGCGGACAGGTACAGCTGGGCATCGGGGCGATCCACCCCGGGAGAGGTCTTCACGAAGGCCCCCACCTCAAAAGGTCCGCTGGCCATCGGGCCACCGCCCGTCAGGTAATACTCCAGCACGCTCCTGACCAGGCCGAGGCCCCGGAAACGATGGTTGAGTCCCTTGTCGTTGCGGAGCCGGAAGGGCAGCAGGAAGCCCAGATGCTCGCGCATCCGCCGGCCCACGTCGGGGGAATGGGCAAGTACTGGAATGCCCGCCTGCTGCAGGACCGCACCAGGGCCGATGCCCGACAGCTGCAGGATCTTGGGGGACAACATCGCACCGCCGGACAGGATCACCTCTCCATGACAGCGGAAACGAACGGACTCACCCGAGCGGCGGGCTGCAACGCCGACTGCCTGGCCTGCCTCGAAAAGAACCCGATCCACCTGAACACCGGTCAGCACGGTCAGGTTGGGCCGGCCCATGGCCGGCTCGAGGAAGGCCTTGGCCGAACTCCAGCGACGTCCCTTGTGGATGGTGTGGGCGTAATAACCCACCCCTTCCTGATCCTCCCGGTTGAAATCCTCCTTGCGGGGCAGGCCCATCTCTTCACCCGCCTTGACCAGGGCTTCGCTCACCGGGTAGCGGAACTTGCCAGGGCTGACCTTGACCGGCCCACCTACACCGCGCAGCTCATCCGCCCCCAACTCGTGATCTTCGAGGGTGCGGAACACCTGCTTCATGCTGGCCCAGCTCCAGTCAGAACCCGCCGCAGCCGCCCAGTCCTCGTAGTCCTCGGGCTGGCCACGGACATAGATCATGCCGTTGATCGCGCTCGAGCCGCCCAGCCCCTTGCCGCGCACCCACATCTCGCCCGCTGGCTGGCCCGGCAGGCGTGGCTGCTGGACCGGAAAATGCCAGGCATGGGCCGGCATGGCCACCAGCTTGGCAAACCCCTTGGGCATGGAAACGAGTGGGCTGCGGTTGTCGCCTCCCGCCTCCAGCAGCAGGACCCGGCTCCGGCCATCCTCCGACAAGCGGTTGGCCAGCACACAGCCGGCCGAGCCGGCACCAACGACGATGTAGTCGTAGCTATCCATGAATACGTTTCTCCTCCAGCGCTGCCAGGTAGTTTGTTTTACAAACAAATTTGATTGTTTGTTTGAAGCCTACTCCGCTCGCGTAAAAAAGCCAAGCACTCCCCTCGCCGGGGTGTGTTGCCTCAATCTGGCGCTCTTTCCACCAAAACAGGCGCTTAGGCGAAAATCCTTCTACAAACGCTTCCGCCGACCCCTTTGAAAACCCGCTTCACTGCTGGACGCCTTTCTGATTTTTAGAAGGCTTGAAGTCCTCCCACCAGGGCGCCATCCGCCCCAGCCCGAGCCGGAAAGCTGCCAAAAATGGAGCCAGGCGCCCGACGCGTTATCATTCAGGGAACGCCACGCCGGGAGCAACCATGGCACACCTGACAGTCACCCTCAGCGAGCAGGACAAAGCCCTGCTGCACAGTATCGCCACCGAAACGCGCCGCACTGACGAAGACCTCGCCGCGGCCGCTTTGAGCAGTTACGTCCATTGGCAAGCCGAGTACCTGCGGCGGGTGAAAGCCGGGCTTGAGGCAGCAAGGCAAGGCCAGGTCGTGACCGACGACGAGCTTGACGCACTGTTCGACCGGCTAGACCGTGAGGAAGGCTTGACGCCTTGAGCCGGATTCTCTGGGCGCTTCCGGCCGTTGAGCACCTGAAAGAGATTCGAGCACACATCAGCCAGGACAGCCCTGCCGCAGCAAGCCGCGTGGTGAAGGCCATTCGGGAGCAGGTCAAACTTCTTGCACAACATGCGGAGGCTGGCCGCAAGGGCATCATCGAAGACACCCGTGAACTGGTAATAAGCCGGCTACCGTACTTGGTTGTCTATCAACAGCAAGAAGGGACCGTGACGGTTCTTGCCGTGGTTCATACGGCGCGCAACTGGCCCAGCACTCTTTAACGGCAACTGACTGGAAGCCCTATACCAGTGTCTTACCAAGCGCTTGCCTCAATCGGCAGGTCGAGTGCTCGAGCTGCTCACAAGCCACCAAGCTTTCTGGCAGGCCTCCGTGATCACGGGCCAGACGGCGCAAGCGGGCAGCCCGATCTCACGACGACTTGCCGTCATCACCCGTTTCCCCGTAACCTCGCGCCCTTGATCCTCCGGGTGCCCGATCCGCTTTCGCGGAAGGGCTAAACGGGAAGTCCGGTGACGTTGGCGAGTTGTTTCTCTCCGACCATTCCGGCGCAGCCCCCGCTGCTGTAAGCCTGACGACTCCATCCATACATGCCACTGGGCCATTTTTGCCCGGGAAGGCGGATAGGGAAGAACGACGGCGAGCCAGAAGACCGGCCCGAGGACATGAGTTTGGCTGTGCCCCGGGGTGTGGGCGTGGCGAGCGAAAACGTCCGACTTCTGTCCGCCGTATTGCCGGTTCTCATGATTCCGGCATGTCCTTTCGTTCCGTCTTGTCCCCCTGCCCTGGCGCCACGGCCGATGTTCCCGCACGTGGAGGCAGAATGGCAGGACAAGAATCAACGGCTCGTAAGGCAGTCCTTTGCGCGGGGCTGCTGCTGGCGTTTGCACTGCTGGGCAGTCTGCCGGCCCATGCGGCAACACTCTTCGGTGTCGTCACCGATCGTGCCGCTCCAGCCGCCGTCGAAGCGGCACGTCAGCATCTGGCCAGCCATCCGCGCGACCGCATCGTCCTGCGCACGCCCAACCAGATCATGGTGGCCAGCGATGCACAGCTGCGCCAGTGGCTGGATGCAGATTCGGTATTCATCGCCTCGGCCTTCGGCGACCCGGCACGCCGGCTGATCAACGCCCTGCCCGCCAGTCGCGCTGCCACGGTGCTGGCCTTGAACGGCGAACAGCGCCTCAACCTGCAAAGCCGCAGCCGGCTGGGCCGGCTCGAGGGCTTTCCCGCCGAAACCCTGCGCCAACTGACGGCCGAGCAGCCCCCGGCCGACGCCCTCGAAGCCGCCGCACAGCACCCGGCCGCAGCCGCGTGGCTCGCCGCACGTCGGGTGTGGCAGGCGGACGGCGCCGACAACGTGGCGCGTCTGTTCGGCCACCTGCTCGACGGCAAGCCGCTGCCCCCGGCGCAGCGGGAGAGCGTGCTGCGTCTGCGGGTCGAGGGTGCCGAACGTCGCGACGAGGCCGCCTGGAATGCCCGCCTGCTGCCCGCCGGCCCGGCCCTGGCGGTGCTCGACCTGTCCAACACCGAATCCGCCACCGCCGCCGCGATCTGTGGCGAATCCCGCCGCCAGGGTTTGCCCTGCGCCGAAGTGCTGACCCGCTGGGGCAGCGTCTCGCGGGAGGCCATCGAGCGCCTGCCCGAACTGCTGGCCCCGGCCAAACCGGCCGCGCTGGTGGTGGTGCAGGATTTCGTCGTCGGTGCGGCCGAAAACCGGGAGGCCGTTACCGAAGCGTTCAAGAAGCTGGACATCCCCATTCTCAAGGCCATCCGCCTGACCGACCGCAGCGCAACCCAATGGCGCCTGTCGCCGGAAGGGCTCCCGGTGGATTCGGTGCAATACCGGGTGGCCCTGCCGGAACTCCAGGGCATCGGCCAGCCCATCGTCGTGTCGGCCGTCGGCGCCAGTCGCATCGACCCCCTGACCGGCCTCGAGCTGCGCCGCACCGAAGCCATCGGGGTCGAAATCCAGCGCCTCGTGGCCCGCGCCGCCCGCTGGCAGGCCTTGCGCGCCAAAGCCAATGCCAACAAGCGGTTGGCGATCATCTACTACAACCACCCGCCGGGCCGGCAGAACATCGGCGCCGACAACCTGGACGTGCCTGCATCCCTGTTCGCCGTACTGCAGCGTCTCAAGGCAGAGGGCTACGACACCGGCGAGCTGCCGGCCTCGCCGGAAGCCCTGCTCGACCGGATCATGGCCCGGGGCGTGAACCTGCCGGAAGACAAGACCGCCCTGCACGAGCTGGCGCGGGACGTGAACAGCGTGAGCGCCGCCGACTACCGCCACTGGTTTGCCGCCCTGCCCGAGCGGGTGCAGGGCGAGATGGTGTCCGGCCCGCTGGGCCGGCTGCACGCCGAAGTGCTGGAAGCCGAGCAGGTTGCGGAGCGCAGCGTCGGCCGCAAGCGGGTCGAATCGGTCATGAAGGAGCTCCACCACCTCGCCGAAGGCGCCGACCACCCGAAGCGCCAGGAGACCATCACGGGTCTGAAGGAGCTGGAAGCCGGCTACCGGGACTGTCTGGCGGATCAGCCCCGGCGTCGCTGCTCCAGCCTGTCGTCCCTGGCCTGGCGCCTCGCCGGCCATGGCGTTGAAGGCCTGCGGGGCTGGGGACACACCCCGGGCAAGGTGATGGTGGCCGACGGCAAGCTGCTGGTGCCGGGCCTCGTGTTTGGCAAGATCTTCGTCGGCCCGCAGCCGCCACGGGGCTGGGAGGTGGATGAAGAGCTGCTGCACGCCAACACCAGCGTGGCGCCACCGCATCAATACCTGGCCTTCTATCACTGGATTCGCGACCGCTTTCGTGCCGATGCCGTGGTCCATCTGGGCCGCCATTCCACCTACGAGTTCCTGCCCGGTAAAGCCGTCGGACTCACTGCCGACGACTACCCCAGCCTGATTGCCGCCGACCTGCCCGGGGTCTACCCCTACATCGTGGACGGCGTGGGCGAAGGCATTCAGGCCAAGCGCCGGGGGCTCGCCGTGATCGTCGATCACCTCACCCCGCCGCTGTCGGCCACGCCCCTCTACGACAAGCTGCTGGAGCTGCGTCAGGTGGTGGAAAGTTTTGAAGCCGCCAACAGCGAAAGCCTCAAGGCCCAGGCCGCCGCAACCATGCGGACGCAGGTCATCGCGCTCAACCTGAAGGCCGAGCTGGAAGCCTCGATGGCCGACGTCCTCGAAGTGCGCGGCATCGGTTTCGAGGACGCCGACGACGATCTCCTCGCCCACGAGATCGGGCACTACCTCACCAAGCTCCAGGAAAAATTCATGCCCCATGGCCTGCATGTTTTCGGGCAGGACTGGAGTGCCGAATCCCTCAAGCTGATGGCCGACTCCATGAGCCAGGTGGCCGACGGCTTTGATGCGGCCATCGCCGAAAAGCTGGCGATCTCGCCGCGCCTCGAAATGGAAGGCCTGCTGGCTGGCCTTGCCGGACGCTTCGTGGCACCGGGCAAGGGCAACGACCCACTGCGTTCACCCGACGCCCTGCCCACCGGGCGCAACTTTCATGCGGTGGATGGCGACCTGCTGCCCACCCGCCTCGGCTATGCCCTGGGGGCCACACTGGCCGACAAGGCCACGGCCCGCCCGCGCAGGAAAGACGCCGGCGTCGACAGCGACGCGGTGATCCTGTGGGCCTCCGACGCGGTGCGCGACGAAGGCGCGATGGTCGCCTTCTGCCTCTCGCTGCTGGGCACCGAGCCGGTATGGAACGCCCGCGGCATCGTCACCGACGTGCGCGTGCTGGACGGCAAGCCCCGGCGCGACGTGATCGTCACCACCTCGGGCCTGTTCCGCGACCTTTACCCCAACCTGCTCCGCCAAGTGGACCGCGCCGGCCTACTGGCCCTTGCCGCCTCCGCCGACCTCCTGCTCGACATCCGCCCGGACCTCACGGACGCGCTCGCCGCCGCCCTCGCCCCGGCTGGCAAGGGCATCGAGCACGGCCGTCAGCCCCTCGCTGACAACCTTGTTGCCGCGGCCTGGCTGAAGCGCATCGACCTCCTTGCCAAGGCCGGCCTCAGCCTGCCCGAAGCCGGACGTGCGGCGGCCACACGTATTTTTGGTGACCCGCCGGGCGCCTACAGCACCGGTGTCAATCGCCTTGCCGAAAGATCCGGCGCCTGGAAAGAGCGCGACGAACTCGGCCGCATCTACCTCAAGCGCATGGGCCACGCCTATGGACTCGACGCCAGCGGCGACGCAGCGCATCAGGCCTTCGAGACGGCCCTGGCCGGCGTCACCCGCAGCTATCACGGGCGGGCCAGCAACCTCTATGGCCTGCTCGACAACAACGACGCCTTCGACTACCTCGGTGGCATGTCGGTCGGCATCGAAACCCTCACCGGCCGGCTGCCGGAAGCCCTGATCCTGCAGCACGCCGATGCGGCGCACCCGGAGGTTGAACCGCTGGCCACCGCGCTGCTGTCCGAGCTCCGCGGCCGCTACCTCAACCCGGCCTGGCTCAAGCCGCTGATGAAGCACGGCTACGCCGGCGCTCGCACGATGGGCCAGGAGTTTCTCGAAAACCTGTGGGGCTGGCAGGTCACCCGACCCGACCTGATCAAGCAATGGGCCTGGGACGAGGTCAAGGAAACCTACTTCGACGACAAGCAGAAGCTCGGTCTGCCGCGCTTTCTCGAGCAAGGCCAGAACGCCCACGTGAAGGCCCACATGCTGGCCATCTTCATGGTCGCCGCCGAAAAGGGTTTCTGGAAGGCCGACGAAGCCACCATCCGCCAGATGGGGGGCGAGCTGGCCCGGCTGGTGGCCAGGAACGGCCTGCCCGGCAGTGGTCACGCAGCGCCCAATCACCCCATGTGGAACTGGCTCAAACCGCAGATCGATGCAGCCGATGCCGAAGCCCTGGGCGTCACCCTCGCCCGCGCCCAAGGAGCGAACCTGGCACCGGCGGCCCCGGTGGCCGCCTCCCCTTTGATAACGCCGGCATCGGGCCGCACGCCGGCGGCCCCCGCCCCGGCGCAGGGCGGCGCAAAAGTCGACACGCCCGCTGAAGCGCCCGCGGACACCCCGCCGCCCGCGCCCGACCGCTACTACGAACTCAAGCCCCGCCTGGCGCCCGCCGCGACAGGCATCCCGCCGGCCGCAGTGTCGCTGGCCCCGCTGATTTTCCTGCTCGGCCTCGCCTGGAGTGGCCGGCGCTTTTCCTCCACCCGCAACAACCCGGTAAAACCCCGATGAACGATGCTCTCTCCTGGCTGCACCAGGCCGTTACCTGGCTGCTCACCCCTGCTCTTTTCGCACTCATCGTGGCCTGCGCCATTGCCCTGGCCGAAGCCGGCCTGGCCTTCGGCGAGCGCTTCTGGGGCCTCAGGCGGCTCGCCGCAACGGGCGATCTGCAGCTCATCCAGCGTGTTGCGCGCCACCGTCTTGAACGTGCCGACCTGCTCGCCCGCATCCCGCCGATGCTTGGCCTGATGGCCACCATCATTCCCCTCGGACCGGGCCTTGCCGCCCTGGGACAGGGCAATCCGTCCGAGCTTGCCAGCGCCGTGACGGTCGCCTTCGACGCCACCGTACTGGGCCTCGTCGCCGGCATCGGTGGCCTCGTGGTCGGCAAGCTGCGGCGGCGCTGGTACGAAGAAATGCTTGAAGCCCTGGAGGGTGACGAATGAAATCCGCCCAGCCACCGCGCAAGCGCCTGCGCCTGTATTCGCGCCTCGACGCCCGCTTCGACGACCGGGATGAAGACCCCCGCGCCAGCCTGGTCAATCTGGTGGACGTGATGCTGGTGTTCGCCTGCGGCCTGCTCGCCGCGCTTGCGGCCAGCACCCAGGGCGCGCTGGCCCCGCCGAAACCCGTAGATAAGGGCCAGTCCATCGAACGCCCCGCCGACGGCATGGGCCAGGCCGGCGCCGGCTTCGATCGGGTCGGCGAAGTCTTTCGCGACCCGAAGACCGGCCAGCTGATCCTGGTTGAACCCGGCAAGGCGCACAAACCGTAAAGCCAACCGCCACTGCACGATCAACGCCAAAGCACTGCATCTACGGAGAATCGCCTTGCCCGCCACCGTCCTTACTCTTTCCCGCGGCAACGCATCCGCCATTGCCGCCCTGGTGGCCAGTGCGCTCTCGGGCATCGCCCAAGCTGCGGGCGTTCCGACGCTGCAGGAGGTCACGGTCAGCACCCGCAGCCAGGATCTGATCGGCGTTGCCGATTCGGCCACCGAAGGCACCGTCACCGCCAGACAGCTGGCCAATCGCCCGCTGCTGCGGCCGGCTGAAGTCATGGAAACCATCCCCGGCATGGTGGTCACCCAGCATTCGGGCGACGGCAAGGCCAACCAGTATTTCCTGCGCGGTTTCAACCTCGACCATGGCAGCGACTTTTCCACCCAGGTCATGGGAATGCCCGTGAACATGGTCAGCCACGCTCACGGGCAGGGCTACATGGATCTGAATTTCCTGATCCCCGAACTGCTTGGCAGCCTCAGATACCGCAAGGGCGTCTATGCCGCCGAGGACGGGGATTTCGCCACCACCGGCGCCGCGCGTATCGATTATCAACGCCAGCTGGCCAGCCCCTTTGTCGACATCAGCCTCGGCCAGAACGGCTACCGCCGTGCGCTGGCGGCAGGCAGCGGGGAAGTCGGTGGCGGCCTGCAACTTCTCGGCGCGCTCGAGCTTGCCGGCAACGACGGCCCGTGGCAGCAGCCGGAAAACCTGAAAAAGCACAACGCCGTGCTGCGCCTCTCCGACGGCACCGCAGCCAAGGGTTTCTCCCTCACCGCCATGGCCTACGAGGCCAGTTGGACGGCCACCGAGCATGTGCCGCAGCGAGCCATCAACAGCGGAGAAATCGGCCGCTACGGCGCCCTCTCGCCCAGGGACGGCGGCAAGACCCATCGTTACAGCCTGTCGGGTGAATGGGCACGCCCGGACCAGGACGGCGCAAGCAGGGCCGGCTTTTACGTCATCAACTACGGCCTGAACCTGTTTTCGGCCCCCTCGGGCTTCATCAACGGCCTACAGGGTGATCAGCACGAACAGGCGGATGCGCGCACCGTCTGGGGCGGCCAGGCCAGTCGCAGCTGGTTTCTCGGGCCGGTTTTCAGGGATTCGGAGCTGACCGCCGGCATTCAGTTGCGCCAGGACCGCATCCGTTCGGTCGGCCTTTACCGCACCGAGGACAGGCTGCGCACAGACACGGTGCGGCAGGACAAGATCACCGAGACAGCGGCCAGCCTTCTCCTCGAAGCCCGCACCGAATGGCAACCGTGGCTGCGCAGCACGGTCGGCTTGCGGCACGACGAAGTGGACGCCAGGGTCACGGCTACCGGCGGCGAATTCAACCTGGGCAACGGCGGCAAGACACGCGCCGGCCAGACCAGCCCCAAGCTCGGCATTGTGCTCGGCCCCTTTCCGCTGCTCGGCGCTACCGAGTTTTACGCCAACTGGGGGCACGGCTTTCACAGCAACGATGCGCGCGGGGCGACCAGCACCGTCAACCCGGTCGATGGCGGCGCGATCAGCCGGGTTCCGCTGCTGGTCAAGGCCCGGGGATCGGAAATCGGCATGCGCACCATGCCGCTGCCGGGCTGGAGCAGTGGCCTGTCGCTGTGGCAGATGGACCTCGCCTCGGAGCTGGTCTTCATCGGCGACGAGGGGGTCACCGAGCCCAAAGGCGCCTCACGTCGCCACGGCCTCGAATGGTCCAACTACATCACCGCCGCCCAGAGCCTGATCATCGACGCGGATGTCGCCCTTTCCTACGCCCGCTTCAAGCAGGCCAGCGCCAACACGGGCGGCACCCGTGTGCCCAACGCCATTCCCCTGAGCGCCTCTCTTGGCGGCACGCTCGACCCCGGCGGCAAGTGGTTTGGCGGAGTGCGCCTGCGCTACCTGGGCGCCTATCCGCTGGAGGAAACCGGCCAGGAAAAATCCTCGGCCTTCCTGCTGACCAACCTGAAACTGGGCTATCGCATCGATCCCAGGCTTCAGCTGACGCTGGACGTGCTCAATCTGTTCGACCGCAAGGCCAACGACATCGAGTATTGGGGCGGCGCCTGTACCCGCAGCGAAACCCTGTCGGGCAGCTGTGGCGGCGGTATCGACGGCCGGCTGGTCCACCCGCTGGAACCACGGACCCTGCGCCTGAGCGTGCGGGCCAGTTTTTAATCCGCCAGGGTCACGTTCCGGCGCAGCACCACCGGTTTGCCGCCGGCCTTCTTCTTGACCAGCCAGTGGGCCAGGGCCGAATCCAGGTAATCCGCGTGACCGGGGAACCAGCGGGCCAGCTCCATGGCAAATTCGCGGCCGATGGCGCAATTGCCGGCCTGCACCAGGGGCTCCACCTCCCAGGCGGAGGACAGCACAGCGGTGTGGTCATCCACGTGGCAGTCGGTGGACGGGAATTCGCTGGCCTCCATCCAGGCCTTCTCGTCGGCAAAGTGCTTCTCTGCATGAACGATGAACGCCCGCAGAGCGCCAGCCAGGTCGGCATCGGGGCAGGTCAGCATGCGGTCCACCACCTCGACGAACTCCCGATGGGTATCGTCCATGGCGGTGTAGCCCAGCAGGTAGTTGTCGGTCCAGGGCATCCCGGTCTTGTCAGTCATGATCTGTCTCCATACGTGTGGTGTTGTTCAGCAGCCGAGGGCTGCGAGTTCTTCGGCCAGGTAGGCCTTTTGTCCGTTTTCCGCCCAGTCGCGACTGTCGAACAGGGAGTGAATGGCGATACCGAGGATCTGTACCAGCAGACGTCGGGCCACCGTGTCCACCGCCTCCAGGGCAATCGGCGAGCAGCCGGCCCGTACCCTGGCCTCCAGCACCCGGCGCAGGATGGCCCGGGCATTCTCCGCCTGGGCCCGCTGCTCGGCGGCGAAATCCGGGTCCACCAGCGCCATCTGCCAGAAGGCGAAATACACCTTCCACTCCCCCTGGCGCACCGGATCCAGGGGCAGCAGGGCCTCCACGCTGCCCTGCAGGTCACAGGGGTCCAGCGCCAGCACCTCACCCATCCGGGCCTGGGCATCCAGCGCCGATGAACGGTAAGTGTAGAGCAGCAGTTCCTTCTTGTTGGCGAAGTAGTGGGTGACGATGGTCGTGCTGAAACCAGCCTCAGCAGCAATCTGCCGCATGGTCACCGCATCCAGCCCCACCCGGCAGATGATCGTGGTGGCAATTCGGGCAATCTGCTGACGACGACTTTCGTGATCCACAAGGGCAGGCATGGGTTGACTCTTGAACAAGGTTTGATCTAGTTTACAACACGTGTTGTAAATAAAAAAAGGGAACGCGCAGCACACCGATCCGGTAACACTGGACAGCGCGCCAACCGGAGACTCGGGCCCCTGGCCCCTTGGCAGTACCAAAGGAGAATCAATGACTTCCAGCCCCAAGCTGCAGGCCCGTCGCGACCTGCTCAAACGTGGTGCCGCCGCTGCCGGTGGCCTCGCCACCCTCGGTCTGTCCACCACGGTCCAGGCTGCCCCAATCAAGTGGGACCACGAAACCGATCTGGTCTGTGTCGGCTCCGGCGCTGCGGCCTGTGCGGCGGCCGTCACCGCCGTGGGCCAGGGCGCCAAGGTCATCCTGGTGGAAAAGATGCCCCTTCCGGGCGGCACCACCGGCAAGTCCGGCGGGGTCACCTGGATTCCCAACAACCCGTTCCTGAAGGCCCGGGGCATCCAGGATGAAAAGGCGGACTGCCTGCGCTACCTGGCCCGCTATGCCTTCCCGCGGGAATACACGCCGAACAGCCCGACCCTGGGCCTGACTCCGGGTGATTACAAGCTCATCGAGGCCTTCTACGACAACGGCTCGGTGATGGTCGAGCACATGGCCAAGCTGGGGGCCCTCAATTTCCGCGAATTCAAGATGTGGTTTGTGGACACCTACGCCCCGGACTACGCCGACCACCTGCCCGAGAACAAGGTCCCCCGCGGCCGCGCCCTGGAGCCCTCGGTCGGCGCCAGCTCCGCCGGTGGTGGCAAGAGCCTCGCCAGCCAGATGGAACAATGGCTGACGGCCCGCGGCACACCGATCCTGCTGGAACACCGGGTCACCCGGGTCATCAAGGAGGGTGAACGGGTGGTCGGCATCGAAGCCGATCACAACGGCAAGCGGGTGCGCATCAAGGCCCGCAAGGGTGTGGTCTTCGGCACCGGTGGCTATGCTCACAACACCGAGCTGATCGGCCAGCATCAGCCGGGCATCTACGGCGCCTGTGCCATGCCCGGCTCCACCGGCGACTTCATCCCCATCGCCGCGACCGCGGGCGCCCGGATGGGTGCCCTGGGCACCGCCTGGCGGACCCAGGTGGTACTGGAAGAAGCCCTGGAAAACCGGGCCGTCGGCCTGGGTGCCTTCGTGCTGCCCGGCGATTCGATGATCGTGGTGAACAAGTACGGCCAGCGCATCTGCAACGAAAAAATCAACTACAACGACCGCACCAACACGCACTTCGTCTTCGACACCCAGCGCAAGGAATACCCCAACCAGTTCCAGTTCATGATCTTCGATGGGCGCAGCCTGGATGCTTTCGGCGGGGCCTTCCCGATTCCCGCAGACAAGCGCGCCTCGCGCTTCATGATCGAGGGTGCCACCCTGGCCGAGTTGTCCGCCAACATCGCCACCCGCCTGGAAAAGCTCAAGGACAAGACCGCCGGCTTCACCCTCACCCCGAACTTCGCCGAGCGTCTGGCGGAAACGGTGAGCCGTTTCAACGGTTACGCCCGCGCGGGCAAGGATCCGGAATTCGACCGGGGCGTGCATGACTACGACAAGGACTGGCAGGCCCTGTTCTCGCCGGTGCGCAAGGGCAGCACCCAGCCGGCCAACCCGATGCCCAACGTGACCATGCACCCCCTCGACGAGAACGGCCCCTTCTACGCCTTCATCCTCGCCCCGGGTGCGCTGGACACCAACGGCGGCCCGGCCATCAACGAAAAGGCCCAGGTCCTGGATGGCGCCGGCAAGCCCATCCCGGGTCTCTACGGCGCCGGCAACTGCGTGGCCAGCCCCGCCCGGGGTGCCTACTACGGCGCCGGCGGGACCATCGGCATCGCCCTGACCTTCGGCTACATCGCCGCCCTCCACGCCACCGGAGCCCGGGTGTGAAACCCGTGGCCAGCCTGATCGGGCTGGCCGGCCTGCTGCTCCTGGCGCCCCTGGGCGCCGGGGCCGCCGGCAAGGTCAGCTTTACCAAGGACATCGTCCCGGTGCTCCGTGCCAACTGCGCGACCTGTCACCTCACCGGCCAGGAAGCGGGCAACCTGAAACTGCATCCGGGGGCCGCCTACGCCTCCCTGGTCAAGGTGGCCTCGGTGGAGAGCCCCCTCAAGCGCATCGAACCCGGTGCGCCCGAGCGGAGTTACCTGATGCACAAGCTCGATGGCACCCACCTGGATGCGGGCGGGATGGGCGACCAGATGCCCTTCGGCGCCGATCCCCTCGACGAAGGCACCCGCAACCTGATCCGCCGCTGGATTTCCGCCGGCGCCCCCAACAACTGATTCATCCACAACAAAAACACCCGGAGACACCCCATGGCCCAGATTCCCGAGATCATTCATTCCAAAGACATTTCCCGGTGGACCGACGAAACCGACGTGATCGTGGTCGGCATGGGCATTGCCGGTGCCTGCGCCGCGCTGGAAGCCCGTCGGGCCGGTGCAGAGGTACTGGTGATCGAACGGGCCAGCGGCGGTGGCGGCGCCAGCGCCCTGTCCTCCGGAATCTTCTACCTGGGGGGCGGCACGGCCGTGCAGCAGGCCGCCGGCTACGAGGACACCCCCGGCGCCATGTACGACTTCCTGATGGCCAACGGCGTCGCTCCGGATGCCGAAATCATCCGGGCCTTCTGCGACGGCTGTGTGGAGCACTTCGACTGGCTGGAAGCCCAGGGTGTGCCCTTCGAACGCAGCTACTTTCCGGGCAAGGCGGTCTTCCTGACCACCACCACCTGCCTGATGAGCACCGGCAACGAAAAGGTATGGCCCTACCGGGACGTGGCCAAGCCCGCGCCCCGCGGCCACAAGGTGGCCCGGGAAGGCGAGAACGCCGGCTCCCTGGCCATGGGGGCGCTGCTGGCCCGTTGCGAGGAAGCCGGCCTGCAGACCCGCTACGACAGTCAGGTGACGGCACTGGTCATTGACGACACGGGCCGGGTCACCGGGGTACGCTACCGCCGGAGCGGCGAGGAGCACCACGCGCGTGCCCGCAAGGGGGTGATCCTGGCCACCGGCGGCTACAACATGAACCGGGAGATGCTGGCCGAGCACATGCCCCACATGCTGGGCAACGCAGAGCCCCTGGGCATGCCCTACAACGACGGCGCAGGCATCCTCCTCGGCCAGTCGGCCGGGGCAGACACCCAGTCCATGAGCGGCGTGATTGCCACCGCCTCCTTTTACCCGCCCAGCCAGTTGATCAAGGGCATCCTGGTGAACACCCGGGGCGAGCGCTTCGTCGCCGAGGACTCCTACCACGGCCGCACCGCCAGCTTCATCATCGAGCAGCCCGGCCACAAGGCCTACCTGATCCTTGATTCGGAGATCTTCGCCTATCCGGAACTCACCGACTTCTCCCACCACACCC
Organism: Zoogloea sp.; assembly: GCF_028693495.1. Lineage (GTDB taxonomy): Bacteria > Pseudomonadota > Gammaproteobacteria > Burkholderiales > Rhodocyclaceae > Zoogloea. Next base: position 85,498 of record NZ_JAQUVG010000001.1, on the reverse strand, counting down.
TGGTGGACGGATGGGAGACCGTCGAGGAGATGGAAGCCGGCCTGCAACTGCCCCCCGGCGCCCTCCAGCGTACCCTGGCCGAGTACAACCGCCATGCGGAGAAGGGCGAAGACCCCCTCCTCCACAAGCACCCGGAATGGCTCAAGCCGCTCACTGCCGGCCCCTACGCCGCCTTTGACGTTTCCTTCAACAAGTCGGTGTATCTCTACATCACCCTCGGCGGTCTCAAGACCAATGCCCGGACCGAAGTGGTCGGCATCGACGGCGCCTTGATTCCCGGCCTGTATGCCGCCGGCGCCTGTGCCTCCAGCGTATCCCGGGACGGCCGGGACTATGCCTCCGGCCTGTCCCTGGGCCCCGGCTCCTTCTTCGGCCGGGTTGCCGGCCGACTGGCCGCCACGGCCTGATCAACCACGAGGAAAGTGCCATGTTCATCAGCAATGCCGACACCCGCTTTCGGGAACGCCTCGCCGGGGCCTCCACCCTGGCGGCCTCCAGTCGCCTGCTGGCGGAGTGTGCCGACAGCCTGGGCTGGGAACGGGCGGCCTTCCACGCGGACCTGGGCCAGACCCGCCTGCCGGTGGCCGAAAGCGGCGAGTTCGTCGCCATCGCCATGGGCTGGCCGGTGGCTACCCTGCGCCACTGGCAGGACGACCGCCTCGCCCTGACCTGCCCGGTCACCCGGCGCTGCGGTCGCAGCATGGACGCCTTCCTGTGGGACAGCGATCCGGACAGCACCACCTGGGAGGGAGAAAAGCTGGGCCAGGACCAGCGCAGCACCCTCGCCAGTTACAAGGCCTGCGCTGACGGCGCCGTCACGGTGCCGGTCCATCGTCCGGGGGGCAAGACCGGCTTCGTCTCCTGGTTCAGCCACGGGGAAGCCCGCCTGCGTACCCGCCATCAGGCGACCTGGCGGGAGATCCAGCTGATCTCCCATGCCTTCATCGCTCACGCGGATGGCCTCGAGAGCGCACTGCGCCGCAAGAGTGCCCGGGCCGCAGCAGACACCCTGACGGCCCGGGAGCTGGAGTGCCTGTCCTGGGTGGCCCGCGGCAAGACCGACGAGGACATCGGCCTGATCCTCGGCCGTTCCCGCGAGACCGTGCATTTTCACCTGGGCAAGGCCATGAAGAAGCTGTCCGCCAGCAACCGTACCCACGCTGTGGCCATCGCCTGCAGCCTCGGCTTGATCCACCTGTTCTGATCCCGCCATGTCCCTGACCCACATCCACACCCCCATCCGCCTGGGCCCCGTCGAGGTGAAGAACCGGGTGGTGCGCACCGCCCACGCCACCAACCTGGGGGGCGGCACCATGAATGATGCGCTGATCGGCTACCACCGGGCCCGGGCCGAGGGTGGCGCCGGCCTGTCCATCGTCGAGATCCTGTCGGTGCATCCCACCACCCCGGCCACCCTCAACGTGTTCATGCCCGGCATCGAGGAGGGTTACCGCAAGCTGGTGGATGCCGTCCGGCCCCACGGCATGAAGCTCTTCCAGCAGTTGTGGCACGGCGGCCACAACGCCCTCCCCCTGGACGGCTCCCCCCCCTGGTCCGCCTCCGACGTTCCCAGCCCGACCATCGGCGTGACCCCGGTTCCGATGACCCAGGCGATGATCGACGAAATCGTCGCCGCCTACGCGGACACTGCCCGCCGCTGCGAGGAATGGGGCCTGGACGGGGTGGAGATTCACTGCGCTCACGGTTATCTCCCCGCCCAGTTCCTCTCCCCCAACGCCAACCGGCGTACGGACGCCTACGGAGGCAGCTTCGACGGGCGGATGCGCTTCATGCGCGAGGTGGTGGAAGCGGTGCGGGCCGCCGTGTCCCCCGGCTTTGCCGTAGGCGTCCGGATGGCCCCGGACCTGTCCGCCAACGGCGTGGGAGTCGAAGAGGTGATGCGGGCCGTGGCGATTCTGGAAGAGGCCCGCCTGATCGACTTCGTGGATGTCTCCCTCGGGGACTACCACGCCTTTCCCAAGCTCATCGGCGCGATGCACGAGCCCCTGGGCTACGAGATGCCGACCAGCGCACCGGTGGCCCGGGCCGCCCGGACACCAGCCATCGTCACCGGGCGCTTCCGCACCCTGGAAGAGGCGGACCAGGTGATCCGGGCTGGCGACGCCGACCTGGTGGCCCTGACTCGCGCCCACATCGCCGACCCGGACCTGGTGCGGAAAACCCTCGCCGGCCATCCGGAACAGGTCCGTCCCTGCATCGCCTGCAACCAGGGCTGCGTCGGCGGTCTGCTGGGGCCCGCCGCGCGCATGGGCTGTACGGTCAATCCGGCGGTCGGTGCCGAAGACAGCCTGGAAGACCGGGCCCTGACGCCCGCCCCAAGCCCGCGGAAGATACTGGTCGTAGGGGGCGGCCCCGCCGGCATGGAGGCCGCCCGGGTAGCGGCCTTGCGCGGCCACCGGGTCGTGCTGGCCGAGGCCGCCGACGACCTGGGCGGCGCCCTGCGGATTGCCGCCCGAGCCCCCCAACGCCACGGCATCGCCGACATCGCAGTGTGGCTGGAGCAGGAGATTTACCGGCTGGGTGTCGAGGTCCGCCTGTCCAGCTACCTGAGCGCCGACGACATCCGGGCCGAGGCGCCGGACGCCGTGATCCTGGCCACCGGCGCCCTGCCCCGCATGGACGGCATCCAGCTCTCCCACCCGGGCGAACCCATCGCGGGGATCGACCGCCCCCATGTGCTCTCCAGCTGGGACCTGCTGCTGGAACGCCCGCCCCGGCGGGTAAGCCATGCAGTCGTCGTCGACGATGTGGGTCACTACGAGGGGATCGCCGCTGCCGAACACCTGATCACCCTGGGCGCCGAGGTGCATTTCGTGACCCGCCATACGGCCTTCGCCCACCAGATGGAGGCGGCCCTGAGTAGTGAACCCGCCCTTCAGCGCCTGGCCCGCGGCCGCTTTCACCTGCACCTGCGCACCCGCGCCCTGTCCATCGGTCCCGACAGCGTGACCCTGGTGCCGACCTTCCTGCCCGCCACCGATCCGCATCTGTTCCAGGTGCCAGCGGAACGGGTCGTGCTGGTTTCCCACAACGCGCCCAACCGCAGCCTGGCGGACGAACTGGCCGGCAGCGGCCTCCCCCTGCGCCTGATCGGCGACGCCAGCACCCCGCGCTTCCTCCCGGCAGCCATCCGGGAAGGACGTCTGGCCGGCATGGAGGTATGAACGGAAGGAAAAACCCCATTGACGCCAAATAAAACCGATTATTTTGTTTTTTTAAAATCTCAGCTAAGCTGAGCCATGCCTTGAACCCATGACCGCAACAAGACGGTCGGGACCCTGCCCCCCAGTGGAGCACGCAAAACCATACCAGGAGATAGAAACCATGAGCCTAGAACAACGTATCGAAAACGCGAAGATCACCCGGGACGCCCTGCGCGGCGACCCGATTACCGGCGATCGATACTATTCCAAGGAGTTCGCCCAGAAGGAGTGGGACCACGTGTTCACCCGCACGTGGCAGATCGGCGGCATGGCGGCCCAGCTGGCCAAGCCCGGTGACGTGATCACCCAGGCGATCGGTGCCGAATCCATCCTGATGACCTGCGACGAGGACGGTACCCTCCGTGCCTTCTACAACGCGTGCCCGCACCGGGGTAACCGTCTGGTGGCGGACGAGCAGAAGAGTGGGGTCAAGCGCCTGGTGTGCGCTTACCACAGCTGGACCTTCAGCATGGACGGGGTGGTCCGCCACGTCCGCGATGCCGACGATTACCCCCAGGGCAACCCCATTGGCAAGATGAAGCTCAAGGAGATCCGCTGCGAGACCCTGGGTGGCCTGGTGTGGTTCAACATGGACCCGGACGCCCCTTCCCTGCGGGACTACCTGGGGGTGGCGGGCGAACTCTTCGACCGCTATCAGACCGGCAACTGGGTCCGGGTGAACTGGCTGACGGGTCTGGTGGACTGCAACTGGAAGATCATCCACGACAATTTCAATGAGGCTTACCACATCCTCAGCCTGCACCGGGAACTGGGCACCTTCATCGACGACGCCCACCAGAACACCGAGTTCGAGTTGTACGAAAACGGTCACAACCTGATGAAGATGAAGGGCCACCAGCCGTCAGCCAATGCCCGTGCCACCGTCGTCCAGGCGCCCCTGGATGCCATCCTGCAAGAATGGGATCTCGACCCGGCGGCCTTCAACGGGCGCCCCCGCGACACGCGGGTTGCCATCCAGCAGCAAAAGCGCACCCTCGGCCCGGCCCGCGGTCACACCCACTATGACGGCCTCGCCGACGAGCAGCTCACCGACTATCACCACCTGACCCTCTTCCCCAACACCACCCTGACCATGTCGTCGGACTTCTTCCAGGTGCTGCGTCCGATGCCCCATCCGAGCGACCCTGAGAAGTGCCTGTTCGACCACTGGTACATGATGCCGCCGGTCGCGGGACGTGACGAGGTGGACACCCCTGTCGGCCGGCGCAAGTTCGAGGCCGCTCCCCACGAGAGCTTCATGCACGGGGAGGCCTCCATCGGCTTCGTGGCCGACCAGGACCTGAGCGTGGCCATTGCCCAGCAGAAGGGGCTGCACTCCCGGGGCTACCAGGACGCCTACCTGTCCGGCCAGGAAGACCGGGTCCGCCGCCTTCATGATGTGATCAACGACTACATCGCAGGCCGTCGCTAAGCGCAGGCCAACCGGGGGCCAGCCCACCAGGGCTGGCCCTTGCTGCATCCAAAACCAAAGGAACGTCATGACAAAAGAATTTTCCGGCAAAGTTGTCCTCATCACGGGAGCCGGCTCCGGCATCGGCCGAGCCAGTGCCCTGGCCTTTGCCCGGGAGGGCGCCCATGTGGCAGTCGCCGACATCACCGAGGCCGGCGGCCGCGAGACCGTCGCCCTGATCGAGGCCGCCGGCGGCTCCGCGCGCTTCTTCCAGGTCAACGTGACCCAGTCATCCGAGGTGGCCAGCCTGATCCGCCAGATCGTCGAGACCTGGGGCCGCCTCGACATCACCCTCAACAACGCCGGCGTCGACAACGACATGGCGCCCATCACCGAGACCTCCGAAGCCGATTTCGACAAGGTGATCGGGGTGAACCTCAAGGGCGTGTGGCTGTGCATGAAGTACGCCATCGCCCAGATGGAAAAGCAGGGCGGCGGGGTGGTCATCAACACCGCCTCGGCCCTCAGCATCACCGTGCTGCCCGGCGCCTCTCCCTACAACGCCAGCAAGCACGCCGTGGCCGGCCTGACCAAGACCTGCGCGGTGGAGTACGGTGCCAAAAACATCCGCATCAACGCCATCTGCCCCGGCGTGATCCGCACCCCCTTGCTGGAAAACCACCCGAACCTGGCCGAGATGGAAAAGGGCCTGATCCCCCTGCACCCCATCGGTCGCCTCGGCCAGCCGGAAGAAGTGGCCAACACCGTGCTGTGGCTGGCCTCCGACAAGGCCTCCTTCGTCCACGGTGCGCTGATCACCGTAGACGGCGGCTGGACCGCAATGTAAGCCCTGTCAGGACATCGCCATGCCGCCGCGCTCCAACCGCCGGATTACCCTCGCCCGCCGCCCCGACGGCATCCCCGGTCCGGACGACTTCGCCCTGCGCGAAGTCCCCATGCCGGAGCCTGCCGAAGGGCAGGTCCTGATCGAAAACCTCTACCTGTCCCTGGACGCGGCCATCCGTAGCTGGATGAAGCCGGACTGCAGCTATTTTCCGCCCATTGCCCTGGGCGAGCCCGTGCGCAGCACCACCCTCGGCCGGGTGGTGGCAAGCCGGCACCCGGATTTCAAGCCTGGCGACCACGGCGTGGCCTACGCCTGCGGCGGCTGGGAAGACTATTCGGTGGTGGCCGGTGAAAGCCTCCACCGAGTCGAGAAACGCCCGGGCTTTCCCCTTCACTACCACCTGAGCATCTTCAGTGCGATGGGGCTCACCCCCTATTTCGGCTTGCTCGACATCGGCCAGCCCAAGCCCGGCGAGACCGCCCTGATCAGCGCTGCTGCCGGCGCGGTAGGCTCCATTGCCGGGCAGATCGCCAGGATCAAGGGCTGCCGGGTGGTGGGCATTGCCGGCAGCGACGAGAAATGCCGGATGCTGGTGGAGGAGCTCGGCTTCGATGCCGCCTTCAATTACAAGGGCAAGAACACCGAGCAGCTCTCCCGCGACATCGCCGAACTGTGCCCCAGGGGCGTGGACATCTTCTTCGACAACGTGGGCGGAGAGATCCTCGACGCGGCTCTCCTCAACCTGGCCATGTTCGCGCGGGTCGCCTTCTGCGGCGCCATCGGCGACTACACCAGGAGCGGCCCGATCCCCGGGCCTTACCACTACTGGCAGATCCTGGCCCGCTGCGCCACCGTGCGGGGTTTCCTGACCTTGTACTACAAGGATCAGTTCCCCGCCGCCATCGACGAGATGGAAGGCTGGCTGAAGAGTGGCCAGCTGAAGTTCAGCGAGGACATCTCGGTCGGCCTGGAGAGCACCATCCCCAGCTTTGCCAAGCTGTTCACCGGTGAGAACCGGGGCAAGCTGCTGGTCAGGCTGCAACAAGACCGCGCGTAATCCCCCGGCTCTGTTTTACAACCCGAATAAAAACAAATAAAGCTGTTTTAACAGCTGGATGCAGCACAGTGTGGTGGCGGGATCGGCTGCCACAACCATGAAAACCATAAGGAGGAAACGCTTTGAGGAACAACGATTACCCCAGAATGACTGCGGTCAGCTCCCTGCATGTCGCCGTGGCCGCTGCTCTTGCAATCATGGCCGGCCACGCCTCTGCCATGGAGATCGACACAGGCAATCCGGACCTCGAGTTGCGCTGGGACAATACGGTCAAATACAACCTCGGCTTCCGCATGAATCAGCGGGACCAGACGCTTGGAGACACCTGGATGCTGCAGGGCGGCAACCATCAGTTCGACCGGGGTGACGTTGTCACCAACCGGATCGACCTGATTTCGGAAGTCGACCTGATCTACAAGAAAAACTTCGGCGCCCGCGTTTCCGGGATGGCCTGGTACGACGCTGCCTACAACGGTGACGTGGACGGGAATCCGGCTTATAAGGCCTATGCCCAGGCCAACCCCGGCTTCGGCCAGGGCAATGCCTATCCCAACTACCGGATGGGAAGTACCGCCAAACGCTATTACACAAAATCGGGCGAACTGCTGGATGCCTTTGTGTTCGGCAAGGTGGATGTGGGTGAAGTGCCCATCTCCATGCGCCTGGGTCGCCATACGGTCTATTGGGGCGAATCACTGTTCTCACCCATCCACGGCGTCTCCTATTCCCAGAGTGCGGCTGATTTCCGCAAGGCTGCAGCCACGCCGGGCATTGAAGCCAAGGAGATGTTCCTTCCCCTCAACCAGCTGTCCATGCAGGCCCAGCTGACCAACGACATCAGCATTGCCGGCCAGTACCAGATGGAATGGGCCCCCTACCGCATCTCAGAGGGCGGCACCTTCCAGTCTGCGGTGGACCCCTTCTTCCTGGGCGGCACCCTTTCCGGCCCCCAGGGTCCGGCCTTCCTGGGTGACATGAGCAGCGGTCCCTACAAGAAGCCGGGCAATACCGGCAGCTGGGGTATCAATACGCGGATCAAGAGCAGTACCCTCGGGGGCACCCTGGGCGTGTATTACCGCAAGTTCGACGACAAGCTGCCCAACATCGTGTTCAACGCCCAGGCTGGAGCCCTCCAGAACGCCTACGCCAAGGACGTGAAGCTCGCCGGCATCAGCTTTTCCACCCTGGTGGGCTCCACCTCCGTCGGTATGGAACTCGTCCATCGCCAGGACACCGCCCTCGCCACCAACGGCGGCGGCCTGCCCACCGGCAGCACCTGGCACGGGGTCCTGAACTCGGTGACCTACTTCGGCAAGACCGCTCTGTTCGACTCTGCGCCACTGACCATGGAGCTGACGTACAGCAAGCTGCAGAGCATCAATAGCGGCAGCGAGGCCTTCTTCAACCGCACCACAGCCACCTGCGGCGTGCGCAACGGCTGCGCCACCGATGATGCCCTGGGCTTCCAGATGTCTTTTGCGCCGGTCTGGTATCAGGTCTTTCCCAGTGTCGACATCTCCCTGCCGATCAGCGCCGGCATCGGCCTCTTCGGCAACTCCCCCGTCCCCTTCGGCGGCAATGAAGGATCAGGCACCTACAGCATCGGCGTCGGCTTCGACTATCAGCAGAAATACAAGCTGGACATCGCCTACAACGATGCCTATGGCAACTACACCGCCGGCCCCAACTCCTACTACGGTGTCGTACCGGGTATCGGTCCCCGTGGAATGGCGAGTTCCAACGGCAGTGGCCTGACCCATGACCGCGGCTGGCTGTCGATCACCTTCAAGACCAATTTCTGACATCCCGCAGAACAAGGAAATCATTCATGCATGCACGCCTCAAAACCTTGGCCGTCCTCGTCGGATTGACCATTGCCGGTACGGCCAGCGCGGCCGTGACCGCCGAAGAAGCGAAAAAACTGGGCACTACCCTGACGCCCTGGGGAGCGGAAATCGCTGGCAACAAGGATGGCACCATCCCGGCGTATACCGGTGGCCTGAAGAATCCCCCCCCCAGTTACGACCCGGCCAAACCCGGTATCCGTCCTGACCCCTTCGCCAACGAGAAGCCGCTCCTGAGCATCACGCCCGCCAACTACACCCAGCACGCCGACAAGCTGAGCGAAGGCCAGAAGGCGATGTTCAAGAAGTACGCGACCTTCCGGATGGATGTCTTTCCGAGCCACCGGACCTTCAAGTACCCCAAGGCCTTCCTGGACAACTCCATCAAGAACGCGACGAGCTGCAAGCTGACGGCTGACGGGCTGGGGCTCGAGAACTGCTGGGGCGGCACCCCCTTCCCGATCCCCAAGAACGGCAGCGAAATGATGTGGAACCGGATCCTCAAGTTCCAGGCCTATTCTTTCGGTATCGATGACGCTCAATCCACCGTGGTGGATGTCTCCGGCAACAAGATCGACACCTCAGGCTGGTCCACCCGGACCCTGAACACGCCCTTCGACCCCAAGCGCAGCACGCCTCTGGGCAGTGACGAAATGTGGGATCTGCGGCGCATGGACTACCACTCTCCCGTACGCAAGGCCGGCGAGAAACTGGTCATTCATGACTCCCTCGACATGAACAACGTGGGTCGCAAAGCCTGGACCTACCTGGCCGGCCAGCGCCGGATCAAACTCTCCCCCGACGTCGGCTATGACACGCCCTCGCCGACCGGTGCCGGCATCGGCACCGTGGATGACTCCTCGCTCTTCTTTGGGCAGCTCGACCGCTACAACTTCAAGCTGGTCGGCAAGAAGGAGCTCTACATTCCTTACAACATGTACAAGATCCAGGACCAGACCGTCTGCGGACGTGACGTCGTCCTCACCAAGCAGCACCTGAACCCGGATTGCGTACGCTGGGAGCTGCACCGGGTCTGGGTCGTGGAGGCCACCCTGAAGGAAGGCAAGCGTCACATCTACCCGCGCCGGACCTTCTACTTCGACGAGGATCTGCTCGGCGGGGCCGGCGTTGCCGAATCCTATGACGCATCCGGGGCGATCTATCGCTTCGTCCAGATGCATCCGACCTCTTTCTATGAGGCCGAGGGTGGTCAGAGCGAGGAGTTCACCGTGTATGACCTGCAGACCGGCTCCTACGTCCGCCAGGCCTACTCTCTCAACAAGACCGGCTGGGTGGTGACCAAGCCCATGCCTTCCGCCTGGTACACCCCCGAAGCCCTGGCCGGTAGCGGCGTCAAGTAAGCCTGCTCAGCCCGCGCCTCTCCCCTTGGGAGAGGCGCGCCTCACCCCGCTCCGGCCTGGTGCCGGAGCACCTGACCTGATATCACTGGAGTAGAAAAACATGGGACGTGTTGAAGGAAAAGTTGCACTGATCACCGGCGCGGCTTCCGGTCTGGGCGCTGCCGATGCCCGCATGCTGGCCCGGGAAGGTGCCAGGGTGGTCCTGACGGACGTCAATGAGGAACTGGGACGGCAGACTGCGGCGAGCATCCCCGGCGCGCTCTTTCTGCGCCATGACGTCCGCGACGAAGCCCAGTGGCAATCGGTCATCGCCGCCACAGTAGAGCACTTTGGCGGACTGGATGTGCTGGTCAACAATGCAGGCCTGGTGCAATTCACTTCGGTGGAGGACACCCCGCTGGAGCAATACCGCTTCGTCAATGCGGTGATGTCCGAGGGCACCTTCCTGGGTTGCAAGCATGCCATTCCGGCCATGCGCAAGACCGGCCGGGGCGGCTCGATCATCAACATCTCGTCGATCGCCGCGATCATGGGAATCGGGGAAATCGCCTCATATACGGCGGCCAAGGGGGCCATCCGCTCCCTGACCCGGAGCGTGGCCATCCACTGCTACAACAAACGGGACGGGATCCGCTGCAACGTGATCCTGCCCGGCGCCCACGAGACCCCCATGACCGCCAGCGCAGGAGTGGCGCTGTCAGATGCCACCAGCGGAGCCCTGGACCAGCTGAACAACCACGGCCAGGGCAGTCCGGAAGGGGTTGCCGCCATGGTGGTCTTCCTGGCTTCCGACGAATCCCGGCACGTGACGGGCGCCGAATTCGTCATCGACGGGGGTGAAACGATCCGCTGATCGCCCGGACCCGCCTCCCCTTGTGGAGGCGGGCTGCCGGACGTGGACCGGCCAGCGCTTCAGGGCTGTGCGCTGGCCTGCCGTATCAGGGCCTGCTCCAGTTCCCGGGCGGCGGCTTCAGCAACCACGTCCAGCAGGCGGCTGCGCCGGGCTGCATCGCTACAGGCCTCCGGGCTGATGGTCAGGCTGACCAGCACGTAGACGGTCAGATCCCGCAGCATTTCACTGATTTCCGGCAGATTCTGCCAGACAGGCAGCAGCTCGGCCCGTACCTGGGTTTCCCGGACATCGATCTCCTGGGCCAGACGGGCCACCAGCCGGCCGAGAAAGCGCTCGCCCCGGGCGCCCTGCAGGAGCTCCTGAAGGGCGTGAAATCCAGGACTGGTGACGTAGTCCTCATCCATCAGATCCAGGGTCAGGCGCATCGCCTCGAAGCCGGAGCTGCCCTCGAGACTGGCCACCACGGCCCGGACCATGGCCCGGTACTCCACCAGCCGCACATCCATCAGATAGTCGGCAAAGGCCCGGAAGAGTACCTCCCGGGACGGGAAATGGTGGGTTACCGCACCCCGGGACAGACCGGCGCGCATGGCAATCGCCTCATTGGTGGTATGGGCGTAGCCCCAGTCCACCAGGCAGTGGAGGGTGGCATCAAGGATCTGCTGGCGAGTGCGCAGGCTCTTGAGGGGCTGGCTGAGCCGCAGCCGCCCTCCCGCCTCGGCAATGGGCTTCGAACCGGTCATGGGCTGGGACGGAAAAAGACCCGGGCCACCCTGGACAAGGCGGCCCGGAGGAGATCAAAGGATCTGCTGGAGTTCGAACACGTTGCCGTCGGGGTCGCGGCCGTAGGTCGCCCGTACCACCCCGAAATCCTGGGGCGGCACGTGGAAGCGGACCCCGGCAGCCCGCAGACGCTGGTATTCCGCTTCCGCATCGTCCACGTCGAAGCACAGGTGGGTGATGCCATGCTTGTGCACCTTGCGCTCACCCGTGGCCGCAGCCTCGGGCTGAGGAGGTGCCTCGAACTGGAACAGCTCCACACAGATGGCACCCAACTGGAGCATCACGGTGGTGGCGGCGGTTCCTTCGAGCGCCATCACCTGGTCAATCTTGGGCTGGTCGGAGCCCCAGGTCGTGCGGGACACCTCCCGGAAACCCAGCAGGTCCCGGTAGAAGGCCAGCGCCCGGGGCAGGTCCGGCGTTGAAATGGCCACATGGTGGATTCCACTGATCATCGGTACTTCCCTCAATATTTGTAGGACTGACCGCCATCGATCGGGACGACCGTGGCGTTGATGAAGCTGGCATCGTCGGAGAGCAGGAAGGCAACCGTGCCCGCCACTTCCGCCGGCCTGCCGAAGCGTTTCATGGGATTGACACTGACGAATTCCCGTCCCACCGCCTCCCAGTTGTCGCCCCCCATCTGCTTCAGGGATCCCTCGACCATCGGGGTCATGATGGCTCCCGGCGCCACCGCATTGACGCGGACGCCGAACTGACCGTACTCGACTCCGGAGTTACGGGTCAGGCCGACGACGCCGTGCTTGCTGGCCGAGTACCCAGACTGGCTGCCCACCCCGCGCAAACCGCCCACGGAGGCCATATTGACGATGGCGCCGTGACCCTGGCGGTGCATCACCGCCAGCACGTGCTTGAGGCCATAGAAGACTCCGTTGAGGTTCACATTAACCACCCGCAGGAATTCGTCGATGCCGTAGTCTTCGGTGAGGTTCTGTTTGCCCTCGACCCCCGCATTGTTGAAGAAGCCATCGATGGCACCGAAGCGGTCCACGGTTGCCTGGACGAAGGCCTGGACCGCCTGCTCGTCGGTCACGTCCGCCACGGTCAGCAGCAGTTCCGTCTGGGGATGGGCCTCGGCGATCAGACGCCGGGTCTGCTCCAGGGCTCCCGCCCCCACATCCACCAGGGACAGGCGGGCGCCTTCGGCGGCCAGTCGCAGGGTCGTCGCCTGACCCAGGCCGGAACCGGCACCCGTGATCAATACAGTCTTGCTGGAAAAACGCATGTCATATCCTTGTTCAATCCGGGTTTCACCCGGCACTCAGGGCCGTGGCGCCAATGTCGCCGCTCATGTGGATCAGGGCCAGTTCCCGATGGGCAATGCGCCAGCCTTCCGGACGGCGTACCAGACGATCCCGGTACTCCCCCCAGACGGTCAGCGTCCGGTCGCGGTAGTCACCCAGCCCGGCGTGGATGGCCTGCAGGTAACACCGGGCCGTGGCGCCATCCCCATGCACGGCGATGCGCACGGTGCCGATCAGGTGCTGGGTCGGGCCACAGACTGACAGGGCCTGGCGAACCACCTCGATGATCGCCTCCCGGCCCTCGAAATGGCCGATGGAGGTGTAATGGGCGGTGGCATCGGCGGTAAACACCTGCTCCAGCGCTGGCCAGTCCCGCCGGTCCAGGGCTTCGGCATAGCCCATCAGGACTTTCCCGATGCGCGCCTCATCGAGCAAGGTATCGAGTGTGACCTCGTCCATTACGCCCGCCACCCTCAAGCCACCAGCCCAAGCTGGTAGACCCGGTCCTCGCGGCCCCGGGTGCCCTGGACCCGGAACGCCGCAAACTCGCCGTCAGTGCGCCCGGCATAGGGCCAGCAGGCGTTCCAGTCCATCACCAGGTCGCGCTTCCACATGCGCCAGACCCCATCACGCTTTTCCCAGACATCCCGGTAGCGCATGTTGTCGGGGCAGTTGATCAGGGCCCCGTCGGGCAGGGCCGCGGCCGCATTGCCCAGCATGTAGGACTCGGCCACCGCGCGATTGCCATCGAGCTGGATGTCCACGTTGGCGATCCGGTGAAAGGCCCACACCAGGTTGTCCTTGATGAAGGGAATGTCGTATTCGCAGAAATCGTGGGCGTTGCCGTCGAAGATGCCGAAAACCACCGAACCGTCATGGTGGAAGGTGGACTTCAGCAGGTCGAGGTCACAACGGTCCACGGCCTGGATGTAGCGGCACATCTGGTCGTAGATGGCCTGCTTGTCCGCCAGGGCGCGGATGCGGGCAGCGGTGCTCATCAGCGCTCTCCGAGGACGGTGTAGATGGGGTCATCCTTGCTGCGCAGGCCACGCAGCTTGATCATGCCGAACAGGCCCTCGTCCCACACGGCGGTGGTCGGGAAGCTCATGTTCCACTCATGGATGAAGGTACGGCGGGCAAACTTCCAGGCGCCCTCCACACGGGCATATTCATCCACGTAGCGGCCACCGATCAGGGTGTCGGTCTTGCCCCCCTCCTTGTTCCAGGTGGCCACGTTGATCACGTACACCTCGCCCCGGGCCTTGTCTCCTTCGATCAGGAAGAACTCGTTGGAAATGGAGTGGAAACTCCGCTCCAGGCCGGCCGGATTCACCGCAGCGGCCACGTATTCGCTCGCCGGGCCAGCAAAGGCGCCGTCCTCGACCTGAGCGCCGGCGGCCCACAGGCCCGCCAGCAGATCCCGGTCGGCCCGGTCGAGGGCGCGGGCAAAGCGGGCATTCAGGGTGCGCAGCGCTTCCTTGTCTTCCAGTTCCTGCAACAGGGCCAGTTCATTCACATCGCTCATGCTTGTCTCCTTCTGGGTGGTGGTACTACGTGTTGTTGTGATGGTTTGGATGGTTCAACGGTTGGCGTAACCGGCATCCACGTTGATGGTGGTGCCGGTCACGTAGGAGGCCAGATCCGATGCCAGCCACAGGCTGGCCTGGGCCACTTCCCGGGCCTCGCCAAAGCGGCCCAGCAGGCTCAAGGCCGGCGCGAAGTCCGCCTCGGTGACCTTCATCGCCGCCAGGGCATTGCGCAGCATGGGGGTATCGATGGCACCCGGCGCCACCGCATTGACGCGGATGTTGTGCTCGCCGTTTTCCAGGGCGGCAACCTTGGTCAGGCCGATCACCCCATGCTTGGCGGCCACATAGGCCCCATTGGTGGGCTGCGGACGGAAGGAGCTGACTGAACCGATATTGACGATGGAGCCTCCCTGACCCTGGCGGATCATCTGGGCCAGCTGATACTTGAGGCACAGGGCCACGCCCTTCAGATCCACCGCGATCACCCGGTCGAACTGACTCTCGTCCATTTCCGACAGCACATGGGTGTCAGGGGTCACGGCCGCGTTATTGACAGCCGCATCGAGGCGGCCGAAGCATTCCACGGTGGCCCGGACGAGCCCCTCCACCTCGGCAGCAATGGCCACATTCACCTTGTGGAACATGGCCACACCACCGGCTTTCTCGATCGAGGCCACCACGGCCCGGCCCTCGGCTTCATTCATGTCGGCCACCACCACGCGGGCGCCGGCCTCGGCAAACAGGATCGCTGTCGCGGCGCCCATGCCCTGGGCGCCACCGGTGACGATGGCTACCTTGTCCTGCAGAATCTGTCCGATCATTGGGTATTCCTTGTCAACGTATTGATTTGAAACTCAGGCCGGCTCCGGGGGAGCCAGGACGATCTCCTCCCGCACCAGCAGACCGCGCAGACTGCGCCGGTCCACCAGCCCCTGGCCGGCCTGGTTGTCCCGGGAACTCCAGGCCTGCCGGGCAGCAGCGGTGTCAGGCCACCAGCTGCACTCGACCCCATCGAAGGGGGTGTCTTCGGGACCCGCCTGGACAGCCTGGCGGGTCAGCCGCAGGGGACTCACTGCCGGCCGCCCCAGAGGACCATCGTCAGCCAGCCAGCAACGCTGGAAGGCCTCCCGGCTCAGTCCCGGATCCCGGTCCACCACCAGCATCAGCTTGACGGCCCCAGCCAGGGCCGGCCCCCGGGAGCGTCCGGCAACCAGCCGTTCCCGGACCACGCAGGAAACCGCGGGTGGAGTCATGAAACGGGCCTCGTCCGGGCCGGCGCCTTCCCGGTACTCCCGGCTGTCCACCAGACGCTGGAGATCCGCCAGGTCACGGATCCACAGCTCCGGCGCGCCGTCGGCGATCCGCGTCAGGCCATCGGGCTGGGGCTCCACGGCGTGGTTCTGGATGTAGCCCTGAAAGAAGCCGGCCTCCGCCAGGGCCAGCGCGTGATCCTTGTGGGTGGTCCGCCAGTACTGGCTGAACTCGGCCAGACCGAAGTCCGCCCGCCGCCGGATAAAACTCACCACCTTGAGCGCATCCATGGTCTCAGCTGTCCGCCTGACCACGGGCCAGATAGCGGTCCGCGGTACGCTCGAAGTGGCGGACGAGGATTTCCTGGTAGTTGCCGAGGGTCTGGCCAGGCTTCTTCGAGGCCCGGAAACCCTGCTGCTGGGCCCGCAGGTTGGCGGTGTCCTGGTCGTAGACCTTCGCCAGCAGCGGGTCCAGCCCCTTGACCACCGCATAGGACTCTTCCTCGCTGACCAGCACCATCTCGGGGGGGTCGGGGGGCAGGCCCTGGGCCGGCAGCGGACGCAGGAACAGGATTTCGAACAGGCAGCGCTCCGGGTCGTCCTTGAGGGGACGGAAGCGGTAGACCATCGGCAGGGACACCCCCGGGAACAGCACCATGTTGGGAAACAGGTGGTATTCGATGGTGTCGATGATTTCCGTATCGGACACCCCCGACAGATCCCTGCCGTACTTCTCGCCCAGTACCTTGCGGAGGACACGGGCCATCACGGTACGGGCGCTCTCGCCCTCGCCCACCACCAGTTCGTCCCCCACCACCGAGCGGTCACCAATCAGCATGGCGTCCACCAACGCCTGCTCGCTGAGAGGCTTGTCCAGATGGGGGCTGGCGACGCCGAGCGCCACGTAGAAACGGGCTACGTGATCACCGTACACGTCGTACTGGACGTTGGCATCGCCGGTGCCCTGGAGCAGCTGGGGATGGGTCTCGAAGACATGGTAAGCCTCGATGAAGGCCTCCATTCCGGTCTTCCAGTTGCACGGCAGGATCTTGCCCAGATGCACCTCGGTATAGCGCTGGCCCAGATCCCAGTTGCGGAAATGCTCGGGCAGCACCTCCAGATAGCTTTCCAGGGACGGCGCGTTTTCGTCCAGATTGATGAACACGAAGCCGCCCCACAGGCCCACCCGCAACTCCGGCAGACGGTAGGCCTCCGGCTTCACGTGGGGGAAATCCCAGGCGCAGGGCACGCTCTTGAGGGCGCCCTCCAGGGTCCACGTCCAGCCGTGGAAGGGACAGCGCAGCTCCTGGGCCGAACCCATCCCCTCCTCCGGGCGCAGCTTGGTGCCCCGGTGCAGGCAAGAGTTGTAATAGGCCTTGATGCCCTCTCCGGTGCGCACCACCAGCACCGAATGATGGCCGATCTCATACACGTAGTAGTCGCCCACCTGGGGGATGTGCTCCTCGCGGCAGGCCCATTGCCAGGTCTTCGCCCAGAGATGGGTCATCTCCTGCTCGTAGTGCTCCCGGGAGGTGTAGCGGCGGTAGTCGATGTCCTCGTCGCCGAGGAACTCGTAGCGGGTCTCCCGCAACACCTGGGGCGGCGGGTTCACGTCCCGGGCGACGATATCCCGGGCGCTGGGACCGGGGCAGCGGGCAGCGCCCGGGGGGAGGCCGGCCTCATCGCCGGGAATCAGGGACATGGGAACACGGTCGTTCATCGGTTTTCTTCCTTGCTGAAGCCACGGGCCAGATAGCGGTCCACAGCCCGTTCAAAATGGCGGATGCGGACTTCCTGGTAGTTGCCGAGGGTCTGGCCAGGCTTCTTCGAGGCCCGGAAACCCTGCTGCTGGGCCCGCAGGTTGGCGGTGTCCTGGTCGTAGACCCGGGCCAGCACCGGGTCCAGGGCCTTGACCACCGAGTAGGATTCCTCTTCTCCCACCAGCACCATCTCGGGAGGATCGGGAGGCAGGCCCTGCTCCGGCAGCGGACGCAGGAACAGGATTTCGAACAGGCAGCGCTCCGGGTCGTCCTTGAGGGGACGGAAGCGGTAGACCATCGGCAGGGACACCCCCGGGAACAGCACCATGTTGGGAAACAGGTGGTATTCGATGGTGTCGATCATCTCCGCATCGGACACCCCGGAGAGGTCGCTACCGTACTTGTCACCCAGCACCTTGCGGAGGAAGCGGGCCATCACGGTGCGGGCGGTCTCCCCCTCGCCCACCACCAGCGCGTCATTCACTACCGAGCGGTCACCGATCAGCATGCTGTCCACCAACGCCTGCTCGCTGAGAGGCTCATCCAGATGGGGGCTGTTAACCCCACCCACGGCATAGAAGCGGGTCACGTGGTCGCCATACACGTCGTACTGGACGTTGGCGTCGCCGGTACCATGGAGTAGCTGGGGATGGGTCTCGAGGACGTGGTAGGACTCAATGAAGGCCTCCAGCCCGGTCTTCCAGTTGCACGGCAGGATCTTGCCCATGTGCAGTTCGGTGTAGCGCTGGCCCAGGTCCCAGTCACGGAAGTGCTCGGGCAGCACCTCCAGATAGCTTTCCAGGGACGGCGCGTTTTCGTCCAGATTGATGAACACGAAGCCCCCCCACAGGCCCACCCGCAACTCCGGCAGACGATAGGTCTCCGGCTTTACGTGAGGGAAATCCCAAGCGCAGGGCACGCTCTTGAGGGCGCCCTCCAGGGTCCACGTCCAGCCGTGGAAGGGACAGCGCAGCTCCTGGGCCGAACCCATCCCCTCCTCCGGGCGCAGCTTGGTGCCCCGGTGCAGGCAGGAGTTGTAATAGGCCTTGATGCCCTCCCCGGTGCGCACCACCAGCACCGAATGATGGCCGATCTCATACACGTAGTAGTCGCCCACCTGGGGGATGTGCTCCTCACGGCAGGCCCATTGCCAGGTCTTCGCCCAGAGATGGGTCATCTCCTGCTCGTAGTGCTCCCGGGAGGTGTAGCGGCGGTAATCGATGTCTGTCTCGCCAAGGAACTCGTAGTGGGACTCGCGGAGGATCTGCGGCGCAGGCACCGCGTCCCGGGCCACGATGTCCTGAACACTGGGCCCGGGACAGCGGGCTGCCCCCGGGGGCAGCCCGGCATAGTCGCCGGGGATCAGGGGCATCGGAATGCGCTCGTTCATGTGCTTACCCTCAGGCGGCCACCGGGGCGTCCACGGACACCTGGATCTGCCCGTCCGACACCTGCAGCGCGTAGGTGCGCAGGGGCACCCGTCCCATCTGGCCCCGGCCGCAGCCGGTCTTGACGTCGAACATCACCCCGTGGAGGGGACAGGCAATCAGGCCGTTGCGGATCCGGCCGCCTTCGAGCGGGGAGTCCTGGTGGGTGCAGCGGTTCTGCACCGCAAAGAACTCCCCGGCGGAGTTGCCGACAAGAATGTTGTGGCCATCGATCTGGACGGCCTTGCTGGCTCCGGGCGGCAGGTCCGCCACCGGAAAGACGGTATGGAAGGAATGGCTCATGGTGTGCTCCTGCCGCATCAGGATTTGAAGAAGGTATAAGACACGTCATCGAGGCCGGCACGACCGCGCTGGGCCGCCGCTCCGATGCCCGCATCCCAGACGGCGTTGTCGGGCTGGCTGTTCATCCAGTCCACCACGAAGAGGCGATGGGTGAATTTCCAGACGCCGCCCCGCCGCTCGTACTTGTCCAGGTAACGGCCACCGACCAGTTGGTCGCTCTTGCTGCCATCCTCGGCGAGCACCACGCTCATGCCGAGGACGTAGCTGCGGCCGGTGGCCCGGTCACCGTCCACCTCGAAAAGCTCGTTGGAGGCGAAGTGGTAGGTGATCTCCACGGCTGGGTTAGGCGCACTGATGATCTCGGCAAACTGTTCACCGCTGCCCACGAAGAGGCCGAAGTCGATCACCGAATCCGGCCACCACAGGGTCTCCAGCAGGGCCCGGTCACGCCGGTCCACACCGTTGGCGTAGCGCACGTTGAGCTCATGCAGGTCCTGCTTGGCCTGCATCTCGGCGAAAGCCTGTTCCAGTTGGGCGAGGTCCATGCTCATGCGCCTTCCCCCGCCGGATAGGGCTTCGCCAGCACGCCGCCATCCACGTACATCTGGTGACCGGTCATGAAACTGGCCTCGTCACTGGCCAGGAAGGCCACCGCCGCGGCGATCTCGCTCACCTCGGCGATCCGGTCGAGGGGCTGCATGCCGGCGTAGATCGCCTCCAGGCGGGCTGGATCGTCGGAGGCATCGAGATACTGCTGCAGGTTGGGGGTGCGGGTGGCCGCCGGGTGCACCGAGTTGCAGCGGATGTTGTAATGCTGTTCGCCACAATACAGGGCCACTGTCTTGGTGACCGCGTCCTGGGCTGCCTTGGCCGCACCGTAAGCGGTGAACAAGGGGCCTGGGCGGATGCTCTCCACCGAGGAGATGTTGATGATCGCGCCGCCGCCGGTCGTCTTCATGCTGCCAACGCCGTACTTGCAGCCCAGGAAGGTGCCTTCCCCATGGACCCGCATGTGATTGCGCCAGTCCTCCAGAGTCGCCGCCTCGATGTGGGCCGGGAAGGAGATGCCGGCATTGTTCACCAGGATGTCGAGCCGGCCCCAGCGCTGCTCCACGTGGGCGACGGCCTGCTGCCAGGCAGCCTCCTCGCGGACATCGAGGCTCAGGTAGGCCGCGTTCGGGCCGAGTTCGTCGGCCAGGGCAGCGCCGGCGGTGTCATTGATGTCGGTCAGCAGCACCTTCGCACCGTCGGCGATGAAGCGGCGGGCGATGCCGGCGCCGATGCCCGAGGCGGCACCGGTCACCAGCGCAACCTTGTCTTGCAGTTTGCTCATGCACGTTCTCCCTGCCGGATGGGGGCATTCAGGTATTTGTCGAGGGTCTGGTGAAGCTGGCGGATCCGCACTTCCTGGTAATTGCCGAGGGTCTGGCCCGGCTTGGTGCTGGACTTGAAGCCCCGCTGCTGGCCGATCAGGTTGCCGGTGTCCTGGTCGTAGATGGTGGCCAAGCCCGGATCGAAGCCCGGCACCTCGTGGAAGGACTGCTCGAAACCGAGCTCGATGACCTCCGCCGGATCGGGACGAACGCCCGAGTCCGGCACCGGCTGCAGGAACAGCAGGTCGAAGATGCAGGAGTCCGGATCATCCCCATTGGGACGGAAGCGATAGACCATGGGGAACAACAGGGACGGGAACAGGCAGGTGTTCGGAAACAGGCAGTATTCGATGGCGTCGATGGTCTCGGAGATGCTCAGATGGGAGAAATCCCTGCCGTAGGCCTGGCCGAACATCCCCTGGAGGTGTGTGGCGAACACCTGCCGGGCAGTCTGACCCTCCGGCACCCGCAGCTTGTCGGCCCCTTCAGCGACGCCTTCCACCACTCCCTCGCCCAGCAGGGCATCGAGGATCTGCTGCTGGCTGAAGCTCTCCTTGAGGTGGGGGCTGGGATAGCCCACCAGATGAACGAAGCGGGACAAGTTATCCCCGTAGATGTCGTACTGGCTGTTGGCATCCCCCACGGTGAGCACACCTTGAGGATGGGTCTCAAGCACGTGGTAGGACTCCAGGAATGCTTCCAGGCAGGCCTTCCAGTTGGCCGGCAGCAGCTTGCGCACGTGGCGGGCGGTGAACTTGGCCGCCAGGTCCCATTTGGCAAAATGCTCGGGCAGCACACCCAGATGTTCGGCGAGCGGCGGGGCATCCTGGTCGAAGTTGATGAAGACGAAACCACCCCAGGTGTCCACCTTCAGCTCGGGCAGACGGAAGGTTTCATCCTGAACATGGGGGAAATCCCAGCGGCAGGGCACGTCCTCCAGGGCGCCCTCGAGGCTCCAGGTGAAGCCGTGGAAGGGACAGCGCAGGTTCTTCGAACGACCGGCCGAGCCGGCGGGCTTGAGCTGGGTGCCCCGGTGCAGGCAGGCGTTGGGGTAGGCCTTTATGGCACCGCTCTCGGTGCGGACGATGAGCACCGACTTGTCGGTGATTTCGTAAACGAAGTAATCGCCCGGCCCGGGAATGTCGTCTTCCCGGCACGCCCATTGCCAGACCCGGGTCCACAGCCGCTCTTTTTCCAGCTCATGAAACTGGCGGGAGGTGTAGCGGGCAAAGGGAATGTCCCGGTCACCGATGAATTCGTAACTGGGAACCGTCAGATGGGCCGGTGGCTGATCGCCATCGGCACGGATGATCTCCGCAGTGCTCGGGCCGGGGCAGCGGGCTGCGCCGGGAGCGATGTGCTCGGCGGGATGATTCATGTCCTTCCTCCTTGGTGCTTCATGTGACGGGTCTGACCAGGCCAGCCCATTCATCTCTTGTCGCGGTACGAAGTGAAGACTACCGCATTACAAACAGATTTGTTTGTATTTTTTATATTGCAATGCAGCACCCGACTGCTCAGCCCCGCTCGCCCCGGGCGGCCAGGTGCAGGGCGGTCTGCTCCTTCAGGAAACTGTCGGCGGCCGGGTCGGTGCGGGCCCAGTCCACGATCTCCTTGCGCCGCGCGATCTTCCAGCCCTCACCCCGGTCCTCGTACTCGTCCTGGTAGCGGCCTGCCACGAAGAGGTCCTTTTTTTCGCCGTTCTCGGTAATCCGGTGCTGGGCCAGGAAATAGACTTCCCCGGTGGCCCGCGAACCCTCGATGTGGAGGCTGACCTGCCCGATCAGGTGCTGGCTGGCATCGCAGGCGGCCAGAAAGCCCTGGGCGAAATCGATGAAGTCGGCGGCGGGCCCGGCAAAGAGGCCACAATCCACCCAGGCATCCGGATGAAAAGCCAGGCGCTGGGTGTCCGGCAGCAGGCGGTCCTGGCCACGCATGTAGTGGTTGAGGGCCGCATGGATGTCACGCCGGGCGGCCAGATCAGCCACCTCGGCCTGGAGGCGCGCCAGGTCGACGGTAGTACTCGTCATGGAACATTCCTTTCCGTGAAAAGATCGGGGCCGCAACGGCGCTTGCCGTCCGGCCCCTGACCGTCTTAGCGCACGCCTTCCTGGCTCAGCGCGGCAGAATCATAGAAACCCGCCGGTTTGGCATCGGACGGCTTGGTCACCGTCATCATGCCGGCGCCAGCCACCGTGTAGGCCTGGCGCACATAGCCACCGCTGTTCAGGTCATGGACCACGAACTCATGGGTGTTGTGGCCCGTGGTTTCATAGAAGGGGTAGTAATGCCCCTGGGTGACCCGATACACCTTGCCGGCATCGTCATAGTTGTCGGCCATGCCCACGGCAGGGATGTCCTCATCCCAGTAGAAGGTGCGGCGCGGGTAGATGTGGCGCTTGCCTTCCTTGAGGGTGGCTTCCACCACCCACACCCGGTGCAGCTCCCAACGGACGCAGTCCGGGTTGAGGTGGTTGGGGGTGAACACCTTGTCGGCCGAGCACTGCTTTTCGTCGTGGAGCTTGAAGGTGTTGTAGGGAATGAACATCTCCTTCTTGCCGACCAGCTTGTAGTTGTAGCGGTCCTGGGCGCCGTAGAAGACCTGGGTGTCATCCACGGTGCCGATGCCGCCACCGGCCGGGCTGGGGGTGTCATAGGCCACGTCCGGGGACAGCTTGACCCGGCGCTGACCCGGCAGATAGCTCCAGGAACGGCGGCCGACGTTCTGCATGTCGACGGAGTCGTGCAGGACCAGCTTCTCGCCAGCCTTGCGGGTCGGCCCGGTCCAGTCCACCCGGCCGTACTCCAGCATCTCGTCGGCGGCAATCGGTTTGGTCCGGCCCGGCTCATAGGTCGGGAAGGTCTGCCAGTAGGCGAACGCGCCGGTCTCGATGCGCCGGCCGCTGCGGTCCACCAGGGTGGAGGTCTGCCCCGGGGACTGGTAGGCGTACTGGTCGTACTTCATCGTCCGGTTCCACATCACCTCGGAACCGTTCTTGGGAATCGGGAAGGGCACCCCCCCGAAGCAGGTGCCGGCCAGTTGCAGCAGGCTGGGGGCCAGCTGGCAGGAAGCCGCATTCTTCAGGGTGTTGTCGATGACGTACTTGGGATACTTGGCCGTCCGGTGGCTGGGATAAACGTCAATCCGGTAGGTGGAGTACTTCTTGAGCATCTCCTTCTGGCCGGCACTCAGCTTGTCCTCGTATTTGGCCATGTTGGCGGCCGTGATGGAGAACAGGGGCTTCTCGCTGGCAAAGGGATCCGGGCGGAACTGGGGCTTCTTGGGGTCGTAGCTGGCCGGGGGCTCGATGCCACCGGTGTAGGCCGGGATGCTGCCATCGGCATTGCCTGCCTTGATCGCCCCCCAGGGGGTCAGGGTAGTGCCGAGCTGCTTGATCTCTTCGGGGGTGGCCGCCGCGGAGGCAAGGCCAGACAGACCCACGGCAATCATCAGGGTCAGGGTTTTGACTTGCATGTTCATGGAGATAACCTTTTCTTCGTCGGATCGTTTCGGAGCGGACTCCGGAATCAGAAGGTGGCCTTGAGGGTCAGGGACACCCAGCCACGGTCGCGATAGACGCCACTGCCGTTGGCGGTCCCGTTCCATACACCGTTGGTTACCCCGTAACCGCCGAAGTAATCGTTGTAGGAGAGGTTGACCAGGTACTTGGCGAATACGTCGAGACCCACACCCACGCTCCAGGA
Source organism: Zoogloea sp. (assembly GCF_028693495.1). Lineage (GTDB taxonomy): Bacteria > Pseudomonadota > Gammaproteobacteria > Burkholderiales > Rhodocyclaceae > Zoogloea. The sequence goes on along the minus strand of NZ_JAQUVG010000001.1, from coordinate 61,509 downwards.
ACCGGCGTTCTCACCGGGCCCCATGGGGGTCACGGTGTTGCCCTTGAGGCCCCGACCGTAGTTGATGGGCATGGTCACGTCGATCCCCGGCACGACCTGGAACCAGGTCGGCGTGAAGGCCACGTTCAGGCCGAAGGCATCGTCGGTGGCACAGCCAGTCTTCTTCCCGGTGGTGCAGCCATAGTCCTCGTGATTGACGTAGGGTCTGGACTGACGGTCCACGCCATCCAGGCGCACGTAGTTGAGCTCCACCGACAGGGGTGCCGAATGGAACAGGGGCGTCTTGCCGATGTAAGCGATCGCATTGACCAGCGCGTGCCAGGTGTTGCCGGTGGCCAGCTGGTCGGCCGAGCCCTTGGTGGCCAGGGCGGTACCTTCCCGGCGGGACAGCTCAGCACCCACGGACACCGATCCCACCAGCTTGGAGAGACTGACGCCGTAGAGCTTCACGTCTTTGGCATAGGCGTTCTGCAGATAGCTGAAATTACCCCCGTTGATCATCGTCGGGTAACGGTCATCGAAATTGCGGTAGTAGAGACCCACATCCCCGCCGACCAGCTCCGAACGGATCTTGGTCATCACGCCCCAGCTGCCGGTATTACCCGGCTTGCGGTAGGGGCCGGAGGACAGGTCACCCAGCACCGGGTAGCCCTGGGCGTTGGTGCCGCCCAGGTAGCTCAGGTCTGAACCGCCCAGGTAGGTACCCCCTTCAGGAAAGCGGTGGGGATCCCACTCCATGTAGTAGTTGGCCGCCACGCTGATCTGATCGTTGAGCTTGGCACCCAGGGAAACCTGGTTCTGGGGCAGGAACAGCTCCTTGGCCTCAACCCCCGGGGTGGAGGTGGCCTTGCGCAAGTCGAGGGGCCCCTGCCCGTAGGCAATGCTATTGGCAAAGGTGAACAGGGACTCGCCCCAGTACACGTTGTGGCGCCCGACCCGGACGTTCACCGGCATCGCACCGATGTCCAGCCGAGTGAAGACGAAGGCGTCCAGCAGTTCGCCCGAACCCTTGTACCAGCGCTCCACGTGCTTGGTGAAGCGGTTGTTCGGATAGGCCGTGGTGCCCCCGAGCTTGGGATTGGGCGTGACCCGGTCGGTATAGGCGAAATCGTTCCAGGCGGCTGCCGAGATGCGGAAGCCGTGTTTTTCCTTGTAAACGAAGTCGAATTCGGAGAGCAGGTCAAAACGGTTGGTGACCAGATCCCCGGTATCCCAGCCATGGTTGGTGGCCTGGCCAATCCAGGCGTCGCCGAGCTTGTCGTCGCGCCCCTCGGCACGCCAGCCGGCGTTGTACTTGAGGGTGTTGTCCCAGCGGATCTTGACGTCCGGATTGCCAGTCTCTATTTCGAAGGCACTGGCTGGAAAGGCCGCCAGCACCAAGGCTGCGCCCGCCAGCAGGCGCCAGGTACCGCGTGTGTTGATGGGGTGCTTGCCCTTGTTCTTGTTCACTATTTTCTCCTCCTGATGTGTGGATCGGCACTCTCTGAAGCCCCGAAACAAAACAATCAAACCTATTTTTATTTAAGTTGGTTTGTCATCCTTTCTCCCTTCCAGGGCAAATCGATCCCATCGGATCAGCGGGGGTTTTTGGCGCTGCAGCCACACGGATCCACCCCTGCAGGGCGCATATGGCAGAACGCAGACTCGCAGAAAGAATCAGGAGGAAATCCGGCCAGCAGACCGCAGGACGGACAGGAAAAGGGCTTGCTGATACATCCGACGTACTCCCAGACCGGAAGGGACCGGGGTTTTACCCCGGCTCCACTGAAGTTGAGGATCTGCCCCGGGCGGGACACTGACGCCTGCTTGGCCTTGCACCGCAAAATAAATAAAACAGCCTTGTTCGTTTTTATATTACCAATGAACAATTTGCTTGCCAATATTTTTCAGCGGGATGAGAGCCGCTTTTCCCAGTCCTCGCCGCACGCTAGCCGGAGCAGCTCCGCAGGCATGCCCCCGCACCGCGCCAGCTCGCATCGGCAGCCTCCTGCAAGGGCCGGGCACGCTGTTCGACGGAGATGATCTCCACCCCCCACGGCCCCTGGTAACCGCTGGCCCGCACGGCCGCGATGAAGCCGGCCAGGTCGAACTCCCCCTCACCACACAACCGCCGGCGATCCAGGGTGTCTGCAATGGGCGAACCGACCGTCTCGAGGGTTCCGTCATCCAACTCCGCCCCACCGATTGTTCCGGGAGGCAGCGCGGCAATCCGGGCAAAGTCCATCTGCCCCCGGGTCACATGCCAGCTGTCGAGCATCAAGCCGCCCCCCTGGCCGGCACTGGTGCCCAGAATGGCCAGGGCGGTTTCCAGATCGGGAATGTTGGAAAAGGGAATCGGCTCCAGAGTCACCGTGGTCCCCACCTCCCGCGCCTGCCGGGCAAGCACCTGGAAGGCGTCGTGCATCCGCTCGACAGACCAGTCCGCCCCGCCAAAATCCCCCGCCGCCTTGATCCGGTGAGCACCCAGCTCGGCGGCGGTGGCCAGCAGCAGGTGCCGGTCCATGTCAGAGCGCTGGCGGGCCTCCCCGTCGGCACACCAATCGAAAAGTGCCTCCAGCTCCAGGTGGCACAGGCCGTTACCCGCCAGGATCGCCCGCAGGCCCTGGATGCCATGGCTGGCCAGGGTCCGGCGCAGGTCCGCCTGCTTGATGCCGATCCCGGTATAACCCGCCCGGGCGGCCGCCTCGGCCCGCAGGCGGAAATCCCAGGGGCTGTGGTCAGCCTCGCCGAATACATAATTGCCGGCGAGGGTCCAGTAACACCCCAGCAACGGGAGCGCCAGACTCACTGGTAATAACCCACACCCACCACCACATTGCCCACCCGGCGCAGGTAGGTGTGCTTCTTGAACACCTTGCCAGTCACCGTATTGCGCCAGGCATACTCGATCTCGCCCTGTTCCTTGTCCTTGACCCGGGCCAGCATGTCCCGGATGAACTCCTTGCCGTCCGCGTCCTTGAGGGTCAGAGCCCCGGTGCCGACCAGACGCGGCAGGCCACCGTGGGCCCGGAAGCGGCCATCGTCCAGGCCAATCGCAAATACATACAGATCATCCTCGACGAAGCGGCCGTTGAGGTCGTTGAAGGCGGCGAAGGCCTTGGACGGATCTTCCTTCACGGCGGCAGCAGCCTTGTCGGCCAGGGCGCTCGCCTGGGCCGGCGAACCATGGGGCAGGTAGTACCCCACCGCCAGCACCCGGTCCCCCACCTTCTCGAAGAAGGCCACCTTGCGCTCGATCTTGCCGTCCTTGCGGTTCAGCCAGCGGTATTCCACCGAGCCCGCCCCCTTCGCCTGGGCTGTTTCGAGCATTTCCCGGAAGAAGGCTTTCCCATCGGCATCCTTGAAATCGATCACGTTACGATCAATCAGGGTGGACGAGGAGCCGCCACTGGCCAGCACGACCCCCTTGCTGTCGAGGGCGTACACATACAGCTCGCCTTTGATGAACTCCCCCTGGCGGCTGAAGGCGGCCAGGGCCAGATCCTTCTTGTCCTTGTAATGGGTCACGGCCTTGGCAAGCAGGGCCCTGGCGTCGTCATCGCGGCCGGCATGGGCCGCAGGCGAGAGCAGCAGTGCAGAAAGCAGCAGGGGGATGAGAAGTTTGCTCAACATCATTATTCCTTTATTCGTCCGGTAAAACGTCTCAAACCAGGTCCGGGACCAGCACACCCCGCCCGACCACCTTCCCTTCACGCAGATCCTGCAGCACCTGGGGGCCCTGCTCAATGCTGAAATAGCTGGCATCCACATGGATCCGCCCGCTTTGGGCCAGGGCAATCACCTCCATCAGTTCGGCCCGGGAGCCCCACAGGGGCGTGCACACCGAACAGCCGAAGGGCAGGGTCCACTGGGTCAGGGGAATGGTACCGCCGCCGACGCCGACCACCGTCAGCTGGCTGTTGCGCCCGACCAGATGCACCGCCAGATCAAGGGTCGGCTGAATGCCGACGAAATCCAGCACCAGGGCGGCCTTGCGCCGTCCGGTAAATCCGGTGATGGTTTCGATGGCCTCAGGCGCATTGCGGGAGTTGACCACCAGGTCCGCCCCCAGCTGGCGGGCATGCTCGAGTTTGCGGTCGTCCACATCCACCGCCACGATGCGGGCGCCGCAGAGTACCCGCAGCAGTTGTACCGCCATGTGCCCCAGGCCACCCACTCCGATCACCACCGCGGTCGCATCCGGCGTGAGGAGGTGCAGGCCCCGCTTGATGGCGTGGTAGGGTGTCAAGGCGGCATCGGTCAGGGGAGCGGCTTCCCGTGGGGCGAGGGAACCCAGGGGAATCAGCAGGCGCGGGGACGGCACCAGCATGTATTCGGCCATGCCGCCATCGGTACCGATACCACCACCGTTATTGGGCAGGCTCTCCCAGTTCTCACAATACGCTTCCATGGACTGCAGGCAGGCATGACAATGGCCACAGCCCCAGAACCCGAAGACCGCCACCGGATCGCCCTCCTTGAGGCCGGTCACCCCGGCCCCCAGCCGGGCCACCCATCCGGCATTTTCGTGGCCGAGGGTGAACGGACCCTGGAAATGCATTGCCCCGTGATCCAGCACATGGAGGTCCGAGTGGCATACGCCGGCCCCACCGATGCGGACCAGCACCTGCCCTGGACCGGGCTCGGGAATGGCGACTTCCTCAACGACGGGCGGAGCCCCCGGAACGGTAAAACGCACAGCCTTCATGGTCATGAATTCATCCTCGGCAGGGTCACGCCCGCCCAAACATGGTTGCGGGCCCGGATGAATCCGACCCCCAGGGTTGTCAGATCAACGGGTCACTGATGCGCTCAGCCCCTGGAACATCAGCCCGTAGGCCATTCTCAGGAAGGCTTCCGCCTCATCCGGCTGACCGGATTCGGTGGTGAATTCACCCCGGTAATTGAGGCGGCTGCGCCCATCGGGCAGCGCCTCGATATGACCGGTGGCCTGGTAGGAAGCGAGACCGGCCGGGCGCTGGCCGACAATCGACAGCTTGTAGGTCTTGCTGGCGGGATCCTGAAAATCCAGGCGCTCGCTGACCGGCGCGGCAAAACCCTTGTTATAGATGTGGCGGATCAGGCCGATGCCCTCCCCTTCCAGCTCCACCCGCTCGATCTGCACAGCAGGAATGTCCTGCGGCCACCAGCGCTCGATGTGGGCAAAGTCGGCGAGGATGTCCCACAGCTGCTCGGCCGGGGCATCGAAATCGTGGTGTACGGTAATCTGGTGCATGGTGTTTCCTTGTCGTTGTCGAAGGGCCGGTTCAACCCAGCCAGGGCAGGTGGGCAGACGGCCGGGATGCGATTCTCTCCCGCCAGGCAGCCAGACGGAACCCGGCAGGATCGAGCCCTTGCCCCACCTGAGCGCCAAACTCCACGAAGCAGAATAGCAGGAGGTCGGCCACGCTCAGGGCCTCGCCAGTGAGGTAGGGCCGATCACCCAACTGCGCCTCCAGCCAGGCCAGCCCGTCCCGGGCCGTCTGCTTGAGGTCGTCGGCGGCCTGGGGCAGGCAGCGTACCCGATCCTGAAACAGGGGCAGTCCTTCGGCCCCCCGAAAACCCGCGGTCATCGGCTGCACCACCAGCAGGTCCACCCGTCGCCACCACATCCGGGTGATGGCCCGGGCCTCCGGCGTGGCGCCGATCAGCGGCGAGGCCGCGAAACGTTCTTCCAGGTACTCGCAGATCGCCACCGTCTCGGCAATGCGCAGCCCGTCGTCCGTTTCCAGTACCGGCGTGGTGCCGGTGGGGTTGATGGCCTGCCAGGCCGGCTGACGGTTCTCGCCGGCGATGATGTCCACGTTGACCAGCTCGAGGGGGATACCCTTCTCGGCGGCGAACATCTTCACGAGGCGCGGGTTGGGCCCGATGGAGGTGTACAGCTTCATGACCGGCGATCCCTGTTCAGAACTGGACGCGCTTGGTATAGCCGCCATCGATCACCAGGTTGGTGCCGGTGATGTAGGAGGCAGCCGGGCTGGACAGGAAGACCATGGAGCGAGCCACGTCTTCCGGAGCGCCAAAGCGGCCGAGGGGCATGTCGGCGAGGGTCTTGTCGTAAAGCTCGGGCATGGCCTCCTTGATCATCGACCAGTTGCCGCCGGGATAGGCGATGGGGCCGGGACACACCATGTTCACGCGGATCTGCTTCGCCGCCCACAGCTGGGAGAGCTGCTTGCCATAGGTGATGATGGCCGCCTTGATGGCATTGAAGGCCTGGGGATAGATGAAGGTTTCCACCGCCGCAGTGCTGGACATCAGGATCACCGAACCGGTGCCGGACTTCTCCAGGAAGGGCTCCAGGGTCTGGCAGCCGGTAACGGCGCCCATCATGTCGAGGCGGAAGGTCATGTCCCAGTCGGTCGTACCCTGCGCACCGGAGGAGCTGGCGTTGTGAATGAAGATGTCGCAGCCGCCCAGACGCTCGGCAGCGCTGGTGAGCCAGGCCTCGTAGGCGGCGGCGTCGTTCATGTCGAAAGCGTCGCCGAAGACCTTGACGCCATGCTTCTGCAGCTCGGCCACGGTCTGCTCGACACGGGCCTTGTCACGGGAGAAGAAGGCAATGTCACAGCCTTCTGCCGCGTAGATTTCCAGGGCAGCCTTGCCGATACCGCGGCTGCCGCCGTTGATGATGACCTTCTTGCCTTTGAGTCCGAGTTCCATTTTGTCTCTTCCTTGTGTGTGAGTGGGGTGGTGCATTCCTGCGGGAACCGCCGAACGGAGCGAGATGACTGTTCCGCAGGGACGGATTCCTTCATGTCCAGCCGCTTACGCAGCGCTGCGAGCCTTGCCCCAGGCAATGCCCCGGCGCAGCAGTTCGTAAAACACGGGCAGATCCCAGGCGCAGGTCTGTTTCTCGGGCCAGTAGTCCACCAGGGGCTGCATGTCGTAGTGGCCACGGCAGTGACCGAGGGTCAGATAAAGCACTGAACCCTGGCCGATCGGCCGCAGGTAAAGCACCGGATGGCGGGCCCGGCGCCAGGTGCTGCGGGCAAAGCCCGTGCCTTCCCCTTCGAACTCCGTGTCCAGCAGCACTTCGAGCTGGGCGTGGATGTCGGACAGATAGAGTTCATCCACGACCTCGAAGGGCTCGATTCCTTCCACCAGCGGGTGTTTCGGATTCGCCACCTCGACCCGGTAGGGGCCGATGGGAGGGTGGGCAATGAACTGGCTGCCCAGGGTTTCCATGAAGTGGGGTGCCAGGGCTGGCGAATCCACCAGCCCGTTGTCCAGAAAGCGCAGGATCGAGGCCGTGCCATGCAGGGCATACCAGCGCCCTCCTCCGGCTACCCAGGCGCGCAGGGCTTCCTGCTCCTCCAGGCTGGGCACCACGTCGCAGGTGTAGGTGACGAGGAAGTCCGCAGTGCGGAGGGCTTCCAGGTTGGAATAGTCCTCAAACACCCGCACCCGGATCCGCTCGTCCTCGGCCAGCAGCTTGAGCAGCTCCAGACGGGCAAAGTCGATGTCGTGATACTTGCCGGAGGCCACCAGCACGCAGTCGATGCGGCCGGCCTTGGGGAGGGTTGCCTTGTCGCTCATGGCCCCTCCTCAACCCACCGGACGAATGGGATCACTGCCGTCCCACTGACGGGCAGCATCGCGCATCAGATCGAAGAAGGCGTAGTTTTCCTTCGGGAAGCAGATCATTTCGATCAGGCTGCCCGAACCACCACCCGCATCCACATAGATGGCTTCGCCGCCCCCCGGCAGCCACACCTCCTGCATCACCGTGGCACCCGCTTCGGCACATACGGCACGGGCCTCGGCCATGTTGTCCACCACGATGCAGACGTGATGCAGGCCCTCGCGGCCCTCGGCACGCCAGCTCTTGTAGATGGACGGGGCATCGTTGTGCTGCTCGATGATCTCGATCTGCATGTCGCCCCAATAGGCGATGTACACCGAGAAATCGATGCTGGCCGGCTCACCCTTGTACTTGGCCGCATCGACGACGATATTGGACAGCTTGAAGAACGGACCGACTCCCATGGTCTCGGTCCAGTAGCGCAGGGTTGCCTCCACATCGGCGGGCACGAAGGCCAGCTGCATCAGGGTACCGAGGCGGGAAATCAGGGCGTGTTGGCTCATGGTCGTGCTCCTTAGGCGTTGCTGGCGGAGGCCGCCACGATGGCTGCCTGGATCTCTTCGCGGGTCGGGTTGCGGCGCAGGGTGAGGCCGCCATTGATCTGCAGGTTTTCCCCGGTCATGAAACATTCGTCGCTGGCCAGCCACACGGCGGCGGCGGCGATGTCGTCCTTGGTGCCGATGCGCCCCAGGGGATAACCGGACAGGAAGCTGTCGAACAGGCCCGGCACGTCCTTGGCGCCGGCCGTCATCGGGGTTTCGGTGAGGCCCGGGGAGATCGAGTTGGCGCGGATGCCGCGCTCACCGAATTCATGGGCGACACAACGGATCACGTGATCGGTGCCCGCCTTGGTGCCCATGTAGGCGGCATGGTCATTGAGCATGATGGTGGCGGTGGCCGAGCTGATCTGGATGATCGAACCGCCCTTGGCCAGGGTTTCCACGGCCGCCTGACAGAAGTAGAACGGACCCTTGAACTGCAGGTCGGTAATCTGATCCAGCTCTTCCAGGGTGGTTTCGGTGAAGCCCTTCAACAGCCCCCAGCCAGTGGCATTGACCGCAATGTCCACATGGCCGCCCCAGTCCCGCGCAAAGGCGAACAGGGCATTCACCTGATCCTTGCGGGTGATGTCGCACTGGAAAGCGGCCCCGCCGATGCTCTTCGCAAAGCGGTCCAGTTCGTCGAGCTTGCGGCCGGCGACCACGACCCGGGCACCCTCTTCCGTGAAACGGCGGGCGATGACCTGCCCCATGTTGTCCTTGCCGGCGGCACCGAGAACGATTGCCACCTTGCCTTCGAGTTTTTTGCTGGCTGCCATGTCAGGCTCCTCCGCCGATGATGGATGACGCGTTGTCGAGGACGATGTGGGCGCCGCTCATGTGGCGCGACTCGTCCGATGCGAGGAAAAGAACGGTGTTGGCCACATCCTCCGGCTGCCCGAGTCCGGGGAGGGTGTCTGCGCCCACGGCCTTGAGCAGGGGGGTGTTGATCATCCCGGGCAGGATCGCGTTGCAACGCATCCCGTAGCCCTTCTCGCGCATGTGGGCAGCGATGGTGGTCGTCATGGCCAGCACGGCGCCCTTGGCAGCGGCGTAGGTGATCACGCCGGGAAAGCCGCGTACGGCAGACAGGGAAGAGATGTTGATGATCGAACCGCTGGGGCCGCCCGGATTGGCCTTCATGGCCTGGATGCCGTACTTGCAGCCCAGAAAAGTTCCCTCCCCGTGGATGGCGCCGAGCAGGCGGTACTCCTCCAGGGTGGCCGACTCGATGTCGGCAGGAACGACGATGCCGGCGTTATTCACCAGCACGTCGAGGCGGCCAAACCGGCTCACAGCCAGCCCGACGGCCTTGTGCCAGTCGTCCTCGCTGCGGACGTCGTGGCGGATGAAGACGCCATCGACTTCCCGGGCCAGGGCCTGACCGGCCTCTGCATTGAGATCGGTGACCACCACCCGGGCGCCTTCCCGGGCCAGGGCCAGCACATCCGCCTGCCCCAGTCCGGACGCGCCGCCGGTAACCAGCGCAACCTTTCCTTTGACACGTTCCATCTATCAGCCTCCTTTGGCTTGCCTCGCCGCGGGCCGGGAGGCCCGAAAGCAAAACAATCAGTCCTTTTTTTTATAAAAAGCGGACGCCGGGAAAATGGGGACCGCAGCTCACCCCGGCGTCCGTGCGCAACGCTCGTTTCAGTCCTGCAGAGCCTCTTCCGGCAACAGGGCCTTTTCCGCCGGGGTAAGGGTATGGTCCTTGGCCGTCTCACCCTGCAGCAGGAAGTGGGACAGGGCCGGGATCAGGATCAGGGCGCCAAGCATGTTCCACAGGAACATGAAGGTCAGCAGGATGCCCATGTCAGCCTGGAACTTGATCGGTGACCAGGCCCAGGTGATCACGCCGGCAGCCAGGGTCACACCCACCAGGGCCACCACCTTGCCGGTGAAAGCCACCGAGCGCTGGTAAGCCTCGCCCAGGGAGTAGCCCATGCGCTGCTGGGCCAGCTGCACGCTGAGCAGATAGAGGGCGTAATCGACACCGATGCCGACACCCAGCGCCACCACCGGCAGGGTCGCCACCTTGACGCCAATGCCCAGCCAGACCATCAGCGCTTCGGCCAGCACCGAGGTGAGCACCAGGGGCAGCACGGCCACGACGACGGCACGCCAGCTGCGGAAGGTGATCGCACACAGCACGATGACCGAGGCATACACGTAGAGCAGCATGGTCCGGTTGGCTTCACGCACCACGATGTTGGTGGCTGCATCCACCCCGGCGCTGCCGGCGGCGAGCAGGAACTGGCGATCGTCGGTGCTGTTCTTCTCGGCGAACTCGCTGGCGGCCGCCACCACCCGGTCGAGGGTCTCGGCCTTGTGGTCGGACAGGAAGGCCAGCACCGGGATCAGGGAGCACTGGGTGTTCAGGAACTCGGAGTTCCAGCTCATCGCATTGCCGATCTGAGCGTCGATCAGACCCTGGTTGTCACTGACGGTGATCCACTTCGGGTTGCCCTCAAAGCCGCCGGCGGTGTAGTTGCGCACGGTATCACCCAGGGACACGGTCCGCTGCACGCCAGGCACCTGGGCCAGGTGCCAGCTCAGGCGGTCGGTCTCGGTGAGGGTCTCAAAGGAGCGGCAGCTGTCTGCCGGGGTCTTCACCATCACCGCGAACACATCACTGGAGATGCCGTAGTTGGCGGTGATGAAGGCGTTGTCCTGGTTGTAGCGGGAATCCGGCCGCAGCTCGGGGGCGCCCGCATCCAGGTCACCGATCTTCAGATCCTGGGCGACGATGAAGCCGGCAACGCCCATGATGGTGCTGGCGACGATGGCGATGGTGGCCCAGCGACGCTCGGTGAAGTGGTCCAGGCAGGCCCACAGCTTGCCCATCCCGCGGCCCTTGATCTCCTCCGTCTCTTCCTTGAGGCTGCGCTTCGCCGCGGAGGGCGACACCCCCACGTAGGACAGCAGCACCGGCAGCAGGATCAGGTTGGTGGAAATCAGCACCGCCACACCCAGGCTGGCAGTAAGGGCCAGCTCGCGAATCACCGGGATGTCGATGACCATCAGCACCGCAAAACCGACCGCATCGGCCAGCAGGGCGGTCAGACCGGCCAGGAACAGGCGACGGAAGGTATAGCGGGCGGCCACCAGCTTGTGGGTGCCACGGCCCACGTCCTGCATGATGCCGTTCATCTTCTGGGCGCCGTGGCTGATGCCGATGGCGAAGACCAGGAAGGGCACCAGGATCGAGAACGGGTCCATGCCGTACCCAAAGGTGACCACCAGGCCCAGCTGCCAGATCACCGCCACCAGCGAGCAGAACAGCACCAGCAGGGTGCTGCGCATGCAGCGGGTGAAAAAGTAGATGATGATCGTTGCGATGACTGCGGCAACCAGGAAGAAGGCCATGACCTTCTCGAGACCGTCAATCAGGTCACCGGCCAGCTTGGCAAAACCAATCACATAAATGTTGACCTTGGCATCCGGGCCGCTGGCGTACTTGGCGCGGATCTCCTCCAGGGAGCGGGACAGGTCATCGTAGTTGATCGGCTTGCCATCCCCGTCGGCGGCCAGCAGGGGAATCTGGATCATGCTCGACTGGTAGTTGTTGCCCACCAGGCTGCCCACCACACCCGCGCGACCGATGTTGATGCGCAGATCCTCGATGGACTTGGCCGAGCCGTCGTAGTCGTTGGGCAGCACCGGGCCACCGGTGAAGCCCTCCTCGGTCACTTCGACCCAACGCACCACCGGGGTGAAGATGGATTTCATCCAGGCCCGGTCGACGCCCTTCAGCAGGAAGATCTCGTCATTGATCTTGGCGAGGGTCTCCAGGTAGTCGGCGTTGAAGATGTCGCCCTTCGGGTTCTCGACGACGACCCGGACCGAATCGCCCAGACCGCGGAGCTGCTCCCGGTTCTCCAGGTAGTTGGTGATGTAGGGATGTCCGTGGGGCAGCATCTTGTCGAAGCTGGCATTCACGGTCATCTCGCGCATCTGGAAAGCGAAGAAGATGGTGATGAAAAGACAACCGATCACCAGCAGCAAGCGGTTGTTGAAAATGAGACGTTCAAGCAGGCTGCCGGAGCGTTCATCGAAATCCTTGGGATCCGAGATCACCGCCATCTGCTGGTTGTTCTGACTAAGGTCCATGGCACTCACACTCTGTTGGTCAGGAGAGGCAACTCACGCCGGCTCACTGGATGGACTCGAGGCGCACACCTTCGGCACCGACGAGGACGATCCGCTTGTCCTTCGTGGGGGCAACACCGAAGTACGCCATCGGACGACTGGTCTTGATGGGCTGGAAGCTTTTGCCGCCGTCCCGGCTGAGGGTTACGGCACCGGCCTGGGTGATCAGCAGCACTTCACCACCAGGCAGCACGCTGCCGCCGGTGATTCCGGACGGCGTGCCCAGGGAGGCCTTTTCCCAGGTCCGCCCCTGATCACCGCTGCGATAGAGGCTGCCACGCATGCCAAAGGCAATGACGGTGTTTGCATCCGGAACGACCAGCCCGAAGAGGGTGCCGTTATAGGGTGTCGCCGCCAGCACGAAACGTTGCTGGGCAGCGTCGTAGCGCCAGACCGCCCCCTGCTCGCCCGTCAGGTAGAGGCTGCCGTCCCGCCCGCGGATGCTGTAGAAGTGGAGCTCGCCCGGGTTCTCGGTACGCTCCATCCACGGGGTCCAGGTCTTGCCACCGTCCTCGGTGCGGAACAGCCGGTTGAAGGTTCCCACCACGTATCCCGTGCTCTCGCTCTCGAAATACACATCCAGGAAGGGCTGGGTTCCCCCGCCGGCCTTGAGGCTCTGCTCACGCTCCACGAGGACGGCTGCATTCGGGTGGCTGGAGGCCTGGTAGTGCTTGATGGCCAGTTCGGCGGCCTGGACACCGTCGAGCTGACGGGCCCAGGTAGCACCACCATCCGTCGTGTTGAGCACCACGCCACCGTGCCCCACCGCCCAGCCCTTCTTGTCGGACGGGAAACTGACTGCGACCAGGTCCACCTGAGTGGGCACGGCAGCCTGCTTCCAGCTGGCACCCGCATCGTCGGAGTAGATGATCAGGCCGCGCAGGCCTACGGCGACCAGCCGCGAACCTGCAGTGGCAGCGCCCAGCAGGGCACTGGTGGCACCCAGACGGGTCTGGATCGCCGGTGAGTGGATGGGATTTTCAAAGGCAAGGGCGGACCCTGCCGGGGTGATACTTGCCATCAGCAGGGCCGTGACGACTCCTGCCATTTTTTTTATAGGCATGCTGTTCTCCTTCCTCCGATTGGATTCACCGGCGAAGGCCGGCACAGGGCGGATACCCGGAACCGGGTATCCGCAGGACGTCATCCTGCTTAGCGGATGCCGCCGCCCGCCAGGGCTTCAGAGCTGAAGAAATTGTTGGGCTTGGGTTCGGTGATCACCCAGCCGCCGGTGTCCGTCACGTTCTGCTGACGGGCATAGTTGCCAGTGGCCAGGTCAGACGTAACCCATTCGTCGGTGCTGTGTCCCGGAGCCTCATAGAAGGCGATGGGCAGGGTATGGGTTACCCGATAGATCTGGCCGGCAGAATCGTAGCCTTCACCAAGGCCCATGCCCGGCATGTCTTCATCCCAGTACATCACGCGACGAGGATAGACGTGACGCTTGCCTTCCTTGAGGGTGGCTTCAACCACCCAGACCCGGTGCAATTCCCAACGCACGCAATCGGGGTTCATGAAGTTCTTGGTCTTGAAGGACACGGAGTTGGGGCACTGCTTGGGATCCCGCGCCTTGTAGGTGTTGTAGGGGATGTACAACTCCTTTTTACCCAGCAACTTGAAGTTGTAGCGGTCCAGGGCACCGTAGAAGACCGCTGCCTCATCCACCGTACCGGCGCCACCGCCGGTGGGGCTGGGCGTATCGTAGGCGATGTCCGGCGACAGCTTCACGCGGCGCTGGCCAGGGAGGTAAGACCAGGCACGGCGACCGATATTCACCATGTCGATGGAGTCATGCACGACCAGCTTCTCACCCGCCTTGCGGGCCGGGTCATGGTAGTCCACACGGATCTTCTCGTAGGGTTCGTCCGCAGTGATCGGGGTGGTGCGCTTGGGATCGAAGATCGGGTACTGAATGTACATGGTCCCGATACCGGTGGTCGTCTGGTTACCCTGGGTATCCACCACCGTGCCGGTCATGCCCTCGGACATGAGCGCAAAACCGTCGAACTTGAACAGGCGGTTCCACATCACCTCGTTGCCGGTCTTGGGAATCGGGAACGGGATGCCCGCATAACAGCCCTCCAGCTGCAGGCCATTGTTGATGGTCTTGCAGGCGGTCGCATTCTTCAGGCTGTTATCCAGGTAGTACTTGGGATAATGGGCGGTGCGGTGGGTCTGATAAACGTCGATGCGGTAGTTGGGGTACTTCTTCATCATCGCCTTGGTGCCATCGGCGAGCTTGTCCGCGTACTTGTCCATGTTCTTCGCGTCGATGGAGAACAGGGGCTTCTCGTTGGCGAAAGGATCAGGACGGTACTTGGGGTTTTTCGGATCGTAACTGGCGGGCACCTTGGCCGGGCCGGTGTAGGCCGGGATCGTGCCTTCCTTGTTGCCGGCCTTTTCGGCGCCCCAGGGCAACAGGGTTGACCCCAACTGCTTGGCCTCATCGGCAGTTACGGCAGCGAGGGCGGAAAGGGAAAAGGTCGAGGCGACAGCCACTGCGACCAGGGTGCGAACGTTGTTTTTCATGCCTTATCTCCTGCCGGATGCTTAGAAGGTGGTCTTGAACGTGAAGGACAGCCAGTTGCGGTCATTGGTATAACCGTTGCCGTTGGCAACCGCGACCGTGTTGGTCAGCGGATCCCGCACGTAATTGCCGAAGTAGTTGGTGTAGGCCAGATCGAACTTGTACTTGGCCTTGTAATCCGCACCAACCCCGATGCTCCAGGTGCCGCTGTTCTCGTTACCGCCAAAAGGCACCGGAGAGTTGCCCTTCAGGCCAATGTCGTAGTGGATCGGAAGGGTGATATCCACGCTGGGCAGGGCCTGGAACCAGGTCGGGGTGAAGGTGGCGGAGATGCCGTAAGCAGAATCGGTGGCACAGCCATCCATCTTGTTACCCAAACAAGCAGGATTGTGTTTTTCGTGATTGAAAACACTCTGGGTGCTGCGGTCGGCATTGGCCAGCCGGCTGTAGGAGAACTCCGCCGACAGGGTGGCGGAATCAAACAGGGGAGTCTTGCCCACATAGGCCAGCGCATTGAGCAGACCGTGCCAAGTGGAGCCGCGGGCGATCTGGCTGGCCCCGGACTGGGTGGCCAGCGCGCCATTGTCCCGCCGCACGATTTCGGCACCGAAGGCAATCCCGGCGAGCTGCTTGGAGACACTCACGCCCCACAGGCGGACATCCTCCGCGTAGGCGTTGTACAAGCCTGACGAGCCAGCGAGGATGGTCGGGATCTTGTCGTCAAACTGGCGGTAGTAAAGGCCAATGGTGGCCTGAGCCCATTCCGGAGTGATCTTGGTATTGATGCCCCAGCTGCCCCGATTGCCCGGCTTCTTGTCATGCCGGTTCCCCAGGTAGGGGACATTGCCGGGCAGGACGGTGCCGCCGGCGAAGGGGAAGTCGAAGCCGGCCAGATAGGTACCGCCTTCAGGCAGACGGTAAGGCGCCCACTCCAGGAAGTACTGGGCGGCCACCGAGACGGTGTCGTTGAGCTGGGCCTGGGCCGACAGCTGGTTGAGGGGGAGGAACAATTCCTTCGCCTCAATGCCCGGCGTCGCCAGCGCTTTGCGGAAATCCACCGGCCCCTGGGAGTAGGAGACACCGTGAATCGGCGAGAACAGGGATTCACCCCAGTAGTTGGTGTGCCGACCGAACTTCACGTTGATGGGCACATCCGCCACGTCGAGCCGGCCGAAGATGAAGGCATCGAGCAATTCACCGGAACGGGAGTAATAGCGCTTGACCGTATCGGAGTAACGTCCACCAGGATAGAAGTTGTGACCGCCGACGATGTTGTTCGGATTGGTCTCTTCCTTGTCGTTGTAGGCAGCGTCATACCAGGCCATGCCGGAGATGCGGGCACCAAAGCGCTGCTTGATGACCACGTCCAGCTCGGAGAGCACGTCCACCCGGTTGGTGACGATGTCACCCTTGCTGAACTTGTGGTTGCCCGAACTGTACGTGGCACTGTTGTGCAGGGCGGAATCCCGCTCCTGCATCCGCATACCGACGTTGTACTTTACGGTATTGTCCCAGCGGACCTCGATATCCGGATCGCCGGTCTCGATCTTGAACGCAGATGCATTGCCTGCAGCCAGGGCCGCCAGGGCGGCGGCAACGACCACGACCGAGCGGCGGGCACGGCCTTCCGGTGCTGATTGTTTGTTCACTCTTTAACTCCTCCGGTGTATTGCGTCTGAGGTCACCGGTCACACCACCCTCCCGGCTCCCACTCTTTTTTGCAGCCTACGTAAAAAACCGTCTAGCTCGTTTTTTTTGCAAGATTACTCGGAAACTTTGAGGCTGCCAAGCACCTGTTTTTCAAATTTTCAGATCCGGAGAGAATCCGCTGAAATGCTGCTCTGCACAAAACGATGCAGTGGGCGATCCCGCCGTCAGGCACGCCTCAGGGCAATGTGGGTCCGGATCAAGCTCATCGCATCAGTCCGGAAACATTCATCGGGACGAGCTGCCAGCCAGTGCTTGACGAGCCCTCCCACAAAAAGAAAGGTATCGCGGGCAAGCTCATCGGGAGCGGGCGCCGAGCGCACCAGACCCTTTTCGTGGGCCCTCCGGTAGGCATCCGCCAGCTTCACCAGGAAGTCCAGCTGCCCGGAGGTACAGTGCATCATCGGACTGAACTCTCCCACGTATTCGCATTTGAATATGACGATCTCGAGGGTCTCCCGGGTGTGATCCTGGTCGGTCAGCACATGAATGATCTCCCGCAGGGCGGTCTCGATGCCCAGCAGCGGGTCTTCATCCCCCTCGTTGAACAGCACCCGGTCCACAAAGGGCAGGATGGCCTGGTCGCGCATCGCGAAGAACAGCTCGGTCTTGTTGCGAAAGTGCCAATACACCGCCCCGCGGGTCACCCCGGCAGCCACCGCGATCTTCTCCAGGGTGGTGTGACTGACCCCGCACTCGAGGAACACCCTGCGTGCGGCATCAATGATGTGACGCCGCGTGACCTCCGCGTCTTCCTTAGTCCTGCGAACCATTTGACATAAATCCAATCAGAGAAAATCCGGCAAAAAACTTTACATACGTTCATGAATGTATAAACTATGCCCCAACAACCTCTAAAAATCCAGCCCCGGAGGCCACCCGTGATTGTGCATCGCCCCCCTCAACCCCATTCCCTGCGGGCATCCCTGCCGGCGCTCGTGCTTGCCGCCACCGTACTTTCCGCCTGTTCCGGCAAGGATCAGCAGGCAGGCGGCCCCCCCCCCATGCAGGCCATGCCCGTCACCGTCCTCGAGATGCAACCCACCCGGGTGGCCACCAGCGTCGAGGCAGTCGCCCAGACCGAGGGCGCACGCGAGGTAGAGATCCGGGCCCGGGTTGGCGGCATCGTGATCAAGCGCCTTTATGACGAAGGCGCGGCCGTCAAGGCCGGCCAGCCCCTGTTCCAGCTGGACCGGGCCCCCTTCGAGGTGGCCGTAGCCCAGGCCCGAGCCAATCTGGCCCAGTCCAGGGCACGGGGCGAACAAGCCGAGCGGGAAGCCGCACGCCTCAAGGGCCTGCTTGCCGAGCAGGCCATCAGCCAGCGGGAGTACGACACGGCCGCCTCCGACAAGACCGCCGCCGTGGCGGCGGTACAGGCCGCCGATGCCGCCCTGCGTCAGGCGGAACTGAATCTCCAGTGGTCCACCGTTACTGCCCCGGTGGCGGGCACCACCGGCCGTGCAGCCATTTCCGAAGGCAACCTGGTCAGTGTCAATGGCCTGGTGACCACCGTGGTCCAGCTCAACCCGATGTGGGTGCGCTTCAGCCTCTCGGATGCAGAACTCAACGCTGCCACCCCTGACGGCCGCTTCAAGCCGAATAAGGTCCGCGGGGTCGAACTGATCCTCCCCGACGGCAGTACCTACCCGATTCGCGGCAAGCTCAACTTCTCCGCCAGCCAGGTCAGCCCGACCCTGGGTACGGTGCAACTGCGCGCCGAATTCGCCAACCCCGACGGCGCCCTGCTCCCCGGCCAGTTCGTGCGGGCACGCCTGCTCACCGGCGAGCGGGATGGCGTATTCAAGGTTCCTCAGCAGGCGGTCATGCAGACGGACAGGGGTGCCATGGTGATGCTGGCCAGCGCTGACAACAAGGTCGAGCCGCGGCCGGTCAAGACCGGCCCCTGGGCGGGATCCGACTGGGTGATCCTGGACGGACTGAAGGCGGGTGACAAGGTCATCATCGACAACCTGATCAAGGCACGCCCGGGCGCTCCGGTCGCCCCCCATGCTCCGGGTGAAGGCCCTGGTGCCAAGGCCGCAGCCCCCGGTGGCGCACCTGCGGGCAAGCCCGCCACCGATGCGGCCAAGGGTTAAGGAGACCGCCCCTCATGTCACGCTTCTTCATCAGCCGACCGATCTTCGCATCGGTCATCTCCATCGTCATCGTGATCGCCGGCCTGATGGCCTCCCTCACGCTGCCGGTGGCCCAATATCCCGAGATCACCCCCCCTACGGTGATCATCTCCGCATCCTTCCCGGGCGCCAACGCGGAAACCCTGTCCAGGGCCGTGGCTGCACCCATCGAGGAGCAGCTGTCGGGCGTTGAAGGCCTGCTCTATTACAACTCCCAGAGCACCTCCAGCGGTACGGTCAGCATCACCGCCACCTTTCAGGTGGGCACCAACCCGGATACGGCGCTCATCGCCGTGAACAACCGGGTCAAGGTGGCCGAACCGCGGCTGCCCGACGACGTGCGGCGCACCGGCGTGACGGTGCAGAAACGCTCCAACAACATCCTGATGCTGGCGGCCTTCCGCTCGCCGGACAAGACCTTCGACGCGCTCTACCTGGCGAACTACGTCAACCTCAACATCATCGAGGAGATCCGTCGTATCCCCGGTGTCGGTGACGCCCAGCAGTTCGATCCCCTGTACGCCATGCGTGTGTGGCTCAAGCCGGACGTGATGGCCAAACTTGGCATCACGACGTCCGACGTGGCCACCGCAATCCGGGTCCAGAACGCCCAGAACGCGGCAGGCAAGATCGGTGCGGAACCGGTGATCAATGGTCAGCAGCTGACCTACACCGTCACGGCCAAAGGGCGCCTGCTGACCCCGGAAGAGTTCGGCAACATCGTGCTGCGAGCCGAGGGCCCCAACGGTGTGGTCCGCCTGAAAGACGTGGCCCGTGTCGAACTCGGCGCCGACAACTACGACCGCAGCGCCCGGGTGAATGGAGCACCGGTATCAGGCATGGGGGTGTATCTTCAGTCGGGTGCCAACGCCCTCCAGACCGCCGAGAACGTACGGGCCCGCCTGGACGAGATGTCGAAGCAGTTCCCCAAGGGCATGGAATACCTGGTGCCCTACGACACCACCCGCTTCATCCAGGAGTCTGCCAAGGAGGTAACCCAAACCCTCATCGAAGCGGCGATCCTGGTGATCGCAGTGGTCTACCTGTTCCTTCAGAACTGGCGTGCCACCCTGATCCCCATCGTGGCGGTACCGGTTTCCCTGATCGGCACCCTGGCCGGCATGTGGCTGTTCGGCTTCTCCATCAACACCCTGACCCTGTTCGCCATGGTGCTGGCGATCGGGATCGTGGTGGATGATGCCATCGTGGTGCTGGAGAACGTCGAGCGCCTGATGAACGAGGAGAAGATGGCCCCCAAGGCGGCCGCCATCGAGGCCATGCGCGAAGTCTCCGGTGCCGTCGTGGCCATTGTCCTGGTGCTCTGCGCGGTGTTCATCCCGGTAGCCTTCCTCGGCGGCATCGCCGGCGTGCTGTACAAGCAGTTCGCGGTCACCGTGGCCGTCGCCGTGGTGATCTCGGGGATCGTCGCCCTGACCCTGACCCCGGCCCTGTGCGCACTGCTGCTCAAGCCGACCCACGAGGAGAAGCCCCTCTTCAAGCCCTTCAACCGGCTGTTCGAGCGCTTCACCCGCAGCTACACCAACACGGTCGGCCTGACCCTGCGCCACGGCATCATTGGTGCCCTGGTGTTCGGTCTGACCATCGTCGCCGCTGCCGGCCTGCTGCGCATCGTGCCGGGCAGCTTCGTGCCCGCCGAAGACCAGGGCTTCCTGTTCGGCTTCGTCACCCTGACCGACGGGGCCTCCGCGGAACGGACCGGCCAGGCTGCCGAGCAGATGCGCCAGCGCATCACCACGCCGGACATCGAGAACATCTTCTTCATCAACGGCGTGGACTTCATCACTGGCAACAACCGGGCCAGCGTGGCAACCACCTTCATCGTCTTCAAGCCCTGGGATCAGCGCACCGTGAACACCGGCGAAATGGCTGGCCAGTTCATGGGCGCGGGCATGACCCTGCCCGATGGCATGGGGCTGGTGTTCAATCCACCCCCGATCCAGGGCCTGGGCACCGCCGGCGGCTTCGAAGTCTATGTGCAGAACCGGGCTGACGGTGACCCTCGCAGCCTGGCCGCGGTCAATGCCCAGTTCCTCGAGGCCCTCAAGCAGCGCCCGGAGCTGACCGGCATCAACAGCTTCTTCCGTGTCACCGCGCCCCAGCTGTTTGTGGAGGTGGACGAGCAGAAGGCCATGTCGATGGGGATCTCCCTGGATTCGGTGTATTCCACCCTGCAGGCCTCCACCGGCACCCTGTACGTGAATGACTTCAACCGCAGCGGCAAGACCTACAAGGTCCAGATCTCCGCCGATGCGGCCTACCGGATGAAGCCGGAAGACCTGCTCAAGCCCTATGTACGCAGTGCCAGCGGTCAGATGGTGCCCCTGTCCGCAATTGCCACCGTCAAGTCCGTCACCGGTGCCGAAATGGTGGAGCGCTTCAACGGCTTCGTGGCCGCCAAGGTGCTGGGCAACTCGGCGCCGGGCTACAGTTCCGGCGACGCCATCAAGGCCGTCGAGGAAGTGGCGGCCACCGCCCTGCCCGAAGGCTATCGCATCGAGTGGGTAGGCCAGGCCTTCCAGGAAAAACGCACGGGCAGTGCCTCCGTGATTGCCTTCGTGTTCGGCATCATCATGGTGTTCCTGATCCTGGCGGCCCAGTACGAGAAGTGGTCCCTGCCCCTGGCGGTGATCATGGCCGTCCCCTTCGCCATGCTCGGTGCCCTGGTCGCCGTGCTGATGCGCAGCATGCCCAATGACATCTACTTCCAGATCGGCCTGGTGGTGCTGGTGGGTCTGGCTGCCAAGAACGCGATCCTCATCGTGGAGTTTGCCGCCCAGAAGCAGGCCGAAGGCATGAGCGTGGTGGACGCCGCAATGGAAGCGGCCCGCCTGCGCTTCCGGCCCATCGTGATGACCTCCCTGGCCTTCATCCTGGGGGTGATCCCGCTGGCCATCTCCAGTGGCGCTGGCGCCGCCGCCCGCCGGTCCATGGGCACCGGCGTGGTGGGGGGCATGCTGGCAGCCACCTTCATCGCCACCATCTTCGTACCCCTGTTCTTCAAGTGGCTCAGCCGCGGCAAGGCCCTTCATCCCGCCGGAGACCTGCCCAACAACCATTCCACCCACGGGGAGGTGAAGCCGTGATCCGCTCCCGACTGACACACCTGGCACTCGCCATCCCCCTCACCCTGGCCGGCTGCGCCCTCGGCCCCGACTATAGCCGGCCAACCGCCGCACTGGCCCTTCCGGACAGCTACGGTGCCGCCACGACCGCGACGCCAGCCGAGGCACCGGCCCTCAGCAGCCGCTGGTGGACCCTGTTCGGAGACCACCAGCTGGACCAGCTGGTGGACCAGGCCCTGACCAGCAGCCCTGACGCCCGCAGCGCCGCCGCCCGCATCGAAGAAGCCGACGCGGTACTGCGCCAGGTAGACGCAGCCCTGCTCCCCCAGGTGGATGCCAGCGCCGGCGTGAGCCGGGCCCGCACGATCCTGCCCACCAGCATCGAACCGACCGGCCTGCTCCGCAACATCAACCGGATCGGCCTGTCCACGTCCTTCGAGCTGGATGTGTGGGGCAAGCTGCGGCGGGCTTCAGAGGGCGCCCGGGCCCAGGCCCTGGGGACCCGTTACACCAGCGAAACGGTGGCCCTGAGTCTGGCCGCCAGCGTCAGCCAGGCCTACCTGAATCTGCGTGCTATCGACGCCCAGCTCCTGGCCACGCGGGACACGGTGAGCAGCCAGACCGAAAGCGCCCGCCTGACCCAGGCCCGTTTCAAGGGTGGCATCGCCTCCCAGCTCGACGTGGAGCAGGCCGAAGGCGCCCTGGCCAGCTACACCGCCGCCCTCGCCCAACTGGAAAAAAGCCGCGGTCTGGCCGAAAACCTGCTTGGCCTGCTGGTCGGGCAACCCGGCCTGAAGCTGGCCCCGGGCGACCTGAAGACGCTTCCAGTACCGCCGGTGCCGCCAGCCGGGCTGCCTTCCAGCCTGCTGGAAAGCCGACCCGACCTGCGCAAGGCCGAGACCGACCTGATTGCAGCCAACGCCCGGATCGGTGTCGCCAAGGCGGCCCTCTTCCCGAGCCTGACCCTCACCGGCAGCTTTGGCCGGGAAAGCCGCGAGCTGTCGGACCTGTTCAGCGGCAACGCCGCCGTGTGGTCCGTCGGCGCCGGACTGACCCAGCCGATTTTTGAAGGGGGGCGTCTGCGCGCCCAGGTGGATGCGGTCACCGCCCAACAGAAGCAGACCCTGGAAAGCTACCGCAAATCGGTCCAGACCGCCTTCAAGGAGGTCAACGACGCCCTCATCAGCGTGCGCCAGAATGGGGAAGCCGAAGACGCCCTGTCCCGGGCCATGAGCGCTGCCCAGCGCGGTCTCCAGCTGGCCAGGGCGCGCTATGACAGCGGTTATTCGCCCTACCTGGACGTCCTCACGGCACAGCGCACCGCCAACGAAGCCACCCTGGCCTGGGTCCAGAACCGCCAGGCCCGGCTGGGTGCCACCGTGGATCTCTTCAAGGCCCTGGGCGGAGGCTGGAAAGGCAGCTGACCGGCCTTCAGTCCATCCCAAGCCAGGCCCCCCGGGCCTGGCTTTTTTTCTTTCCTCCGGACGTCGCGATGCCGCACCCCTCGCCCCACAGTCTCAAAGCCGATCTACTCCTGGCCTTCTCCACCCTGCTTGCAGCCGCCGGCTGGTTGTTCTCGAAGGAGGCCCTCGCAGGCCTGCCGCCCCTGCTCTTCATGGGCCTGCGCTTCCTGGCCGCCGGCAGCCTGTTATGCCTGGCCGCCCGGAAACCCCTCCGGCAGCTGGGGTGGCAGGGCATCGGGCACGGCCTTCGGGTCGGCGCCCTGTTTACCCTGGCCATCGGCCTGTGGATCCTCGGCCTTGCCCACTCCAGCCACATGGGTGAAGGCGCCTTCATCACCAGCCTGGGGGTCGTCCTGGTACCCGTCTATGCCCGCATCTTCTTTGGTGACCGGCCTCCCGTGAGCACCTGGCTGGCCCTGCCGGTAGCCCTCACCGGCTTCGCTCTCCTGGCCTTGCAGCACGGCTTCAAGGTGGAGGCCGGCCAGGTTCTGTTCTTTGCCTCCGCGCTGGTCTTTGCCCTGCTCTTCAACGTGAACTCCCGCGTGGTCCGCCAGGTACCCGTGCTGGCCCTCAGCGCCTTGCAGGTCATCATGGTGGGCATCGTGCTGCTACCCGTTTCGGCACTCACCGAAAGGTGGCCCGAAGAGATTTCGACCCCCATCCTGGGCTGGCTGATGGCCAGTGCGCTGATCGCGACGACCGCTCGCTTCCTGTGTCAGCTCTATGGCCAGAGCCTCACCACCCCCAGCCATGCTGCACTCATCCTGATGCTGGAGCCGATGCTCACCGCCATCGCTGCCGCCCTGTGGTATGGCGAAACCATGAGCACGCAGCAGGTCGCCGGCTGCAGCCTGATCTTCGTGGCCCTGATCATGAGCCGCTGGACATGGATCAGGGCCTTGCTAAAAGGCGCTGGCTGAACCCCTCGATATGCCATCAGGGCGCTATCAGTTGCCTGGAGACTCCCCTATGATGAGGACCTTTCACCCGGACAGGCACGCGGTCCCTGGCTGAACACCAGCCCCCCGGGACACTCAACACGTCAAACATGCAGAAAAGCAAACTGTCTGTCTTCCAGGCTCTCGTCGCGGCGGTAGTCATCCTGAATCTATTCATGACCGGACTGCTCGCCTATACGCTGCACGCCTCACGGCAGCGCAAGGAAGCGGAAGTCCGCACCACCGTCGAGAACCTCTCCCTGCTGCTGGATCAAACCGTGAGCGGGACAGCCCGGGAAATCGATATCTCCCTGCGGGAAATTCAGGCTCACCTGGAATGGGGACTGCGTTACCCGGAGTTGCAGGACACACCCAGCCTGGCAAGCTTCCTCAAGGTCCAGAAAAGCTGGATCACCGAGGTCTCGGCGATCTCCATCTGCGATGCCAGCGGCAAGGTCTGGCTCGAGTATGGCATCTCACCCCACCACCCCGGGCACTCCGGTGAGCCGTCTTTCATCCAGGGGCACCGCAACCAGGCCGATGGCGGCATGCTGGTCAGCAAGCTTTTACCCGGGCGCGTCGGCGAGGACTGGAATGTGGTGTTTTCCCGTCGCTACAACCACCCGGACGGCAGTTTTGCAGGCATCATCGCTGCCTCCGTGCCTGCCAGCCACTTCGCAAAACTCCTGTCCGGACTCAATCTCGGGGGCCGGGGCATTGCCCTGATGCGCGACCTGGACATGGCCCTGATCGCCCGCCACCCGCCAATCAATGCGGCAGCAGGACAGACCGGCTCGGTCGGCGGCTCCACCGAACTGACCCAACTCGTACGATCCGGCGTCCGCAGCGGAACCTTCTACAGCGACCGCACTGCCGACGGCATCACCCGGACCAACGCCTACCGCCGGCTGTCAGGGATGCCGGTCTTCATGGTGGCCGGCCTGGGCGAGGAGGACTACCTGGCGCAGTGGAACGAGGACCTGCACAAGGCCCTCCTCCTGGGCACCCTCTTCCTGCTGGTGACCGGGGGCAGCGCCTGGCTGCTGGCCCGGCTGATCCAGAGCCGGGAACAGGCGGCCGAAAGGCTGCGCATCGCCGCCACCGCCTTCGACGCCCAGGTGGGGATGTTCATCACCGATGCCGACGAAGTGATCCAGCGGGTCAATCAGGCCTTCACGAAGATCACGGGCTACACCGCCGAAGAAGTCCTTGGGCGGACGCCGAGAATGATGAGCTCCGGCCGTCACGACGCCGCCTTTTACGCCGCCATGTGGGACGAGATTCGCACGACCGGATCGTGGCAGGGGGAAATATGGGACCAGCGCAAGAACGGTGAAGTGTACCCCCAGACCCTCTCCATTGGTGCCGTCAAGAACACCCAGGGCCAGGTCACCCATTATGTGGCCACACTGACGGACATCACTGCGCGCAAATCCTCGGAAGAGCAGGTCCGGACCCTGGCTTTCTTCGATCCACTGACCCGTCTGCCCAACCGCCGGATGCTGATGGAACGCCTGGAACACGCCCTGCGCGCCTGCGAGCGCCACCGGACCCGGGGTGCCCTGCTCTTCGTAGACCTGGACCACTTCAAGTCGATCAACGACACCGACGGTCACCACCAGGGCGATCGCCTGCTGGAGCAGGTGGCCGCTCGCCTCGTCGAAGCCGTCGGCAGTGACAACACCGTGGCTCGCCTGGGGGGCGACGAATTTGTGGTGCTCGTCGAGGACCTGGGCGAGCATGCCCTCGAAGCCGCCCTGCAGGCAGAGGCCCTGGGCGCCCGCATCCTGCAAACCCTCGCCCGGGCCTATACCCTTGGGCATTCCGAATACCGGGGCTCCGCCAGCATCGGGGTCACCCTTTTTGGTGACACCCCCGGCGAAGGCACGGAGGAACCCCTTAAGCGGGCCGACCTGGCCATGTCCCAGGCCAAGGCAGCGGGGCGTAACGTGCTGCGCTTCTTCGACCCCCAGATGCAGGCCGATGTGAAGACCCGGGCCGAGCTGGACGCCGGACTGCGGGTGGCCCTCGAACAGGAGCAATTTGTCCTGCACTTCCAGCCCCAGGTGGATAGGGACGGACTGATTACCGGAGCGGAGGCCCTCGTGCGCTGGCTGCATCCGCAGCAGGGCATGATTTCACCGGCGCGTTTCATCCCGGTGGCGGAGGAGAGCGGGCTGATCCTGCCCCTCGGTCGCTGGGTGATGGAGCACGCCTGCACCCTACTCGCCCGCTGGGCCGGCGATCCCCGCACGGCTGAGCTCACCCTCGCCGTGAATGTGAGCGCCAGCCAGTTCCGGCAGGACGATTTCGTGGATGACGTACTCGGCATCCTGGCCCGTACTGGTGCCCAACCCCGATGCCTCAAGCTCGAACTGACCGAGGGCGCCCTGGTCGCCGGAGTTGAGGACGTGATCGCCAAGATGGAAGCCCTGAAGGCGCTGGGTGTGGAGTTTTCCCTGGACGATTTCGGCACGGGCTATTCCTCCCTTGCCTACCTCAAGCGCCTTCCCCTGGACCAGTTGAAGATCGATCAGAGCTTCGTCCGTGACATCCTGGAGGACCCCAGCGATGCCGAAATCGCCAACATGATCATCATGCTGGCCCGCAGCCTGGGCATTGCAGTGATCGCCGAAGGGGTGGAAACCGAGGCCCAGCGGGATTTTCTGGCCACCAAGGGCTGCCACCACTACCAGGGCTACTTTTTTGGCAGGCCCATGGCGGCCGCTGAATTCGAAAGCCGGCTGGCATGGACACATGCTGCACCCGCATCCCCCATCCACACGGATGCCCTGCCCGGACAGGGTTCGAGGCAGATCGGCGCTGACACGATGAGCCCGACTATAACCTCCACTTGACCGACAACACCCGCCGCAGGGGCGGCGTGAGCAAGGCCCGGAAACCCGGACTGTGCAGGCACACTCCGCCCAGCAGGCCCGTCGCACACCCCAGAACCGTATCAAGGAAGCGGGCCTGGATCAGCGGCATCACGGCACCCTCACCAAGGGTGGCGGCCTCTGCCAGCAGGATGGTCATCGGGGTGATGAAGATCGTCGCAAAGCCGTAGTGACGCACCACGGCCACTTCGATCACGAAGGCCAGCACGATCATCACAAAGGAGATGCTCCACTTGTCCAGAGGCATCATCAACAACCCCCAGGCAACGATCAGGCCGATGGCCGTTCCCAGGAGCCTCTGGATCTGCTTGTCCCAGACCGCCCGCAGACTCATGCCCTGGATCACCGCGAGGCAGCTCACCGGTACCCAGTAGGCCTTGGCCAGTTCCAGCAACTGAGCCAGGGCCAGGGACAACCCGACACACAGGCCGATCACCACCGAATCGAAGACGACGAAATCGAAGGTGGGCCGGGGCAAGGGCTCCACCGGCCTGGGCGCCCGCAGACGGAGGATGTGGAGGCTGTAAAGGAAGGCGATGGCACAGGCCAGCAGGCATCCCATCGCCAGCAGGCCCACCTTCAGGGGGACTTCCATCAGGCTGCCGGGCGAGTACGCACCGATCGACGCCGCCATGATGAAGAACAGGCTGCCCGGGATACCCACCCGATAAAAGCGGCAGACCATCGTCACCAGGATGGCCGTGAAGGTCAGCACGCCCATCATCAGGGGCGGAACCAGATGGCTCATCACCCCAAGGGCATAGCAGGCGGTCATGCCGAAGGCGCAGGCCATCAGGGACACCATCCGGTGATGCAGGGGTGTTTCGGGCATATAGAGGAAGACCAGCCCACCCAGTGAGGACACCAGCCCGTAATCCATCCGGTCGAACCAGGCCCCCACCAGCAGGGGCAGACCCGTGGCCAGGGCTGCAGCGAAGGGCATCTGCCAGGGCCGGTCGCTGGGCCGGACGGTCGTGAGCTGGCGCCACTCGTCCCGTAGCAGCAAGCCGAGCCGTTGCCATCGGCTGGTTTGGGTCATCATTCATCTCCATCCAGGGGAAGCAGACCCGAAGCCTAACGTGATTCACCCTGCCCCGGGGGCATGCCCCCCGGGCTGCGGCATGACAGGACCCTTCCTCAGCGGGCGGACTGGCCGTCGGTCTTGTAGCGGGGGGAGCGCGGGCCGTAGAGGATGCCGTTGGGCGTGCCCGCCGAAAGAAGACGGGAGCTGGTGATGCCGGCAATCGGGTGGGAACGGTTGGAAGCGCTTTCGACGATCTGATTGACCACAGCCTCGATCAACAGACCGACCAGGCCACCACTGGAGCTGCGCCCTTCGGCACTGGACGCCGTGGCTTCGCCTGACCACAGCACTCTGGCCGAGCGCAGGTCCACCAGACGGGCCTGGGCGCTCACCCGGCTTTCGCTGGAGAGTACCGCGTAGCTCGTACCATACTGGGTAAGGGTGATGTAGAGGACCGCGTCGGCACCGAAGATCTCCCGCAGCTTCGGGGGCGGAACCTGATGCATCTCGCCAGGCTCGCTCAGCCCGTTCTGGCGGAAGGTCTCATCCACCAGCGTGACCGGAAAGACGTAGTACCCCGATTCGGCCAGAGGCAGGGTCACCTGGGACAGCATGCTGTAGCTGGCCCCCACCTCCGGCGACTGATTGACGGGGGGAAGTACCAGGATCGAGGCCGGGCGGCTCTCCTGAAAAGCGGAATAATCGTGGCTCGCGCGCGTGGCACAGCCACTCATCAGGATCACCCCGGAGAGGGCCAGCAGGGCGGAACAGACCCCCCTTGGCTGCAGAAAACGGAACGGCGTCATTGGGCACCTCCCTGACGCAGCCTGGGCTTGCGCAGGAGAAAATCCATGTAGGCGGCACTTTCGGGATACAGCTTCTTTTCAGCCTCAAAGCACCGGAGCATCTGATCCCCTCGCCCGCTGTCTGCATGGAGGATGCCCAGGTGGGCCATGTACCCCGGGGGCACGGACTGGCCCCGGGCACGGGCCTGTTCGACACCGGCCTCCAGGCGGGCGATCTGCTCCTCCGCCCCGTTTTCCCGGGTGAAGTGCCCGTACACCTGAGGCTGGTACTCTCCCCAGTAATACAGGGACTGAGGCTGGCTGGCGCACCCGGACAAGAGCAGCAGACCGACGATCCACGAACGACGCAGGGTTTTCATGTCTGGCATCGCCTCCGGCTCAGTGGACCAGTTGCCAGGCACCTGACTGGATACCCTGGACCAGGTTGTTGACGGCCTCGCGGATGGCCAGATCCAGCACCTTGCCGTTGAGGGTCGAGTCATAGCTGGACGTACCACCGAAGCCGATGATCTCCCGGCTGTCCAGGCTGTACTCCCCAGCGCCCTGCACCGAAAAGACCACTTCCGAGGTCTGCACATTCACCACATTGACGTTAACCTTGGCATACGCCACCTGGGACTTCCCTCGCCCAAGCAGGCCGAAGAGCTGCTTGTCCCCGGTTTCCCTGCGCCCGAACTCGGTCACGTCCCCCGTCAGCACATGGGCGGCACCCTTCAGGTTCTGGGCTGACCTGGCCAACGCCGCTTCCTGCCTGATTTCGGCCATGTTGTCCCGGTCGAGTACGTTGAAACGACCTGTCTGTTGCAGGTGGGTGATCAGGATGGTTTTGGCCTGACCGCCCAGGCGATCGACCCCATCACTGAAGATGCCCCGCATGAAGCTCGAACGGTTGTCGAACTTGCCCACCGCAACGAGGGTCCGGGCGCCCTGGGGGACAGCACCCACCGCACTCACCCGGGGAAGCTCAAGGGTCCGCGACTGTTCGGTGGCGCACCCGCTCAGCAGCAGGATGCAGGCAAGCATCAGGGAAGCACCTGGTGCCCCCCCGGCAAACGACATTTTCATCATGAAGAACTCCCGGCACGGAACGTGATCGCTCAAGCCACGCACTATGGATTATTTTCCATGGAAATGCCATATGAATTAATGCCGTCAGCAACCGGTCAGTCCGGGGGAACTCGCCGCACTACGGCAGCCGGCCTGTCCTGATGCTCCGCATCCGGCGTCACGGTGACCCGGACCTCGGGGGCAACGGCCAGGCCACCCAGGATCACGCCGCGGAGGGGGGATACATCCTGGAAATCACGCCCCCAGCCCAGGGTGACATGACGGACGTCAGGCTGAATACCGTTGGTGGGATCGTACTCGACCCACCCGTTGCAGGGACACCATACCGCCACCCAGGCATGGGAGGCATCCGCACCGATCAGGCGTGGCTTGCCCGGCGGCGGGTCGGTCAGCAGATAGCCGGACATGTAGCGGGCGGGCAGGCCGATGGAACGCAAGGCTGCGATCATCAGATGCGCGAAGTCCTGGCACACCCCCCTGCGACGCCGGAGCACCTCCTGCACGGGGGTGCTCACTTCGGTGGCCTTGGCATCAAAGGTAAAGGTCTTGAAGATATGCATCATCAAGGCCCTGGCCGCGGCCAGGAGAGGCTTCCCTGACTCGAAGACCTGTGCTGCAAAGGCCGCCAGCGCCGCGTCCAGGGGAATCCGCGGAGACGCATAGAGGTAGCGCTGGGCATCCAGCAGCCCGGCCTCCCGGGGTTCCGGACGATAGCGCAGGCTGTCACGGACCGCCTCCCAGGGCGGAGAGCCCGCCGGATCAGTGAGCGGGCGGGCGCTCACCGTCACATGGCTTTCGGCCCGCACCAGCAAACCATCATGGGGGGTGTCGAGGGCCAGCCAGGCCACCGGATTGCCGAAGGCATCCTCTCCTTCCACCATCCGTCCCTGATCAGGGACGACGACGATGCGACCGAACTCCCGCGTCTGCCAGGGCAGGGGACGCGGTATCAGGTGCAACAGGTGCTGGGACAGGGAGACAGGTACCCCGCAGGCGGGATACTCGGTTTCATGAAGGATGGTGTAGGCAACGCGACGGGTCATGGGGATCAGGGAAGTCAGGCAGCAAAGGTGGCCTGGCCAGTGCGGCCCACATGGCTGAAGTAACGCATGGCAAGCCGGTCCGACAGGCTGCGTCCGGCTCGTCCCAGCTGGTCGAGCCGGTCGGCCAGAGTGAGGGTGCCCGCGATGCGCTCCGCGGGGGCCGCCGCTGCTTCGAGGCGTCCCCACTCGAAGCCCTGCAGGGCTGCGTAGGCACCTTCCAGTTCGGCCAGCCCCAACCCGGCCCCTTTGCCTTCGAAGGACCGGGTGTAGTTGGCCAGCATCCGCACCTGGAACGCCAGGGCATGGGGGTTGGCATCGTCGGTCAGCAGCATGTGGATGGCCGGCAGCAGCTCGGGCTGGGCCCGATAGCGGGTGCGATAGGTAATGATGGAGTCACACAGTTCCAGCAGGGCTTCCACGGCCAGTTCCCGCTGCAGTGCGCCCTCGATCGCCACATAACGGCGCAGGAAGCAGGCCAGGGTACCGGTCAGGCTGTCGAGACGCTCGAGGCGCCGCCCGACGATGTGAAGGCACCAGCCCATGTCCCGGGTCATGTTGTCCATCGCAAACCCGGACAGGGACACAAAGGTGGTCAGGGCTTCGTCGAGGAACTCCTGCAGGGCGGGCACATCCGACACCTGGGCACGGGCCTTGTCCAGCCCGGTAGAGAGGCGCTTGAGGGCATGCCAGTGATCCAGGGAGAGGTGCTCCCGGGCCTGGCTGGCACACCAGGTGAGACGCTGCAGGTTGGCAGCCAGACCACACCCGGCACGCCGGTCGAGCACGGCCCGGAAGAGATCCAGTGCCGCCTTGGCTACCGGGCGGCTGGCCACCACTCCCTCCACCAGGCCAGCGCCGGCGGCCAGCTCCAGCATCATCGGGAGGGCCCCGGCCCGCTCGGCGCGACGCCCCTCGGAAAGCCGGGACAGGGCCAGCCGGGACAGGCGGGAAACCGCATCGCAGCGTTCGGCGTAGCGACCGAACCAGAACAGGTTCTCGGCCAGGCGGGATGACAGGGTGCCCGTCTCCTGGATCAGATCGCTCACCCGTATGCTGTGGTGGCGCAAGCTGAAGGTGGATACCGGCCCGTCGGCAAGGACCCAGGTATCCTTGCTGCTCCCCCCCTTCTGCATGGTGAGAATGCGCGCATTGTCCGCGCCGGCGACCCGGGCCAGGCCCCCTGGCAGGACCTGATAGCCCTCCGGGGTGATCGCCGCATAAACCCGCAGGCCCATCGAGCGGGTCATCAGCCGGCGCCGGCTGCCACCGGACCAGACCGGCACGCGGGACAGCTTGACCAGCTCCTGAGCCACAAACGCAGAGGGATCGGCTTCGATGCGCGCCCGGAGGGCGGCCAGCTGCGCCTCATCCAGCTGATCGCCGAAGGTCACCTCGCTGCGGGTCCCCGGGAAGGTGGGCTTGATCACCAGATCCCGCAGGTTGGCCAGCACCTGGGTTTTTGCCGGCGCCTCGCCACACCACCAGGTGGCCACCGTCGGCATCGCCAGCTCTTCCCCCAGCAGGTGACGGCAGATCCCCGGCAGGAAGCCTGGCAACGCCGCTGACTCGAGGAGGCCGCTGCCCAGCGCATTGGCCACCAGCACCCGGCCGGCACGCACCACCCCAAGCAGGCCGGGTACGCCGAGGGCCGAGTCGGAGCGCAGCTCCAGCGGATCGCAGAAATCGTCGTCCAGACGACGCAGGATCACGTGCACCCGCTTCAGGCCCGAAACGGTCTTCAGGAACACCGTGTCCTGACGCACCGTCAGGTCCTGCCCCTCCACCAACGGAAAACCCAGGTAGCGGGCCAGATAGACGTGTTCGAAGTAGGTTTCGTTGAAAGGTCCCGGGGTGAGCAGCACGGTCAGGGGTGGCTCACCCTCGGTGGGTGCCTGACTGGCCAGGCTGCACTGCAGGCCGCGGAAGAAACCCGCCAGCGTCTGCACCTGCAGGTCGCGGAACAGCTCGGGAAAGGCGCGGGAGACCAGCAGGCGGTTTTCCAGCGCATAACCGGCGCCGGAGGGGGACTGGGTACGGTCCGCAATCACCCACCAGTGACCATCCGGCGAGCGGCCCAGGTCCGCGGCATAGAGATGCAGGTGATGCCCCCCCACTGGAGCGATACCCTTGCACGGCCACAGGAAGCCCTTGTGGCCATACACCAGCTCCGGCGGCAGCAGGCCTTCGGACAGGATGCGCTGCTCGCCGTAAAGATCACCCAGCAAGGCGTTGAGCAGACGGACCCGCTGGACGATCGCTGCCGAAATAGCCCGCCATTCATCGGCCTGCAGGATCAACGGCAGGAGATCCAGGGACCAGGGCCGGTCTGTTCCCCGCGGATCCGCATAAACATTGTAGGTGACGCCGTTCTGCTGGATGCCCCGGGCCAGCTGGGCTGCCCGGGCCTTGAGGGTGTCGCTGCTCGACTCATCGATATGGTCGAGGAATTCCTGCCAGTGGGGCCGGACGCCCTCCTCCCCGAACAGCTCATCGTAACTGTCGGAGCGGTAGGGGTAATGGGAAAGGATGGAGCTCGGCATGAATGGGTCAGGACGCATGTGGAGAGGGGGAACAAAACCGGGAGGCCAGACTGACGCCCCCCGGCTGGCAGTACACCGGGGGGCGCCCAGGCCCGCTGAGCTTACCGCCGCAGGTCGAGGGTGAAGGGAAACTCCTTCTCCACCGGCGAGACCTGCACCCCGGGTTCGCCGGGCGTGTGCCCCATGCGGAAGAAACGAGCCAGGCGGCGGCTCTCGGCCTCGAAGGCATTGACGGGGAAGGTCTCGAAGCTGCGACCACCCGGATGGGCCACATGGTACTGGCAGCCGCCCAGGGAACGCCCGCTCCAGGTATCCACCAGGTCGAAGACCAGCGGTGCGTGGGACGGGATGGTCGGGTGCAGGCAGGACGGCGGCTGCCACGCCCGGTAGCGCACGCCGGCCACATGCTCGCCCACCGTGCCGGTGGGCTGGAGAGGAATGGACCGGCCATTGACGGCCAGCAGGAAGCGCTCATCGGACATGCCGCTGACCTTCACCTGCAGGCGCTCGACGGAGGAATCCACGAAGCGGGCCGTGCCGCCGGCCGCACCCTCCTCCCCCATCACGTGCCAGGGCTCCAGCGCACCGCGCAGCTCCACGTGGATGCCGCGCACCGCGAAGTCGCCGATCTTCGGGAAACGGAACTCCTGGTGCGGGGCAAACCACTCGGACTTGAAATCGAAACCATGGGCCTGCATGTCTGCCATGACGTCATCGAAATCCTGCTGCACGAAATGGGGCAGCAGGAAGCGGTCGTGCAGCTCGGTTCCCCAGCGCACCAGCCGCTGGGGTGCGTAGGGTGTTTCCCAGAAGCGGGCCAGCAGGCCCCGCAGCAGGAGCTGCTGGGCCAGGGACATGCGCGAATGGGGCGGCATCTCGAAGGCCCGCATTTCGACCAGGCCGAGACGGCCGGTGGCACCGTCCGGAGAATAGAGCTTGTCGATGCAGAACTCGGAGCGGTGGGTATTGCCGCTCACGTCCACCAGCAGGTTGCGCAGGAGCCGGTCAATCAACCAGGGCTGCAGGCTCTCGCCCGGGGGCGGGAACTGCCGGAAGGCGGTCTCGATCTCGTACACCGAGTCGTTGCGTGCCTCGTCGATCCGCGGGGCCTGGCTGGTGGGGCCGATGAAGAGGCCCGAGAACAGGTAGGACAAGCTGGGATGGTTGTGCCAGTAGGAGATCAGGCTGCGCAGCAGGTCCGGACGCCGCAGGAAGGGCGAGTCGGACGGGGTGGCGCCCCCCAGCACAAAGTGGTTGCCGCCGCCGGTGCCGGTATGGCGGCCGTCCACCATGAACTTCTCGGTGGTGAGGCGGGAGTAGTGGGCTGCCTCGTAGAGGTGGGTGGTGCGCTCGACGAGCTCCTCCCAGTTGCTGGCCGGGTGGATGTTGACCTCGATCACGCCCGGGTCGGGGGTGATCCGGAAATGGGTCAGGCGCGGGTCGGCGGGGGGCTCATAGCCCTCGATGACCACCGGCGTGCCCAGCTCCTCGGCAGTGATCTCGATCGCCGCCACCAGTGCCAGGTACTTTTCCAGGCTGGCCAGGGGCGGCATGAAGAGGTGCAGGGTGCCGTTGCGCGGCTCGGCGCACAGGGCAGTGCGCACCACCCAGTCCGCAGACTGGAAGCGCTCGGGCGGACGATCCGTGGGGTTCATCCTGCCAGCAGTGCGGCGCGCCTCCAGGCCCGCCCGGCCAGGCGCAGCGGCCGGACCCGCAACATTTTGACCCAGCACATGGGGCACTGCGCCCTGTGCCACGGGGATCTGGCGCCGGATGGCGGTGTAGGGTGGCAGCGGGGCAAACTGCTGGTGGACATCCGGCGGATTGATGTGAGGGTAATCGCTCTTCTCAACCCAGGGCTGGGAATCCAGGGGCAGACGGAAGCCCATGGGTGAATCGCCGGGGATCAGGTAGCAGCGCTCGTCCCGCAGGAACCACGGGCCGGACTCCCAGGCGCCGGAGTGCTCATTGACCCCGACCGGCAGCACGTAGCCCACCGGGTTGGGCAGGCCGTGCTCATAGACCCGGCGAATGCGCTCCCGCTCCATGGGATCGTCCAGACGGGCGTCGAAGGGGTCCACGTTGCCCGGCAGGCGGCGCTCCCGCCACAGGTAGTAGAAAGCGTCCTCGTAGGCTGGGAAGACCCGGCGCTGGTCCACGGCCAGGCGGGATGCGACGCCCGCCAGGAAGGTATGGGCCTTGTCCACCTTCACGTCACCCGGGACGCTGGCGTCGGCGATCAGCTCCGGGTGAGTCCAGATGGGCTGGCCGTCCTTGCGCCAGAAGCAGGTCAGGGACCAGCGCGGCAGCTGCTCTCCCGGGTACCACTTGCCCTGCCCGAAGTGAGGCAGGCCCTGAGGGGCGTACTTGTCGCGCAGACGATGGTAGAGGTCCTCGGCACGGATGCGCTTGGTGGGCCCCATGGCCTCGGTGTTCCACTCGGCGCCGTCCGGGTCGTCGATGGACACGAAGGTCGGCTCGCCGCCCATCGTGAGACGCATGTCGTGGGCCTCGATGTCCACGTCGATGCGGTGCCCCAGGGCCTCGATCTCAGCCCACTGCGCCTCGCTGTAGGGCTTGGTCACCCGCGGGGATTCGAACACCCGGGTCACCTGCATGTGGTGCTCGAACTCGCATTCGCACTCGCCGATGAGTCCGGAGATGGGTGCGGCCGACGACGGGTCCGGCGAGGCGGCCAGGGGAATGTGGCCCTCGCCGGCAAACAGGCCCGAGGTCGGATCAAGACCGACCCAGCCGGCGCCAGGCAGGTAGACCTCGGTCCAGGCGTGCAGGTCGGTGAAGTCCACCTCGGTGCCGGAGGGACCGTCGAGGGACTTCACATCGGCCTTCAGCTGAATCAGGTAGCCGGACACGAAGCGTGCCGCCAGGCCCAGGTGACGCAGCAGCTGGACCAGCAGCCAGGCGGAGTCCCGGCATGAGCCGGTGCGCTTGGTGAGGGTTTCCTCCGGCGTCTGCACCCCCGGCTCCATCCGGATCACATAACCGATGTGCTGCTGCAGGTCGGCATTGACCTTCACCAGGAAGTCCACCATGCGCAGCGGGTCACGGGGAATGGTGTCCAGGTATTTCTGGAATCCGGGAGTAGCCTCTTCCTTCAGCAGGTAAGGGGCAAGCTCATGACTGAGGGCTCCGGCGTACTCAAAGGGGAAGTTCTCGGCCTCCGGCTCCAGGAAGAAGTCGAAGGGATTGATCACCGACATCTCGGCCACCAGATCCACCTCGACGCTGAATTCGGTGACCTTCTCCGGGAAAACCAGACGCGCCAGATAGTTGGACTGGGGATCCTGCTGCCAATTGATGAAGTGGGGCTTGGGCAGCACCCGCAGGGAATACGACAGGATCCGGGTGCGGCTGTAGGGTGCCGGACGCAGACGTACGACCTGAGGACCGAGATTGACCGGCCGGTCGTATTTGTAGGAGGTCAGGTGGTTGAGGGCAACGTGAATGGTCACGGGAAAGCTCCGTTCTTGGACTGCGGGTATCAGACTGACCAAACGACAGAGCAAGCTTCACGCCAGCCTCCCCCAAAAACAGGCACCCGCCCCCTGCGGGGCCGGATTCAACGAGCCCATGCCCCCGGGATCAAGGGGTATGGCAGGAGGATGCACCCGTCTCTTCCGGCGCCAGGGCTGCGGCCTGCAGGGGAATGGCCGGTCAGCCCCCTCCTTTCAGCCCCGTTCTGGGGCATGCACCAGAACGAAGAATCCCGAATGCACCATCCCGGTGCTGCCGCGCGGCCTGAGCAGCTCCGGGTTCACCGGTGCGCACCGATCCACGTACCATGCCGCTTCGCTTACGGCTTCAATCCCGCCCCTGCCAATGGGGCTGCCCGAGACCCCTGACCATTCTGCTCCCTCCCTACCCGATGCGCATCCTTCACACCTCCGACTGGCACCTGGGTCAGCACTTCATGGGCAAGAGCCGTCAGGCTGAGCACCAGGCCCTGATCGACTGGCTCCTGGTTCAGGTGAATACACACCAGGTGGACGCCGTGCTGATCGCCGGCGACCTGTTCGACACCGGGAGTCCCCCCAGCTATGCCCGCGAACTCTACAACCAGCTGGTCCTGCGCCTGCACCAGGTCGGGGTCGCACTCCTGCTGCTGGGGGGCAACCATGACTCGGTGGCCGTACTGGCGGAGAGCCGCGCGCTGCTGGCCCGCCTCGGCGCCACCGTGATCGCGGCCGCCGGCGCGCCGGCCGATCACGTCTGCGTCCTGCCCCGGCGGGACGGTACCCCGGGGTGCGTGGTCTGTGCCATCCCCTTCATCCGCCCCCGGGACGTGGTCAGCAGCCAGGCGGGCGAGAGCGCGGAAGACAAGCGTCAAGCCCTGCTGAGCGCCCTTCAGGCCCACTACGACGCCGTTCATGAGCTCGCCCTCGCCCGCCAGACGGCACTCGCCGCAGAGCTGGGGCGGACCCTGCCGATCCTGGCCACCGGCCACCTCACGACCGTAGGTGCCAGTGCCAGCGAGTCCGTCCGGGAAATCTACGTGGGTAGCCTGGAAGCGTTTCCCACCAGCGCCTTCCCCCCGGTCGCCTATATCGCCCTCGGGCACATCCATCGCCCCCAGGCCGTGGGGGGACTGGAACATGTCCGCTACAGCGGTTCGCCCCTGCCCCTTTCTTTTGACGAAGCCTCCCAGGACAAGGAAGTGCTGCGGGTGGACTTCGAGGAAGACCGGCTGACGGCGGTCACACCCCTGGCCATACCCCGCTTCCAGCCCCTCGTCAGTCTGGAGGGCAGTCTCTCCACGCTGCCTGCCCAGCTCCAGGCCAGTGCCTCCGGGGGAAGCGGGGCGCGCCCTGTCTGGCTGGAGATCACCGTCCGGGAAGACGACTACCTGGCCGATCTCCCCGCCCGCATCGACGCCCTCACCAGCGGACTGCCCGTGGAGGTGCTGAGGATCCGCCGCGCCCGGGGCGCCTCCACCCCGCACCTGGAGGCGCGCACGCAGGAGACCCTGCATGAACTCAGCCCGACGGAGGTGTTCCAGCGCCGCCTGGCCCAGGAACAGCTGGACGAGCCCGTGCAGAGCGCCCTGAACACCCGTTACCAGCGCATCCTGACCTCTCTGGAAGAAGATCCGGCATGAAAATCCTCCGCCTGCGCCTCAAGAACCTGAACTCCCTGAAGGACGAGTGGAAGATCGACTTCACCACCCCTCCTTTCTCCGACAACGGACTCTTCGCGATCACCGGCCCCACCGGAGCCGGCAAGTCCACCCTGCTGGATGCCATCTGTCTGGCCCTCTATCACGAGACCCCACGCCTCCGGTCCGTGACGGCCGGCAGCAACGACATCATGACCCGTCACACCGCCGACTGCCTGGCCGAGGTGGAGTTCGAGGTGAGGGGGGACCTCTACCGGGCCTTCTGGAGCCAGCGGCGGGCCCGCAACAAGCCGGAGGGTGCGCTCCAGGCGCCCACCGCCGAATTGTCCCGGGTCGATCCCGCCACGGGCGAAGGCCGCATCCTGACCAGCCAGCTGAGCACCAAACTCAAGGAGGTCGCCCGCATCACCGGCCTGGA
This sequence comes from Zoogloea sp., assembly GCF_028693495.1. Classification (GTDB taxonomy): domain Bacteria; phylum Pseudomonadota; class Gammaproteobacteria; order Burkholderiales; family Rhodocyclaceae; genus Zoogloea. Next base: position 22,471 of record NZ_JAQUVG010000001.1, on the reverse strand, counting down.
CTTCCCCCGCTTCACCAGATCGATGCTGCTGGCCCAGGGCGGTTTCGCCGCCTTTCTCAACGCCAGTGCCAACGAACGGGCAGAGCTGCTGGAGGAGCTCACCGGCACCGAGATTTACGGCCTGATTTCCAGCCGGGTTTTCGAACGGGCCCGGGAAGCCCGCCAGCACCTGGGCGAACTCAAGGCCCGGGTCGAGGGGATGGAGCTCCTCAGCCCGGAGAGCCGGAGCGAGAAGGAGGCCATCGTCCTTCGCCTCTCGGCGGAACAGAAGGTGTGGCAGGAGCGCCTGAGCGAAGTCCAGACCCTGCGCCAGTGGCGGATCCAGCTCGACCAGACCGCCGGCGACCGGGACAACGCCGAACGCCACCTGAAGGAAATGGAAACACGCCGGAACGGACTCGCGCCGGACCTGGAACGGCTGGCCCGGCATGCCCCCGCAGAGCGCCTGCGGGCGCCCTACGAGGCCTTCCGGCAGGCCACTGCACAGCTGCAGCGCAGCACCGCTGAAGCCCGGGCCCTGCAGGCCGAAATCGACGCCCGGACCCGGGAACAGGGGGACGCCCACGCCCTGGCCCGCCGCCTGTCCCGCGAACAGGCCGACCAGGCCACCCTGCAACTGCAGGCCCTCGACGCCGAAAGCCGGCAGCTGGAGGAGCGCTGCGCCCGCAGCCCCGAGGCCGCCCGGCTCGGGGAAAGGCTCCCCTCCTGGCGCCTGCGCTTTGAACAACGGAATGCCCTGCGGCTGGAGCAGAACCGCCAGCAGCAGGCGCAGGAAACCCTGGAGGCGCAACACACGGAACGCGAGGCGCGCCTGCCGGTGCTGCGGGCCTCCCTCCAGTCCGCGGAGACCGCCCGCAAACAGACAGATCAGGCGGTCCTGGAGCTCCTGCGGGCGCAGGAGAGCCGCCTGGACGGGCGCACGCTGGAAGAGCTGCACAGGCAGGCGCAGCAGGCCCAGGCCCTCCTCCTGCGCTGGCAGCAGGTAGGCACCCTCGGACAGCAGCGCCGGAGCAAGACCGCCCAGTACGATGCCGGGGCCACCCGCCTGCAGGCGGAGCAGGCAAGCCTCGCCCCCCGGGAGCAAGCCCTCGCGGAACTCCGCGCCCGCCACCAGCTGCTCAAGGAGCAGGTGGCGGACCGGCAGAAGCTGCTGGATCAGGAGCGCCGCATCCAGAGCCTTGAAGCGCACCGGCAAGACCTGCAGCCAGGTCAGGCCTGCCCCCTGTGCGGCGCCACGGAGCATCCGGCCATCGCCAGCTATCAGGCCCTGGATGTCTCCGTCACGGAATCCGCCCTGAAGGAAGCCCGGGAGCGCCTGGAACTTCTGGTCGAGGAAGGCCAGCGCACCCGTGAAGCCCTGGAACGGGACAAGGCCCGGCTGGAGGCCAGCCAGCGGCAGCACGCCCTGGAGAAGGAAGAGCTGGCCCGGCTGGCCCAGGAGTGGAAAACCCTCACGGCCCCCCTTGGATTGGCGCCCGACGCCTGGCACGACGCCATCGGGCTGGACACCGGATGCCAGGCGGCAGCAGACGCCTGCGCAGGGCTGGAGGCCCTCATCAAGGCCGCCGTCACGGGCGAGCAGGCCCTCCGGCAAGGCCAGCAGCAGGCCGCCGAGGCCACCCGCGTGCTGCAGGCAAGCTCGACCCAGCTGGCCTTGCTGGAACAGGAGATCACCGGGCTGCTCATCCGCCTGAAGGAAACCCGGAGCGTCCGGGAGCAGCGCCTTGGAGAGCTGGCCACCCTGGAGCACGCCCTGGCCGCCAGCCTGGCGGACACCGGCCATGCCCTTCCCGATGATCCCTCCTCCTGGCTGCGCGCCCGGGAAACCGAATGGCAGGACTGGCAGCAGCACCAGGCCCGCTTGCGCCAGCTGGCCCTGGAGCGTCCTGGCACCCTTGCCCGGCTGGAGACCCTCCAGGCCGAAGCCAGCCTGTGGGTACGCCGCAGCGAAACGCTCGGCATCCCCCCGGACGCTCCCGCCGGGGTCACACCTTCAGGGGAAACGCTGGCCACCTGCACCCACCGGATAGAAGGACTGGCCCATGTGCTGACCACCCTTGCCGGCCGTCAGGAGCAGCTCCAGGCAACGCTTGCGGAACAGGGCCAGCGCGTGGCCCAGGCGGAAGCCCAATGGCATTCAGCCCTGGCAGACAGCCCTTTCCAGGGCGAAGCGGCCTTCCTGGCCGCCCTCCTGCCAGACACCGAAAGCACCCGTCTGCAGGCCCTCAGGGACGAGATGGAACATCAGCTCACCCGCGCCCGCACCATGCACGAGGAAACCCACCGGCGCCATGCTGTGCTGGCTGCCGAGGCACGCACCGCCAGCCGCCGGGAAGAACTGGATAGCGAAGTGAGCGCTCTGGAGCAAGGCCAGGCCACCCTGCTGGAAACGCTCGGCCGGGACAGGGGACTCCTGGAAAGCGATGCCCTGCGCCGCACCAGCCAGCAGGCCCTGCTGGTCGAAATCGAGACCCGCAGCGAGGATGCGGACCACTGGCAGCGCCTGGACAGCCTGATCGGCTCAGCCCGGGGAGACAAGTTCCGCCGCTTTGCCCAGGGGCTCACCCTCGACCACCTGCTCCAGCTGGCCAATCGCCATCTGGCCCGCCTCCACGGACGCTACCTGCTGCGCCGCAAGACAGACGGCGAACTGGAAATGGACATTGTGGACAGCTGGCAGGGCGACACCGCCCGGGACACCCGCACCCTGTCCGGCGGCGAGAGCTTCCTGGTCAGCCTCGCCCTCGCCCTCGCCCTGTCAGACCTGGTGAGCCACAAGACCTCCATCGACTCCCTGTTCCTGGACGAAGGCTTCGGCACCCTGGACGGCGAAACCCTGGACGTGGCCCTGGACGCCCTGGACACCCTCAATGCCAGCGGCAAGATGATCGGCATCATCAGCCATGTGGAAGGCCTGAAGGAACGCATCCCCGCGCAGATCCGGGTCACCAAGGGAGGCGGCGTGGGCCACTCGCGGATCGTGCTCTAGTCTTCCCGATGCCAGACAAGCCGTCCGTGGCCGGCCTCGTCCAGGTGGGTGACCAGCGCAGCTGCGTCCCCCAGGGGCAGCTGAAAGACAAACGCCACGTCGCTGCCATGGCGGACCTGCAGCTCGGTTACGGCCGCCTTTTCCAGCGCCCGGCGGACGAGACCTTCAAGCGCGTAAGGCACCCGGCAGGCCAGCCGGGTCTGGCGCACGATGGCCACCTTGTCGGCCTTGAGGAGTGCCTGGGCAACCGAGTCCGTATAGGCCCGCACCAGGCCGCCAGCCCCCAGCCTGACACCACCGTAGTAACGCACCACCGTCGCCAGCACCCCCTCCAGGTCGTGGTGGCGCAGCACCTCCAGCATCGGCCGCCCGGCCGTCCCGGAAGGCTCACCGTCATCCACCGCCGCCGACTGCCCCCCAGCCAGCAGGGCCCAGCAAACATGGGCGGCCCCCGGGTGGGCCGCGCGCAGCCCGGCCACGATCTGCTGGGCCGTTTCCCGGTCAGGCGCAGGCTGGACGCAGCCGAGGAAACGGCTCTTCCTGATCAGCATTTCACTGCTGACCGGAGCGACAATCGTCTGGGGCATGCGACGGACCTTGCGCTGCGTGCGGAGTCAGCCTGGCCCGCCAGCAGCGTCGGGCGTGCCGTCCAGCAGCAGCTCGCACTGGGTCATCAGTGACTTGGCCAGTTCAGATTCGTAGTGGGGATCGAGAGCCTCCATCATCTCGTGAACGGTGTACAGCCCGGCCTCCCGGGACAGGGCCCCGGCAATCTGCCGAGCCAGGCCGTCGCTCAGATCCGACAGATGCCGGCGCTCCTCCATGGGCAAGCTACGCCGGGTGCGGGCCAGCCAGTCGGCCACCAGGGCAGCCCCCTGGGCCTCGGTAGGCCACAGGCCCCGCTCATACCACAGGGACAGACGCTCCGCGGTCAGCGCAAAGATCAGGGCGGCACGGGTGCCACGGGCATCGGCAGCGGACAGGTTGGGCGTGTTCGGATTCATGAGTGTGGGCCTTTCGAGGGAGCGAAAACTAGCACAAGCGACCGGCGGCCGGGAGACACACGATTTCCCCCTGACAATGAAAAGGTTATTCTCACGCCCTTGCCGATCCGCTTCCGGATCGATCATCAGCAAGGAACGCCCCATGAGCAGCCTCCCCCCGTGCCCCCAGTGCAAATCCGAATACACCTATGAGGACGGCGCCAGCTACGTTTGCCCCGAATGTGCCCATGAATGGCCCCAGGCGGCTCCGATCGAGGAAAAAAAGGTGGTCCGTGATGCCAACGGCAACGAACTGCAGGATGGCGACAGCGTGACCGTGGTCAAGGACCTGAAAGTGAAGGGTTCGTCCTCGGTCGTAAAGGTAGGCACCAAGGTCAAGAACATCCGCCTGGTGGACGGCGACCACGACATCGACTGCAGGATCGATAGCTTCGGAGCCATGCAGCTGAAGTCGGAGTTCGTCAAGAAAGCCAGCTGAGCCCTGCCTACCCCTGCCGTCCGCAGAACCGCGGCGCCACGCGTGCACCGCGGCTGACGGCGTCCTTTACAATGGCTTCAGAACTGGCTCGAGCGTCCCGAGCGCGATCCCCACGCACCACTGCAAACCACTGCCCCGGAGCACTTCCCCCATGTCCGCCCTGTTCTCTCCGTTCTCACTCAAGGACGTCACGCTGCGCAACCGCATCGCCATTCCGCCCATGTGCCAGTACAGCGCCACGGACGGGTTGAGCAACGACTGGCATGAAGCCCACTACACGGGCCTCGCCCGGGGTGGTGCCGGCCTGGTGATCGTGGAGGCCACCGCCGTGGCCCCCGAAGGGCGCATCACACCTGCCTGCCTGGGGCTGTGGAACGACACCCAGGCCGCAGGGCTGGCCCGCATCGCGACCGCCATCAAGGCGGCCGGCAGTGTTCCTGGCATCCAGATTGCCCATGCCGGCCGCAAGGCCAGCGCCGAACGCCCCTGGGAGGGAGACCAGCACATCCCCGAGGACGACCCGCGGGGCTGGACGCCCATCGCCCCCTCGGCCATTCCCTTCGGCGGCAACCTCCCCCGCACACCCCGGGCCATGACCCTGGACGACATTGCCCGGGTGCGCAACGACTTCGCTGCTGCGGCCAGAAGGGCCCGGGAGGCCGGCTTTGAATGGCTGGAGCTCCACTTCGCCCACGGCTACCTGGCCCAGAGCTTCTTTTCGATCCACACCAATCAGCGCAGCGATGCCTACGGAGGCAGCCTGGAAGGGCGCAGCCGCTTCCTGCTGGAAACCCTGGCCGCCGTGCGCGCGGAATGGCCGGAACACCTCCCCCTCACCGCCCGTTTTGGCGTCATCGAATACGACGGCCGGGACGAGGAAACCCTGACTGAATCCATCCAGCTGACCCGGAACTTCCGGGACGGAGGACTGGACCTGCTCAACGTGAGCGTGAGCTTCACCATACCCGAGACCCGCATCCCCTGGGGTCCGGCCTTCCTTGCCCCGATTGCCGCCCGGGTCCGTCAGGAAGCCGGGCTGCCGGTGGCCGCCTCCTGGGGGATCGATGTCCCCGCGACAGCCAACCGGGTGGTCGCCGAGGGACAGATGGATCTGGTGATGGTAGGGCGTGCTCACCTGGCCAATCCCCACTGGCCCTACCAGGCCGCCCTGCAACTCGGCGAAGACAAGGCCTCCTGGGTGTTGCCTGCACCCTATGCCCACTGGCTTGCCAAGTACCGGCCAGCGGAATGACTCCTCCCCTGGCGACAACATCCTGTCACAAAGCCCCACACCTTGAGCGGAGCGGGAAGGCCTAGACTCGTCGGCGCAATGATTGCCATAACGGCCTCCCGAGGCCGAACCGAGGAGCAAGGTCCATGAACATCCGCAACGCCACCCTCCCCCTCACCCTGTCCGCGGTGCTGACCCTGTCCGCCTGCGCCAACATGACCGAAACCCAGCGCAATGCCGGCCTTGGGGCCCTCGGTGGCGCGGTGGGCGGCGCCATCATCGGCAAGGCCACCGGCAGCAACGCCATGGGCCGGGACGCCGCCATCGGTGCCGGACTGGGTGCCCTGGGGGGCTACGTCTGGTCCCAGCGCATGGAAGCTCAACGCCAGGCCATGGCTCAGGCCACCGAAGGCACCGGCGTGGACGTGACCCGCACCGCCGACAACCAGCTGAAGCTGGAAATCCCCAGCGACATTTCCTTCGATGTGGGCAAAGCCAACATCAAGGCCGAGATGCGCCCGATCCTGAGCCGCTTTGCCCAGACCCTCAAGGACAACCCAGCCACCCATGTGCGAATCGTCGGCCATACGGACAGCACCGGCAGTGACGCCATCAACAACCCCCTGTCCACCCAGCGGGCCACCAGCGCCCGGGATTTCCTGACCGACCGGGGCGTGGCCGAGACCCGCATCACCATTGCCGGCCGTGGGGCTCGCGAACCTGTTGCCGACAACAGCACCGATGCCGGCCGGGCCAGGAACCGCCGCATCGAGATCTTCGTCGCCGAAGCCGCCCCTGCCCAGTGACCCCCGGCAACCGAGGTTTCACGTGAAACCTCGGCCGGACAAAGCTCACTGCTCCTCCGGCACAGGCTCGGCCTGAACCCGCAGCACACAGGCGCCGTACAGGAAGATCTGTGCCGACCAGTAAAACCACACCAGGATGGCAGCAAGGGAGCCGGCCGCGCCATACGCCGAGGCCACTCCGGCATTGGCCAGATAGAAGGCAATCAGGTAGCGTCCTCCACTGAACAGCAAAGTAACCACCAGCGCAGCGGGGAACGCCTGGATCCACCGCACCCGGGCCGGCACCAGGCGGGCCAGCAGCACGGCGAACAGCCCCGCGCTGAGGCCATTCATCAACACCAGATCGACGGCCCCTACCAGCACGCCCAGCCCGGGAATCCCCCGTCCGAACCAGGCCAGGGCCGCATGCATGGCCGCCTCGGCCAGAAGGGTCAGGGCCAGGAGGCATCCCACTCCCAGGGCCATCGCCAGCCCCCCCAGGCGGACCGTGAGCATCCGCCGGGCTGCGGATCCCCCAGCCTGCCCGCCCCAGATGGCCGCCAGCGCTGCCTGCAACTCCATGAACACCGCACTGGCACCCACCAGGGTCGTACCGATAGCCATCCAGGCAGCCAGCCCGGGAGACCGGATCCGGGCCAGGGCATGGGCGGTCATCGCCATGATGGCCTGGGCCTCGCTCTCCCCCAGGGCCCGCAGCAGATAGGTATGGATGGCCTTCTGGGCCTCGCCGGTCCCCATCAGCAGGGCCACCCCGGCCATGATCACCACCAACAGGGGGGCCAGGGAGAACACCGCATAAAAGGCCAGCGCCGCGCCATGGCGTGGAGCACTACGGGCCAGGAACAGACGGGCGGCAGGATACAGGCTGGCCCCCAGGCGGGGCGGCACAAAAGGCAAGGACGACGGAACGGCAGACATGGAGGGCTTTCGGGGGAACACCCCCCGATGCTACCGCCTCCCCCGGGGCAATGGGGCATGAACCAGAGCAATGCTCAACCACACCGCCACGCTGAAATAGAGCCCCATCCAGGTCATCTCGCTGGCCCAGTCCTCGACGCGGTGCGACACCACCCAACGGCTCGACGCATCCAGCAGTCCATGGGCCAGGCTCAGGTAATGACGCCCCGCTGCCTCGTCCGCCAGCCAGCGGGACCAGTACATGGGGACATCCACCAGGAACATGAAGAACACATAGGCCAGGCCGGCGCCGCCCCACAGCAGAAGGAGGGGCTGCAGGCGCCGCGGGCTGCGTGGCCAGATCTCGATCAGACTCAGGACCAGCAGGGCCGCGCAGGTCCCCCACAGGGTTTCCTCGATCACGTGGCCCAGATTGGAGGTGGTCAGCACCGCATGCCAGGAACAGATTTCAGCCACCACGATCAGCGGCACCAGCACCCGCGCCGTGCGCTGGCCCACGGCGCTGTCGGTAGCCCGGGAGGTGGCCTGGAGGATCAACGCCCACTGGGCCACGAAGCACAATTCCGCCAGCGTGGCCACCGAGCGTCCCACCACCACGCTGGAGAGCCAGGAATCCACCAGCACCAGGCGTGGAACGTCGAACACCGGCAGGAAAGAGCGGAAGGCGCAACCGAACACATACCCCGCCGACAGCAGCAACTGGGCCCGGCGCAAGGCATAAGCTTCAGGGGACAGGCTGCCCCGGCGCTGGCGCAGCAGCACCCCCGCCGCAAGCCACGCCACGATGTTGATCGTGGCCACCGCACACAGCAGGGACCACCAAGTCTGCACGCCCCACATCATCCCCTCCCCCCTCATCGCGGCCAAGCCCTCCAACGGGGCAGCACCCTCCAGGCTAGGCGCCCTCCCCGTCGCGATCAAGAGAAAAGGTAATACTGGATGACACGGATCAATTCGTCATGTTAATGCCTTGTTTCAGAAACATTTTTCAGAAATGTGGAGCAAGCTGCCGGATCAGGGTGTACAGCGCTTGATGGGTGGGCAGCGCAAGCCCCTGCGCCTTGGCCAGGGCCAGCAGAGCGCCGGTGATTGCATCAATCTCGGTGGGGCGGCCGGCCTCCACATCCTGCAGCATGCTGGCCCGGTTGGCACCGGTGGCCCGCGCCACCTCGTAAACCCGGGCCAGGGCATCCGCTTCGTCCAGAGCCAAGCCTGCTGCCCGCAGCACCGGCCAGGCCTCGGCCACCAGGGCATCCAGCAGGCGCCGGTAGTGCTCTTCCAGCAAGGCCCCATTGGGCACCCGGAACAGCGCAGCAAGGGGATTGATCGCCACATTCACCAACAGCTTGGCGAGCCGGGCTGCGGCAATCTCCGGCTCGACCCGGGCCTGGAAGCCAGCCGCCTCCAGGGCTTCCGCCACTGCCTCGAAGCCCGGCGGCAGCAGGGTTTCACCAGCCCCGGACGGATGGATGCCATTAGCATCCCGCCAGGCCCCTTCGGTGGTGATCCCCTGCCCCGCTGGCAGGTCTCCGCAACTGGCCCGCAAGAGGGGTTCGGTGAGGCCATTCTGCAGGGAGACGACGCCCTGGGGCGCCAGGCTCCGGGACCGCCGGGCCGCCGCCGCCGTGTCTCCCGCCTTGACCAGCACGATCACCCACTCCGCCCGGATAACTGCCTCCGGTCCAAAGGCATCAGGACGGTACAGGATGGACCCCACCTGAATGCCGGCTCGCAGCCGGGCAGCCGCTGCGTCACTGCGGGCCAACAGCGCCACCGGCCCCTGGGTCGCCAGCCGGGCCGCAAAATGCAGACCCAGGGCGCCCGCTCCGATGATGGCCAGGGGATAGGCCGGGGCGCTCATCGACCCGGCTCCCCGGACCGGCTCACCACCAGCCTCCGGTCCTGCTGGACCAGACGGAAGTGGCGCAGTACATCCATCCCGAGCAGCGCCTGATCATCCATCCCGGGCATCACCGCAACCCGGGCATGGCGCACCTCGAAGGGGCCGAAACGCAGGGACGGTACCCGAGCCACGCAGGCCTCCACCTGCCCGTTGGCCGTCGAAAATACCTGAGGCCGGCAGCAGCCCGGCTCGTGGCTGGCACTCAGGTCGAATCCAACGGCCGGACAGGCACGGATCCCCAGCCGCTCTCCCAAGGCACGGGAGACGCTGCTGACGCTGGCACCGGTATCCACCAGGAAACGCACTGGCAAGCCCTCCACGCTACCTCCCACCTCATAGTGCCCGCCGCGGCCCAGGCGCAGCTCCAGCGCCCCGTCGGCCAGCACCTGGAAATCCCGCGCACCCCGGCTGGACGACAGCCAGTGACTGGCCCCCCAGGTACCCAGACCGATCAGCGCGGTCCAGAACAGGATGGACGGCCACAGGCTGCCCCCGTCCCGACGCCCCGGACTGCCCTCCGGCCCCACCTGCAGGCGCGCCTTAACCGCCTGCAGGTGGGCCTCCTTGGCCGCGTCCGGCAAGCCGAAACGGCGCCCTTCCTCATCCTTGCTCATACTGACCCTTCTCCCCATGCCCACCGGCGACGATACCGGACTTCATGCCCTTGGGCAGCCCGGGCACCGCCAGGTTCGCGCCCACTTTGGGGCATTATTCTCGCGAAGATTTCCGGGCTTTCTGTTAACGTTGCACGACTGAGGAATACACCCTATCGTCCCGATAGTTGCCAGTCACGGGCCACGCAAGGACAATCCAGCCATGGACCTGCAACAAATCTATACTGATCGAGAATTGGAACACATCGCCGAAGAGGCGATGCTCTACATGTGCGCCTGCCCCGGCCAGGTAGCTTCCGAAATTGGTCGCCTGCGGGAGCTGATCCGCTACCAGCGCGCCTGTCTGGCCGAACCTGGCGGCGTCGCAGAGGTGCACTCCGTGATCGCCGAAGCCAGCATCGAAGCCCACCGGGTGATGGAAGAATGCCTCACCCGGGTCCTGGAGCTGGAAGGCTGGGACCGGGATACCCTGGTCATGCCGGAAGGCCTCCGCCGCCTGCGGGACGACCTCATCCACAAAATGACCTGAGCCCCGGAGCATTTCCTGCAGGCGGCTTCCGCCAGGGTGCGGGCCTCCAGTGGGGGAAGGTCGCTTCCGGAGCTTCATCCCCACTGCATCCTCGCTGCGGCCTCCCATGCACGTCCAGACCCTGTTCCTGGTCCTCATCACGGTCAGCGCACTGCTGAGCACCACCCTGCTGGTCACCGCGCGCCGACGCCACCCGGAGCTACAGATCTGGGCCGGCGCCCTGCTCCTGTTCAGCCTGGCCCACATCCTGCTCGGCCTGCGGGGGCAAATCAGTGACCTGCTCTCCATCACCGGCGGCAATCTGGCCATCAGCATCAACCTGGCCCTGTTCGGCGAAGGCATCTACTGCTTCCACCGGCGCTCACCGCCACGCTGGCGACTCTGGCTGCCGGTGCCCCTCACCGGACTGCTCTTTCACCTCCTCCTGGACAGCATGGCTGGCCGTCTGGTACTCAGCGGCGTCCATATCATGGTCCAGCTGACCCTGGCCCTGGTCCCCCTGTGGGCAGAACGCCGCAAGACCGTAGGTCACGGCCAGTATGTACTGGCCTGCGGGGCCGCGGTCATCCTGGCCGCAGTGCTGGCCCGCACGGTCGCGGTGCTGGGTGGGGGCACCCCGGTCACCCATATCTTCACGTCGGCTCCGGTCCAGAGCCTGCTGTTCTTCTGCAGCCTGCTGTCGGTCCTGCTGATGGCCCTGGGCATGATCCTGATGGTCCAGGAACGCACCGAGCAGGAGCTGCTCAGCAGCGAGGATCAGTACCGCCGCCTGATCGAAGCGGCCCAGGAGGGCATCTGCATCCTCAACGAGCAGCGCTGCCGGTTTGCCAACCCCCGGGCCTGCGAGCTGCTGGGATACAGCCAGGCCGAGCTCCTGGGCAAATCCATTCCGGACGTGATCCACCCGGACGACCTCTCCATCGCCCTCAGCCACTACCAGACCCGCCTCGATGGTGTCGCCGACAACCAGGCCTACGACATCCGCCTCATCACCCGCCCCGGGGGCCCCCGCTGGTTCCGCATCAGCGGCGTCCAGTTTGAATGGCAAGGGCAGCCGGCCACCCTCACCTTCCTCACCGACATCCACGAACGCAAGGAGATGGAAGAGCAGGCCCGCCTGCTCGCCCACCAGGATGCCCTGACCCAGCTGCCCAACCGCCGCCTGCTCATGGACCGGCTCCAGCAGGCGGTGGTCAACCACAAGCGCAACGGCCGGCATATCGGGCTGATGTTCATGGACCTGGACAACTTCAAGAGCCTGAACGACCAGCACGGGCACCAGGTGGGGGACCTGCTGCTGATCGAAGTAGCCCAGCGCCTGCGCGGCGCCGTCCGCGAAAGCGACACGGTGGCACGTTTTGGTGGCGACGAGTTCGTGGTCCTGCTGGGGGATCTGCACGAGTCCCCCCAGGAAGCCCGCCAGCAAGCCCTGAACGTGGCCGAGAAGGTACTTCAGGCCCTCAGCGCCCCCTACGTGCTGGATATCCAGGTGGACGGCCACCCCCTGCAGGTCACCCATCACTGCTCGGCCAGCATCGGCATCCACCTCTTCGCCTACCCGGCCAGCAGCCCCGGAGAACTCCTCGACCAGGCCGACGCTGCCATGTATCGGGCCAAGGACGCAGGCCGCGGCGTCATCCGCTTCGTGGACGATGAGACGCCACTCTCCGAGGATGCTCAAACCGCCCCTGCCCTCCCCGGCTGAAGCCTCCCGCCGGACCACCTGAACGTTCGACGCCTTGAGCCTCGGAGCCCGGAGCACGCCCCCTTCGTCTCTCCCCGGCCCCAAAGGCGCCACCAGGCGCCCTTTTGGAACGGGCAGGCACATCTCCCGATGCATTCACGGCGGACACAGGCTAACCTCGTCCGGCCCCCGCCTCTAGCGCTTTCACTGCGTGCATGTGCTACCACGGCGACCGCAGCTGGGACACGCGTGCCGACCCATTGCGCGAGCGCTTCCCGAACGAGGCCTCAATCTACCGTCGTTACATGACACTGGAAACGCTCGCCGAAGTTGGTGACAATTCCAAGGTCGGCCCGCCTGCGGTCGCAGCCTGACATGCGCTCCTGCCAAACCGGGGATGGGATGACCCGCTGAACGCTTATGTTGACGCTTCTTGCACCACGTCCCGGGACACGATCTTTGCACAAGGAGTCAGAGTGGAGCCTAAGAACCAAGCAAGCCGCTGGCTGCGTGATTTCGAGCGCTTCCTGCCGCTCAAGAGCCAGTTTGTTCTATCGGGCAATGTGCGGGATCTCCAGGTTGTTGAAGTGCAGCCAGGGGTCGTAACCGCTCAATCTTTGAATCAGTGCGTCGCCGCCGCACTCAAGCGCACTGGATACGCCAACACCATCCTGTTTCAGCCACTCGCCGGTTTCAGTGTCGTGCCTAGCCCCAGCGACGCCACGAGTGCAGATGCTGGCTTGTTGCAGGAGCTTGGCCTGATTACTGAAGGCGGCCAAGGCAGGGCTGGGGCCGAGCTGCTGGCAGGAGCACTCGACAGAATCGTCAGGCGGCAGGGAGAGCCGGTCGCACTGATTGTCGATTTTGCTGCCCGCCTTCTTACCCGGCCCCCAGACCCCACAGCAGCGGAGCACCAACTGTTCACGCAGGCTCTGGTGCTGTCCCTGCAGGCGGCTCCTCGGCCTGCGGGTGCCGACCGGCGGCCATTCTTCAACACGGTCGTGTGGATTGTAGAAAAGGAGGGCGACCTTCCGGACTGGTTCATCGTGGAGAATCCACGCTTGCGCCACATTCCAGTGCCCCGACCAGATAATCGAGCGCGGCGCGCACTGGCACCTGCGCTTCTCAAGCCACTCGGAGGTGCCGCACAGGCTGCGCCGGAAAGCCTGAAGAAGGCTCAGGACGAGTTTGTCAACAGCACAGAGGGAATGCTCCTGGGCGACGTGAACGCGATTTCAGTCTTGGCGCGCGTTGAAGGCGTCCCTTTCGACAAGATTGCTGACGCAGTGCGCCGCTACAAGGTCGGAGTCACCGAAGACCCATGGCTGCAAATCAGTCGGGAGAGGCTTAAGAACGCCGAATCCTTCATCAGGCAGCGCGTCAAAGGGCAGCCCGATGCGGTTGTGCACATGCTCGACATCGTCAAGAGAGCCGTGACGGGTGTTGGCGGTGGCAGACGTGGGGGACGACCCCGCGGGGTCGCGTTCCTTGCCGGGCCGACCGGCGTCGGCAAGACTGAGTTAGCCAAGACCATTACCAGCCTTCTGTTTGGGGATGAGAGCGCTTATATCCGTTTTGACATGTCTGAATTCAGCGCTGAGCACTCTGACCAAAGGCTGCTGGGCGCGCCTCCCGGGTACGTCGGCTATGACGCTGGAGGAGAGCTCACTAATGCGATTCGCGAGAAGCCGTTCAGCGTAGTCCTCTTCGATGAAATCGAGAAAGCGCATCCCCGGGTTCTGGACAAGTTTCTTCAGATTCTGGACGACGGCGTGCTCACTTCGGGACGTGGCGACCGGGTGTACTTCTCAGAGGCTCTCATCGTGTTCACGTCGAATTTGGGCATCTACAAGATGACTGACTCGGGTGAGCGCGAACTTAATGTCCGTCCACAGGAACCCTACGAGACAGTCAAACAGAAGGTCGCATCTGAAATCGAACGGCACTTCAAGTTCGTGCTGAATCGCCCGGAGATTCTCAACCGCATGGGCGAGAACATCATCATTTTCGACTTTATCCGCGAGGACATCGCAGACCAGATTTTCCAGCAGATGGTGGCTAACACCCTCGAAGACTTGAAGTCGCAGGAGCTCGGAGTGTTCCTTGCGCCTGAAGCGATGAGGAGCCTACGGACGCTCTGCCTATCGGACTTATCCAACGGTGGACGCGGCATCAGAAACAAGGTGGAAGCCCACCTTTTGAACCCTCTGGCCCGCGCGCTCTTCGATATGGATGCGACTCCGGGCAATTCGTATTCGGTCAGTGCTCTCCAGGCTGGCCAGCTTTCACTCAAAGGCACTGAGTGATGAAGCTTGCTCTCTCGCGCGTGCACTTTCCGGTAACAACGCTGGGCCCTGGGCGGAGGTTAGGGATATGGGTGCAGGGGTGTTCCATCCGCTGCCCTGGATGCATCTCGTCAGATACGTGGGCGACACGGACTCCGGATGTAGATGTCGCTGAACTGCTCGAGAACATCCAGCCCTGGCTTCAAGAGTGTGATGGCATCACGATTTCCGGTGGCGAGCCTTTCGAGCAACCGGAGGCATTCAAGCAGCTTCTCCGTGGGATTCGCCAGTTGTCGGGGGTCAGCATCTTGGCCTACAGCGGACAATCCCTCGAAGCGCTTGAGAACTCTGATGTCGTGAAGCAAGGCTTGGTCGACTGTCTTATTTCCGACCCATTCGAAGTGAATATGGGACAGACGAAGTACCTGCGAGGCAGCGACAACCAGCGGATGACCTGCCTGACCGCCCTTGGGCATGAAGTGTTTGGCTTTTTGGACCGATACGCTACGGACGATGACCGCCGGCTCGACGTCATGTTCGATGCAAATGGCGAGGTGTGGCTCGCAGGGATTCCGAGAAGAGGAGACATATCTCGCTTGCAGTTGATTCTCGAAAATCAGGGCACATACCTTAGAACCACGGAAGCACGCTCGTGACTGACCTTGTTCGCTACTGCCCGAGTTGCCACACGGAACGTGCCGTCTACGAAATCTCGTGTGAAGGCATCGTCGACGGTCACCCATGCAATTGGCCATTGCTGGATGTTCAAATCACGTCCGCAGGTTGGCGCCCGACGGAGGTCGTTCCTGCACAGACGCCACCGGCCGGGACTGCGCAAGTGGGGCTTGCTTGCACGAACGGACACGCGTTGGAAGCAGGCGACTTCCTCTGCCCGGTCTGTGGGGCGGAAGCTGCTGCCAGAAGTGAAGCGACGGAAGGAGGGACGCCAGCGTCCCCTGCTCCGTCAGAGACAGTCATCGATGGGTGGCGGGTGCTGCGGCAAGTCAGTTCCACGGCGGAGCGGCGTGACAGGTACTTGGTTGAAGAGGAAGCAGGAGAGCAAAAGGGCATGCTCACCCTGTATCACCATGGCTGGGAGCCAGACGCCACCGTCTACGACGCTCTTCGCCGCGTCTCCCTGGAGCATGTGCCGCAGATTCTGGCAACGGGGCGCTGGGAAGACCGTGCATATGAAGTTGCGGAGGAGCTGACCGGCGGAACGTTAGCCGACTTGGGCGTCGTGGCGACAGACTCCGCCGGCGTGCGGCGTATCGCCTACGAGCTCGGCAAGGCCCTTGATGCGCTTGCCGAGGTCGGACTGCGGCACCGGGACATCAGGCCAGGAACGCTCCTGGTACGCAACCGCGACCCGGTGGACTTGGTCATCGGAGGCTTCGGCTCTGCACGCTTGTCCGAGTACGACCTGGATATTGTCTCGCCCCTTGAGATCACCAGGTACACCGCACCTGAAGCCGTCGCGGGTGGGGTGGCTGCTGCATCCGATTGGTGGAGCCTCGGCATCGTCTTGCTGGAGCAGGTCACCGGCGGCCGTTGCTTCGAAGGCATCGAACAGCAGGCATTCTTGATTCACGTGCTTGCCAATGGCGTACCGATTCCTCCGGATGTGCCGCAGGATCTGGTGTTGCTCCTGCGCGGCTTGCTGGCGCGCGACCGTCACAAGCGCTGGAAGTGGACAGAAGTCCAGGCCTGGCTGAACGGGCAGTCACCCGAGGCGCCTGAGGCCGGCGTCGAGAATACCGGTGGCGCTGAGGGGCCGGCGCTGCTCCTGGGCGGGAAGTCTTTTCAAAGCGTGTCGTCCTACGCCTTGGCGGCAGCGGGCGCAGATGCCTGGGAAGAAGCTCGAGACCAGCTGGTGCGAGGGGTCATCACGGATTGGGCGCACGCCAGGGGCGCATCGGCGCAGCAAGTTGCGGGCCTCCGGCGAATCACGAAAGACGCGTCCGTCACGGACGACTGGCGACTGCTCGTTGCTCTCAAGGTGTTGAACCCGGACATGCCGCCTGTGATGAAGGGCGCCATCGTCAGCCCGAAGTGGCTTCTGGAGAACCCGCTTGAGGGCTACGACCTCGTATGTGGTCCAGTGCCGGACGTGCTTCACGAACTGGACCAGGACAACTGGCTGCTGCGCTTAAAAGGGAGGGTCGCCGCGGTACGTGAGCGGGCAGACAACCTGGCCATTGAGCTGGACGAAGACACGCTGCGGGTCTACCTCCTGAGTACATCGAGGGCACGACTGAGTGCCGAGTGGGACAGCCGTCGGCGCGTGTTCCCGGATTCCGGGCACCTGGGGTTACTGAGCCTACTTGAGCGGCGCAGTCTGAGCGAAGAGGACCTCATCGTGGTCCTTAGCGCCGCACCCAGTCAGTTCCGCTCCTGCGACGCCATCGTGGAAGAAGCCCGGCAGCTTGCTGTCGCTGGCGGAGTGACCACATTCGACGCCCATGCCGCTGCCGACATGGTCACCTGGCCACGGGGAGAGATCCTCGAAGCGACCGCGGAGCGTGTCGAAGGCTTCGCCCGCTGCGGTCATTCGACGGTGAATGACTGGGCAGAACGATTCCGGCTCGAGCGACGGATACCCTTGGCTCAGGCCCTGGTGCTTCTCTCGGTGCCGAAGGAGCAGTGGCAGGAGCCGCAACACCAGCAGTATGTATCTGATTTGCTGTCGTTCTTCGAGAAAAAGGTGGTGGCCGCGGTTATGCGTGGGCCTCTGGTTCGAATGACCATTGGCAAAAACACCTCGCGAGTGGACCTAAAGGAGCTCCACACCAGGCGAATGGATGCAGGCGGCCTTCTGGAACACCTGCTCAGGCGCAACGGCACACCTTTGGTGCTGGACCCGGCATCACTCGACCAGCTTGGCACCACTGGCTACAGGCTGCAGGCACTAGACCGTCAAAGCGAGCTTTATAAGAGAGATACGGGCATCGACGGCCTGTACCTCGGGTTCCCATTCCTGCTAACCAGGGAAGCCAAGTCCAGCGCCAGGACCCGGATTGCGCCGGTGCTCCTCTGGCCAGTCCGCGTGCGCCATGAGGTCGGCGCACGGAGCAACGTCCAGGTCTCATTCGACAACGAGCGAGAAGAGGTTCGCCTCAATCCCGCGCTAGAGACCTTGGTCGGGCAGGAGACGGTCAAAAAATGGGCCAAGGTAGCCGAAGAGCTCCTGGGGCGCTCAGCGCTTCGTGGTGCCGACGTCATCGATGCATTCGGAACGCTCGCCACCCCGCGCTCACGTGAATTGGTCACATTGCCGGGGCCTAAGGTGGAAGTGCCTGCGACGGGCATGGAGCTCGAGTGCGCAGGCGTGTTGTTCCACATGAGCTTCATGGGCCAAGCTGTCGGTGAGGAAATCCGCAGCTTGCGATCGCAGTCGCCGGCGGGAACGAGCCTGGAAACCGCCCTGCGCCTGCAGACTGACGAAGCATCCGCCATTCCGGCACCGGCCAGGCCCAGGGAAGTCGACCGCTATTTCACGGTGTTCTCTGACCCTTCTCAAGAGGCTGCAGTCCTTCAGGCCAGGGCTGCGCCAGGCTTGCTGGTGGAAGGTCCTCCCGGCACAGGGAAAAGCCAGACCATCGTCAACATGGTCGGTGACGCCATCGGTCAAGGCAGAAGTGTGCTCATCGTGTGCCAGAAGCACGCGGCACTAGAGGTGGTGCACAAGCGCCTGGTTGCGGAGAACCTTGGCGCGCGGATCGTAATGGTCAATGACGTGAACAAGGACCGACAGCCCATCATTCGAGCCGTCCGCGAGCAGCTGGAAGAATTGCTGCACCACCCTCCCGACACCGCCGCGCACATTAGACGGAAACGTGAAGCAGTCGCGGCGCGCATCGAATCGAACGAGGCCACGCTCGACAAGCACCATGCCGCTCTGCATCAGGTTGATGAAGCCGTAGGCCTGAGCTATCGGGTGCTCCTTGGAGAGCTGATCGAGTTTGACCAGATGGGGCCGACGTTGGATGTGCCTGCATTGCGAGCCCTACTTCAGCCCTTGAACATCGGTCAGCTCGCGACCCTGGAGGAAGAAGTTGCTCCTGCGGTATGGCACTGGCTGCCTACAAAATACGAGGGCAGCTCCTTGGCCTATCTGCAGCCCTTCGCCGCTGACCTGGCAACGCTGAATGAGTTTCGCGCAGCGTTCGACAAGTTCGCCCAGTCTGAAGAGGCTCGCCATCAGGTTCTGAGCACGCAGCCCGCCAGCTTTGAAGTGGAGGACCCACAGCCTCACCAGCGCTGGCTCTCGTCGTATGGCAACGAGTTTCTCCAAATGTCGGACGAGCAGCGTGACTGTCTGGCGAAGTGGCTACCCATGTTCCGAGGCACTGCGGGTAACGCACCGACGGGTTTGCAGCATATTGACGACCTTCGCACCTTGCGCGATGGCCTTTCAGCCTGCCGCAGCCAGGACTACGATGAGAAAATTTCGCCAGCGCTGTGCTGTGTTCCGCCAGACAAACTGGGGCAATTGGGCGCCTTCGCGGCCGAAGCTACCGAGCCACTGGGTTTCCTTGCGCGGCTGAACCCCTTTCGGAGGATCCGCAAGGGGAGAGTGACGAAGTTCCTTCAGTCCATCGGGGACAACGTAACTCGTGACCGGCTGGCAAAGCTTCTTGCCGCTGTTCAGTTGGAGAAACGCTGGCGGCCACTACGCGAAACTGCAGGGAAACTGTGCTCTTCCTTGTCTCTTCCTGGAGTAGCCGCGGATGCCGGGCCGGAGATGCTACCGACCGTTTCAAAGACGCTGTCTGCGCTGCAGACTGTCGCCCTGCAAGCCACTCATCTCCAAGCCGCACCGTGGCCGGACCGCATGGACAAGGCCGCACTGACAGGCACGCGCGCAGCGTTCCTGAAACTCCATACCGAATTCGACGCCGCATTCGCTCGCCACCAGGCGCGTACCGAGAGTCTCGTTGCGCTTGCAGCCCTGCGGCCCTGGATGCAGACCACCTGGACGCAGGAATGCCAGCAGGCTGTCAGCAAGAACGATGGCAACGGTCAGCGTGTTCAGCCCATTGTGTCAGCGTTACCTTCCTTGGCGGCCTACCAACTGTTCCGTGGACGCGCGGCTCAGATGTCGGAGCAGGCCACGCAAGTGCTCGCCGTGCTGAGAAGCAAAGAGAATCAGCTGTTTGCTATCCCAGCGGGTGATCTTGATGATGTTGCGAGGCGCATTCTCGGCCGCGAAGCCCGGCTCGCCTGGAAGCAGTTGATGGAACAGGGCACGCCGGAACTCTCAATGGAGCGGCAAGAGCTCACCAACAAGATCGCTGCTCTCGATGGCCTTGATAAGGAAATGCGGCTTCTCAACCGGCAACTGCTGCAGGTCAACTTCGACATGGCGTCAGTGCGACCCTTGCGCGAGTGGGAAGACATCACGCGACTGACTGGGCAGCGCGCCCGACGCCTGCGGGAGTTCATCGAACTCGGAGCCGGTCTGGGCCTGATGAAGCTGCGTCCGGTGTGGCTGATGAACCCAGACGTAGCAAGCCGTATTCTGCCCCTTAAGCCTGGATTGTTCGACACGATTATCTACGACGAAGCATCGCAGATGCCAGTTGAGTTTGCGCTACCGACGTTATTTCGCGGCAAGGTCTCGGTGGTCAGTGGCGATGAGAAACAGATGCCGCCGACAACCTTCTTTGCCAGTAAGGTGGAAAGCGATGAAGGGCACGTCTTTGACGGCGAGCTTCCGGACGAGGGGGCAACACCTGAGGAGATAGAGTCTTTCGAAGAGACATGGAACCGGAGGGAAATCAAAGACTGCCCAGACCTGCTGCAGTTAGCCCGAGCCAGCCTGCCGCACACACGGCTGCAGATCCATTACCGCTCGTCGTACCGTGAGCTCATTGGGTACTCGAACGCCGCTTTCTACGCCAATGACTTGAGCATCCCTGTTCGTCACCCGGAAGATGTTGTCCGCACCGCAAGGCCAATTGAGATGGTGCGAGTCGATGGTGTCTACAGGGAGCAGACCAATCCAGAAGAAGCACAGCGAGTCGTCCACATCCTTACACAGCTCTGGACCGTGCCGGCAGAACAGCGGCCCTCCGTTGGCATCGTTACGTTCAACCGCAAGCAAGCCGACCTCATCAAGGATTTGTTGGAGGAGCGTGCCGAAGCGGACACCGCCTTCAGAGCTGCCTTTAGTCAGGAATCTGAACGCTACGAAGACGGCGAAGACATGAGTGTCTTCGTCAAGAACGTCGAGAACGTGCAGGGCGACGAACGGGACATCATCGTGTTCTCATCCACTTTTGGCCGTAATGCCCAGGGCGCCTTCCTCCGATTTTTCGGTGTTCTGGGACAGCAGGGTGGTGAGCGTCGCTTGAACGTGGCCATAACGCGTTCGCGGAAGAAGGTCTATATGGTGACCTCCATGCCGATTCCTGAAATCAGTGACCTCCTGAGCACAAGAAGGGCACCTACTACGCCTCGTGATTTCCTGCAGGGCTACATGGAGTACGCCCGCCTGATCTCGTCGGGCGAGTTCTCTGCGGCCCAATCGCTCATGTCGCGTATTACACCCCGGCGCGAGGTCGCAAGAGCGGCGTTGCATACCGGCGGCGCGAGCGGGGATGCCTTCTACCGAGCCGTAGGCGACTTCCTTCGCTCGCTTGGGCACCCAGTTAAGGCGACGGAGGATGCCGACGCATTTGGGCTCGACTATGCCATAGAGCATCCACAGACCGGCTTGCTTGCGATTGGAATCGAGTGCGATGCGCCTCGCCATCCATTGCTGCAGCATGCGCGGGCACGGGAGGTCTGGCGCCCGCAAGTGCTGGGGCGCTCGCTGCCGGTCCTCCATCGGGTGTCCTGCCACGATTGGTACCACAACGGTGAACAAGAGCGCTTCCGACTTCTCAATGCCATCAAGAAGTCCCTCGGCGCGGAGGAAGCAACATGAGCGGACCCAAAGTCGTAAAAGTCATCACTCGCGAGGAACTGGTCGCAACGGGCGAGTCTCTCCTGCGAAAACGGGATGCCGCGCTCGCGGAATGGGAGCGGGCGTGTACCACGCTCGGGGTGAGCCCTGCCGACCAGATGGTATCGAAAGCAAGACGAAACGCCTTGGAGCAGATGCTCCGAGCGGACCGGTTTGGAGAGTTCGGCCAGGCGGTCGCAAGGGAGATTAACTTCTTGGAAGCTGACGCAAGTGGCCGTCGCGAGAGAGCCTCCCAAGCTCGTGCTCAGGAACGTGCCCGTCTGCACAGCGGCAAAGAGCTGGCAAAGACGCTGCTGCGGCAGGCTGCTCCTGGGACAGCTGAATGGGGCGAATTGGAGCGTGCGGCAGCAGGAGAGCTCGGTCTGAAGGATCTGGATGCAGTGCTCGCGCGTGCGCAGCAGGCACTGTTTCAGCCTGCCGCAGCTCAGCTTGGCGCCAACCAACAAGCCTTGGCAGCTCGCCTGGCAGGTGGCGAGAAGACCGAAGACTTGGAGGTTTGGCGCCGGAGGCAGGTGATTTCGCCATCGAGGCTGGAAGCTATCTTTGGACACATCCTGGCGTTGGAGTTGCTCGGACAAGCCGGACGCGCTGCGGAGCTGCATCAGCAGATGTTGAGTGTGGCTTCGATTCCTGAAGATGCAGTTCGGGAGATGCGTCTCGACTCCCTTGTGATTTCGCTCAAAAAGGCCAAAGAAGACGCCGTCGGACTCGAAAAGCTGCGCCGGAAAGCCGCCTTTCTCGGAGCCGAGCTTGCTCGTTACCGAGAGGGCATGGAGGCGCTACAGACGCTGCAAGCCGCGACCCGTGGCACGGTCTCCGAACTCCAGGCAGCGGTTACCGCCGGCGAGCAGAGATTGGCGGAGTTACACGCCGCAGACGTTGCCGATGCCCGCCGTAGAGCAGTACTCGATGGACTGCAGCAGCTGGGCTATCGGTAAGCGTTCAGCCCGCGGCGTAGTTGCTACGCCACGCGTCTTGAGATATCCGAGCGCAGCGGAGCCTTTTCGAAGTGCTGCTTCCACAGCCGAGGCGTGAGCTGTGCGACATCGGCGGCCGGGTG
>NZ_JAQUVG010000031.1:4588-31753 GCF_028693495.1 Zoogloea sp. | reverse complement strand
CGCTGGGTGTCGCCTTCCTGGGGCCCTTGGGGACGTTCTCCGAAAGCGCGGCGGTCAAGCATTTCGGTCATGCGGCGCGGCTGGCCCCTCAGGCGGCCATCGATGACGTCTTCCGCGAAGTGGAGGCGGGGCACGCCCATTACGGTGTCGTGCCCGTGGAGAACTCCACCGAGGGTGCGGTGGGACGCACGCTGGACCTGCTGCTCGGTTCGCCTCTCAAGATCTGCGGCGAGGTCGTGTTGCGCATCCATCAGCATCTCATGACCCGCGAAACCGAGCTGGCGGCAGTGCGGAAGGTGTATTCCCATGCCCAGTCCCTGGCCCAGTGCCACGAGTGGCTCAACCGGATGTTGCCCGGCGTGCCGCGGATCTCCGTGGGCAGCAATGCAGAGGCGGCCCGGCTGGCGTCGGAGGAGCCGGGTGCTGCGGCCATCGCCGGCGAGGCAGCGTCCGAACGCTACGACCTGCCCCGTCTTGTAGAGAGCATCGAGGACGAGCCCAACAACACCACCCGCTTCTTGGTTCTCGGGCGTCATGACGCGGGGCGGACGGGGAGCGACAAGACTTCCCTGATCATGTCGGCGGCCAACCGTCCCGGTGCGGTTCATGAATTGCTCGCACCCCTGGCGGATGCGGGAGTATCCATGAACCGTCTGGAATCCCGCCCGGCCCGGGCAGCCCTCTGGGAATATGTTTTTTATGTGGATATCGAAGGCCACCGGGACGACCCTGCCGTCAAGGCTGCGCTGGGTTCCCTGGCTGGTCGTGCTGCTTACCTGAAGATCCTGGGGTCCTACCCCCAGGCCGTGTATTGACGTTTTCCGGAGTCTTTCCGCATGCATTTGTGTGACCTGGCCCCTGCCCACATTCAGGCGATTTCCCCTTATCAGCCCGGCAAGCCGATTGCCGAGCTGGCTCGTGAGATGGGGCTGGCGGAGTCGTCCATCGTCAAGCTGGCGTCCAACGAGAATCCCCTCGGTGTCGGTGAAAAGGCTCGGGACGCAATCCTGGCAACGCTCGGCGAGCTGGCTCGCTACCCGGATGGCAATGGTTTCGAGCTGAAGGATGCCCTGTGCCGCCGCTATGGCGTGGCGATGGATGAGATCGTTCTTGGCAACGGTTCCAACGATATCCTCGAGATGGTCGCAGGTGCTTTCCTCGGACCGGGGCGGGCCGCGGTGTATGCGCAGCATGCGTTCGCGGTCTATCCCCTGGCGACTCAGGCGGCGGGGGCGCAGGGCATTCAGGTGCCGGCCAGAAATTTCGGTCATGACCTGGAGGCCATGCTGGCTGCGATCACCCCTGCGACCCGGGTGGTGTTCATCGCCAACCCGAATAATCCGACAGGCACCTTCATTCCCGGCGCTGAGCTGGAAGCCTTTCTGGCTCGGGTGCCGGCGGACGTTCTGGTGGTCCTGGACGAGGCCTACACCGAGTACCTGGCTCCGGAGCAGCGCTACGATGCCATTTCCTGGCTGCAGCGTTATCCCAACCTGCTGGTTTCCCGTACGTTCTCCAAGGCCTATGGGCTGGCCGGGCTACGGGTAGGGTATGGTCTTGGCAACCCGAAGGTCATTGACCTGCTCAACCGGGTGCGGCAGCCCTTCAATGTGTGCATTCCCGCGCTGGCGGCTGCAGCGGCTGCCCTCTTCGATGAAGACTATCTGCGCCGGAGCTACGAGCTCAACCAGGCTGGCATGGCTCAGTTGACGGGTGGATTCAACCGTCTCGGCCTGGACTGGATCCCGTCAGCGGGCAATTTTGTCGCCTTCAAGGTGGGAGACGCTGCCCGGGTCAATCTGCGCCTGCTTCAGCAGGGGGTGATCGTGCGCCCCATCGGCGGTTATGGCATGCCTGAATGGCTGCGGGTGTCGATTGGCCTTGGGAGCGAGAATGCCCGCTTCCTCGAAGCCTTGCCGCTGGCTCTGGACTGAGCGGGTAGGGGCGTGAAGAAGCTCGACAAGCTGGTGGTCTGTGGTGTCGGTCTGATCGGCGGCTCGGTTGCCCTGGCCCTGCGCCGGGCGGGGCTCGTGAACCGGATCGTGGGGGTCGGTCGCCGGCCGGAACCCCTGGCTCAGGCGAAGTCTCTGGGCATCATTGATGAGGTTTCCACCGACTGGGCGTCGGCCCTGGAGGGCGCCGAGCTGGTCCTGCTTGCGATGCCGGTAGGCCAGATGGATGCAGTCGCCGCGAGCCTGGCTGCTCATCTGGCTCCCGGGACGCTGGTGACGGATGCCGGCAGTACCAAGCGCGATGTGATCGAGGCTATCTACAGGCATCTGGGTGCTCACCTGGGGACTGTCGTGCCGGCGCACCCCATCGCCGGTGCCGAGAAAAGCGGCCCGGCGGCGGCCCGCGCCGATCTCTACCAGGGGCGCAAGGTGGTGGTGACGCCCCTGCCCGAGAACGCGCCTGAGGCGGTTGCCCGGGTGCGGGAGGTCTGGTCCGCCTGCGGGGCGCTGATTCACGAAATGAGCCCCCAGGAGCATGACCGAGTTTTTGCTGCAGTCAGCCATCTGCCCCATCTTCTGGCCTTCGGACTCGTGCATGATCTGGCCGGACGGGCCAATGCAGAGCAACTCTTCAGCTACGCTGCCAGTGGTTTCCGGGACTTCACCCGGGTTGCGGGGAGTCATCCGGAGATGTGGCGGGACATCTGCCTGGCCAACCGCCATTCGCTGCAGGCCGAACTGGATGCCTACCTGGCGGAGCTGGCCTACTTGCGCGCCCTGCTGGTGGCCGGTGACGGCCCAGCGCTGGAGCAGGTGTTCAGTGAAGCCAGCCAGGCCCGCACTGCCTGGGCAGACAAGGCTTTTCCGGCCCCACCTTCGGGCGAGTGAGCTCAAAGCTGGTTTTTGCGGTCGTTCTCCGGACGTCGAAGTCCCCCGATTCTTGCCCCGATGGGGAAACTAGGAGTTTTCATGGAATTCATTGATCTGCCGCCCATGCAGAAGGCTGCTGGAACCGTGCGCCTGCCGGGCTCCAAGAGCATCTCCAACCGGGTGCTGCTGCTTGCGGCCCTGGCGGAGGGAGAAACCCTGGTGGAGGATCTCCTCGATTCGGATGACACCCGGGTGATGCGGGATGCGATCGTCGCGCTGGGTGTTCAGATCACGGACGTGGCCGGCGGCCTCCAGGTGTCTGGCTGTGGCGGTCGTTTTCCTCACGGACAGGCCGACCTGTTCGTGGGCAACTCCGGCCTGAGCATCCGCACCCTGGTGCCGGCGATCGTGGCGAGCCTGTCCGGTTGTGGTGATCCCGAGGCGGCCGTTCGCCTGTCCGGTGTGCCGCGCATGCATGAGCGGCCCATCGGAGATCTGGTGGATGGCCTGCAGCAGTTGGGCGCCCGTGTCGAGTGGCTGGGGCAGGCGGGCTATCCGCCCTTGGCCCTGAAGCCGGCCCTGCTGGCGGCCGACCGGGTTTCCGTGCGTGGCAATGTCTCCAGTCAGTTCCTGACCGGCCTGCTGCAGGCTGCACCGCTGGTGGCGCGGGAAAGACCTTTGGTCATCGAGGTGGAGGGAGAACTGATCAGCCGTCCCTATGTGGAGATCACCCTTAACCTGATGGCGCGCTTTGGTGTCGTCGTCGAGCAGGAGGGCTGGAATCGCTTTACCGTGGCTGCGGGCCAGAGTTACGTGTCACCAGGGCGGATTGCCGTGGAGGGGGATGCCTCTTCGGCCAGTTACTTCCTGGCTGCCGGGGCTCTCGGGGGCGGTCCGGTGCGGGTGGTGGGTGCGGGGCGGCGCAGTATCCAGGGGGATGTGAAGTTCGCCGATGCGCTGGCTGCGATGGGCGTGGAGATCACCTGGGGGGATGACTGGATCGAAGCGCAGGGACCCGCTGGTGGACGTCTGAAAGCCATCGACATGGACCTCAATCATATCCCCGATGCGGCCATGACGCTGGCCGTGGCGGCCTTGTATGCGGAAGGTCCCACCCACCTGCGCAATATTGGTAGCTGGCGGGTCAAGGAAACCGACCGGATTTCCGCCATGGCGAACGAGTTGCGCAAGCTGGGTGCTCAGGTGGAGGAGTTCCCCGAGAGCATCCGGATCACTCCCCCTGCGCAGCGGGCGCCAGCGGTGATCGATACTTACGAGGATCACCGGATGGCCATGTGCTTCTCCCTTGCGACTCTGGGTGGATCCTACGTCCGCATCAACGATCCCAGGTGCGTCAACAAGACCTTTCCGGAGTACTTCACCACGTTTGCGGGGATCACCACACCTGTGCCGGTAGTGGCCATCGATGGCCCGTCGGCTTCCGGCAAGGGGACTGTGGCAGCCCTGGTGGCTGCAGCCCTCGGCTTCGATCACCTGGACAGTGGCGCCTTGTATCGTCTTGTGGCCCTGGCTGCCTTGCGCCAGGGGGCGGGCCTGGATGACGAGGCGGCACTGGCGGGGATTGCTGCCTGCCTGCCTGCCCGTTTTGAGGGCGGGCGGGTGTTCCTTGATGGTGATGACGTGACCGAAGCGATCCGCAGCGAAGCGTGCTCGGTGGGTGCTTCCCGGGTCGCCGTCGTGCCGGCGGTGCGCGAAGCCCTGTTCTGGCGCCAGCGTATGTATCGGCAGGGGGGCGTGCTGGTAGCGGAGGGTAGGGATATGGGGTCGGTGATTTTTCCCGACGCCCGGGTCAAGATATTCCTGACGGCCTCGGCCGAGGCCCGGGCAGAACGCCGCTATAAGCAGTTGATCGATAAGGGAATGCCTGCTAATATCGATGATCTGCTCAAAGATATGCACGAACGTGATGCGCGGGATGCCCAGCGTGCCGCTGCGCCTTTGATGAGATGTGAGGATGCTGCCCTCCTTGATACATCGGAAATGACCGTCCAGCAGGCGGTGGATTTCGTGGTCGGGCAGGCAGCTTTCCTGCGTAACTAGGGTCTTTCGCCCCGCTCAGGGGTGGAAGCATGTCCAACCAACCGCCGTGTCACAACGGTTGTAAGGTTCTTTTTCCATATGTCCACTGCCACCCCTGTTTCCTTCGAGGATAGCTTTGCCGCCCTGTTTGAGGAGTCCCTCAATCGCCAGGAAATGCGCGCAGGTGAAGTCATCACCGCCGAAGTCGTACGCATCGACCAGAATTTCGTGGTCGTCAATGCGGGTCTGAAGTCCGAGAGCTATATTCCCATCGACGAGTTCCGCACCGATCGCGGTGACGTGGCTGCCGAAGTTGGCGACTACGTCCAGGTTGCTATCGAGCAGCTCGAAGACGGCTATGGTGAAACTCGCCTCTCCCGCGACAAGGCCAAGCGCATTGCCGCCTGGAACGACCTCGACAAGGCGCTGAACGACGCTATCCTCGTCAAGGGCATGATCACCGGCAAGGTGAAGGGTGGCCTGACCGTCATGGTCAATGGCATCCGTGCCTTCCTGCCGGGCTCCCTGGTGGACATGCGTCCCGTCAAGGACACCACCCCCTTCGAAGGCAAGGAATTCGAATTCCGTGTCATCAAGCTCGACCGCAAGCGCAACAACGTTGTGGTTTCCCGTCGTGCGGTCCTCGAGGCCTCCATGGGCGAAGAGCGTCAGAAGCTCCTCGAAACCCTCAAGGAAGGCACTGTCGTCAAGGGTATCGTCAAGAACATCACCGACTACGGCGCATTCGTCGACCTGGGCGGCATCGATGGTCTGCTGCACATCACCGACCTGGCCTGGCGTCGTGTGCGTCACCCGTCGGAAGTCCTGGCCGTCGGTGACGAGCTGGAAGCCAAGGTTCTCAAGTTTGACCAGGAGAAGAACCGCGTCTCCCTGGGTCTCAAGCAGCTGGGCGAAGATCCGTGGGTGGGCATCTCCCGTCGTTACCCGCAGGGCACCCGCCTGTTCGGCAAGGTGACCAACATTACCGACTACGGCTCCTTCGTGGAAGTCGAGCAGGGTATCGAAGGTCTGGTTCACGTGTCCGAAATGGACTGGACCAACAAGAACATCCACCCGACCAAGGTTGTCCAGCTGGGCGACGAAGTCGAAGTGATGATCCTCGAGATCGACGAAGACCGCCGCCGGATCTCCCTGGGCATGAAGCAGTGCATGTCCAACCCGTGGGACGATTTCGCCATCAACCACAAGAAGGGCGACAAGGTCCGTGGTCAGATCAAGTCCCTGACCGATTTCGGCGTGTTCATTGGCCTGGAAGGCGGCATCGATGGTCTGGTGCACCTGTCTGACCTGTCCTGGTCCCTGACCGGCGAAGAAGCCGTCCGCCAGTACAAGAAGGGTGATGAAGTCGAGGCCGTGGTGCTGAACATCGACGTGGAGAAGGAGCGTATCTCCCTCGGCATCAAGCAGCTTGATGGAGACCCCTTCACCAACTTCATTGCCACCCACGACAAGAACACCCTCGTGAATGGCACCGTGAAGAGCGTGGATGCCCGTGGCGCCGTGATCCTTCTGAATAACGACGTCGAGGGTTACCTGCGTGCGTCCGAGTTCTCCCGCGACCGTGTGGACGATCTGTCCCTGCTGCTGAAGGTTGGTGAGGAAGTTGAGGCCCTGATCGTGAACGTGGACCGCAAGACGCGTGGCATCAACCTGTCTATTCGTGCGAAGGATCAGGTCGAGCAGAATGAAGCCATGAACAAGCTGGCTTCCGACAGCGCTTCCGCTGCCAGCGGCACCACCAACTTGGGTGCCCTGCTGAAGGCCAAGCTGAACGAGCAGAAGTAAGCGGCTCGGGCGATGACCAAGTCGGAGCTCATCGCCCGGCTGGCGGAGCGTTTCCCCCAGCTTGTGGCGAAAGACGCCGAGTTTGCCGTCAAGATGATTCTCGATGCGATGACGGAGGCCCTGTCACGGGGCGATCGCATCGAGATCCGCGGCTTCGGTAGCTTTGCCTTGAACTACCGTCCTCCCCGGGTTGGACGTAATCCCAAGTCGGGTGAAAAGGTGCAGGTGCCGGAAAAATATGTTCCGCACTTCAAGGCTGGCAAGGAGCTGCGGGAACGTGTCGACATGATGCCCTGACATCATGGGATGCTTCCCCGACCGGTAGCCCTGGCTCGATCCAGAAGGCGGCGAAAGCCGCCTTCTTTTTTTTGTCTGTGTCGGGGATAATTTAGAGCATGCGCGCGCTCATCTGGGCCATCAGGCTCCTGCTTTTCAGTATCCTCTTCGGCTTTGCCGTCAAGAACGACGATATCGTGGTTCTTCGGTTCTTCTTTGGCTCCCAGTGGCAGGCGCCTCTGGTTCTCGTCATTCTGTTGTTTGTGGTGATTGGCGCCCTGATTGGAGTGAGTGCCACCATGGCCACGCTCTACCGCCAGCAGCGTGAGATTGATCAGTTGCGTGCCGCCCGCCAAGGGGAGGGGACACCCTCCTCACCGTTGGTGCCGCATCCGGCTGACCTGCCCGAGAACTATTGAGCCCATGGAATTCGAACTCTGGTGGTTGCTGGCATTTCCGCTCTTCTTCGCTCTTGGGTGGATGGCGGCCCGTATCGATATCAAGCATCTGGTCAAGGAGTCCCGTACATTGCCGCGGAGCTACCTGACCGGTCTCAATTTTCTCCTGAACGAGCAGCCCGACAAGGCCATCGACGCGTTCATCGAGGCGGCCAAGATCGACAATCAGACCGTGGAGCTGCATTTTGCGCTCGGCAGCCTGTTCCGCCGCCGTGGGGAAACCGACCGGGCGATCCGCATGCATCAGAACCTCATCGACCGGGACGATCTTTCCGAGGAGCAGCGTCTGCAGGCCTTGTCCGAACTGGGACTGGATTTTCTGAAGGCGGGTTTGCTGGATAGGGCGGAAGCGGTATTCGTGCAGCTCAAGGAAACCCGTCTCAAGGAGTTTGCCCTCAAGCATCTGCTGGATATCTACCAGCAAGAGAAGGATTGGCGCAAGGCCATTCAGACCGCACAAGCCCTGCCAGGGCATGAGAGCCTCCTCAGGGAAAAGGAGATCTCGAATTTCCATTGCGAGCTGGCCACCATGGACCTGGCCAACTCCCGCTACGATGAGGCTCAGGATAATCTGGACCGAGCCCTTGAAATCAACCGGAAATCCGTTCGTGCGAGTCTGTTGCTTGGTGATCTGCAGGCCGCCCGGGGCAATGATCGGGCTGCCCTGGAGGCCTGGAAACGGGTGGAGGGGCAGAATCCGGTCTATCTGGCACTGGTGGCCGAGCGCTTGATGGATGCCTACCGGCGTCTGGGAGAACTCGAGCAGGGCATGCAGCTTCTGCGCAGTTACCTTGAGCAGTATCCGTCGCTGGATCTGCTCGACGCCTTGTTCCAGTGGGAGTTGCAGCAGGAGGGCGCCCCGGCGGCTTATGCCCTCGTGCGTGACGAATTGCGCCGTAATCCGACGCTTCTCGGGCTGGACAAGCTTCTCGAGGCAGCGCTGCTCACGGCACCGGTAGGGCAACGTACGGACATTGAACTGGTAAAGGGATTGGTGCATGGCCATACCCGGCGGGTTGCCCGTTATCGCTGCGATACCTGCGGCTTCAAGGCCCGTCAGTTTTACTGGCGTTGTCCGGCCTGTGGCGGCTGGGAAACCTATCCGCCCCGGCGTACGGAAGAATTCGATCTGTCGCCCTGATTCCAAGAGGGTCGATGCCGGCCTGGATCCGGGGTGGTGCTGGCAGATCATCGCATTTCAATCTGGAGCAATGAGATGAAAATTACCGTCGTGGGTACGGGTTACGTGGGTCTGGTGTCTGGTGCATGCCTGGCGGAAATGGGCAACGATGTGCTGTGTCTTGACCTGGATCCGGAGAAGATCCGCATCCTGAAGGAAGGCGGCATTCCCATCCACGAGCCGGGACTGGACCAGGTGGTGGCCCGCAACGTGGCGGCGGGGCGTCTTCATTTCACGACCAATGTCCAGGAGGCGGTCCAGTTTGGCACGATCCAGTTCATCGCCGTGGGGACCCCTCCCGATGAGGATGGCTCGGCTGATCTGCAGTACGTGCTTTCGGCAGCCCGCAATATCGGCCGTTACATGACTGATTACAAGGTGATCGTGGACAAGAGCACCGTGCCGGTCGGAACGGCAGACAAGGTCAATGCGGCGGTTCGTGCGGAGCTTGAGACGCGGGGAGAAGACATTCCCTACAGTGTGGTGTCGAACCCGGAGTTCCTCAAGGAAGGTGCTGCGGTGGAGGATTTCATGCGTCCCGACCGCATCGTGGTGGGTGCTGAAGATGATCGGGCCATCTTCATGATGAAGGCCTTGTATGCGCCCTTTCAGCGCAATCATGAAAAGCTCCTGATCATGGACCTGCGCAGCGCCGAACTCACCAAGTATGCAGCCAACGCGATGCTGGCGACCCGGATCAGCTTCATGAATGAGCTGGCCCTTCTGGCTGAGTCTCTCGGGGCGGACATCGAACTGGTGCGGCAGGGTATCGGTAGCGATCCCCGCATCGGCTACCATTTCCTGTATGCCGGATGTGGTTATGGCGGCTCCTGCTTTCCCAAGGACGTCAAGGCGTTGATCCGTACCGGATCGGAGGAGGGGCATCCGCTGCGTGTGCTGAACGCTGTTGAAGAAGCCAATGATGCCCAGAAACTGGTACTGGTGAACAAGGTGGTGGCGCACTTTGGTGAAGACCTCAGTGGACATCACTTCGCCTTGTGGGGCCTGGCCTTCAAACCGAACACCGACGACATGCGGGAGGCGCCCAGTCGGGTGATCATTGCCG
The DNA here is from genome assembly GCF_028693495.1 of Zoogloea sp. Taxonomy (GTDB): domain Bacteria; phylum Pseudomonadota; class Gammaproteobacteria; order Burkholderiales; family Rhodocyclaceae; genus Zoogloea. Next base: position 22,105 of record NZ_JAQUVG010000031.1, on the reverse strand, counting down.
AGCTGTTCCGGCGAGGAGCAACCGTCACCGCTTACGATCCGGTGGCGATGGACGAGACTCGCCGGATCTTTGGAGATGACCCCCGCCTGCGTTATGCCGAGCGTCCCCTGCAGGCCCTGGACGAAGCCGATGCACTCCTGATCGTCACGGAGTGGAAGGAGTTTCGCAGCCCGGATTTCGAGGTGATCCGATCGAAACTCAAATTCCCCATCATCTTTGATGGCCGCAACATCTTCGACCCTGTACTCCCGAGGGCGGCTGGGCTCACCTATCTGAGCATCGGCCGGCCTTGACCGATGTCGGCCCCTGGGGCCGGCTGCGTCCGCTGGTTTCGCCGAATGATGTGTTCCCGTATTGGCCTGGAGCTCCGGAATGACCTCCCCTGTGCTGCTGGATTTTGCTGAGGGTGTTGCAACCCTGACCCTGAATCGGCCGGACGTCTTGAACGCCCTGTCGGTCGAGATGATGAAAGCCCTGGCGGATGCGGTCGCCCAGCTTTCACGGCGGGGGGATTACCGGGTGGTGGTGCTCCAGGGGGCTGGAGCGCATTTCATGGCCGGCGGTGACCTGCAGGAGTTTTCAGCTGCCCTGAATTTGAGCCCCGAGAGCCGCCTCGTCAATTTCCGGGCCTTGATCGAGCAGTACATCAATCCGGTCGTGGAGGGGCTGCAGGCACTGCCGGTACCTGTGGTGGGCCGGGTCCAGGGGGCGTGCGTGGGTTTCGGTCTCTCCCTGGTATTGGGATGTGATCTGGTGCTGGCTGAGGAGCAGGCCTGCTTTTCCACCGCCTACGCGGGTATCGGCGTGTCGGGGGATGGCGGTGTTTCCTGGTTCCTGCCGCGGATCGTGGGGCGGCGAAAGGCGCTGGAGCTGTTGCTGCTGGCCGACCGGATCGATGCTCGCCAGGCCTTGAGCCTGGGGATCGTCAACCGCGTGGTGGCGACAGGGCATCTGGATGCTGCCGTTTCGGCCCTGATCGATCAGCTCAAGGCGGGCTGTCGCAGGACCCAGGCAGAAATCAAGGCCTTGCTCAATCAGTCCCCCGATCAGTCCTTGCCGGCCCAGTTGCAACTGGAGGGTGAAGCCTTTGCCCGCTGTACCTCTCGCCCTGGTTTTGATGAAGGTGTGCGGGCTTTTCTCGCCCGGCGCAAGCCGGAGTTCAGGGACTGATCCACTGGGCCAGGCGGCCCAGCCACTCGTGGCTGGCGTACCAGCCGGCATAGCTGGCCCTCATGCTGGGAAGTTCCGGCAGGCCAGGATCTCCAGTGTCCTTGTCTGCGAGGTAGGCGGTCGGGGCCGGAATGACCTGGAGTCCGGCCATCTCATAAGCTCGTGCAGCCCGTTGCATGTGGGCGGCATGGGTCACCAGGATGATCCTTTCGATCCCTTCGGAGCGGAGTATCCGGGCAGAGTAGAGCGCATTTTCCTGGGTGTCGCGGGACTGTTCCTCAATCCAGCGGGGCTTTAACCCGAAGTCCACGGAGAGTGCTTCCTGCATCAGGCCTGCCTCGGAGTGGGTGCCTTCCAGGCGACCGCCGCTGACCAGCAGCGGCAAGCCACTTTGGCGTGCCAGCCTGGCGCCGTAGCGTACGCGCTCCAGAGTGAGCGCGTTGATGGTTTCGCCCCCAAACTCTGGTGCGTAACGACGCTTGCCGCCTGCCAGAATCACGATGGCCTGGCCCTGTTGCAGAGCGTCCGTCCCGATCGTTGGTACATCCTCGAGAGGCAATACAAGGGGTCTCACCAGGGTGGGCATGCTCAGGGCCAGGGTGCTTGCGACGCCTGCCCAGGCCAGCAGATGACCCGGGCGTGGGCGCCACCGTGCCACCACCAGGCCGGTGATGATGAGCAGGAGGGGCCCTGTGGGGGGAAGAAGAAGGGCGCTGACCAGCTTTTTCAGCAGAAACATGGGAAAAGATGGCTCTCGGGCCGTGTGGCACATTGTCGGTGGATACAGGCACGGCTATTATCGCAGCGTCAAATGCGCGCCAGCCACCAGGGAAATGACCATTGTAAGCAGGGGTAGGAAATTCGATCGAGTCCGGTTGTCCGGAAGGCGCTTCCAATGATCGAACTGGATGTGGGAGTACGCGAGGCGATCTGGGCTCTGGTGGCGGTTCTTGCCATTTATCTTGCAGTGGTCCTGGCTCGTCTGGCCCGGCCTGGAGGCCTTAAGTCCGGTACGACCGAACAATCCACCGAGCGTCTCCAGGAGCGCCCGCTGGCGCCATCCTCCAGCCTCACCGGGGGGGTGGGAGCCTCGGGTGCGTTGACCACGGAAGACGAATCCGTCGCCCGGGAGCTGTTCAATGAACTGGAGTTCCAGCAGCTCCGTCGGGATGTCACGCAATTACGGACCGAGGTGGATTTCCTTCGACGTGAGCTGGCGCTCACCCGCCGGGGCATGGACGAGTTGCGTGACAGTCTGCAGCAGCAGGCTGCCCAGGACGTGCAGGCAACACGTCAGGAGTCGTGGGAACGGGAAAAGCCGTACGCCCGTCCGGAATCTCCCCAGCACTCGGAAGCCATGTTGCTGGCCAGTCGCGGCGTGGATGCCATCCGGATTGCCGAGCATTGCGGTATTTCCGTGGCCGAGGCGGAGCTGGTATGTGCCCTCGCAAGGGCGGAGGGTAACGCGTGAGCGAACGACAGGATGATTCCACTGACACTCTTGACCTGGCGGTCGATGAGGATGGCCGACGGCAACTCTGGTTTCGGGCGGCAGCGGCAGGGGGCTTGATTGCCCTGTTGCTAGGGGGGCTGTCTGTCTTCGATTATCTGTCGCGTCCGCCCAAACCTGTGGAGTTGGCCCTGCCCTCCAAACCCATTGCTCCTCCCCGGATCAGCGAGCCGGAGGTCGGGCGCGACGTGCCCCCGGATGTTCTGCGGGCAGGGGCTGAAAGTCCGTCCGAGCCCCCACCTGAAGAAACAACCGAGGAGTCTGCGCCCCCTGCATTGCCTGAGGATGAATCTCCGCTACCCGAACGGCGTACGGCAGCACCCGCGCGGCCGGTGTCCAGGGCGCAGCCATCTTCTGCCCCGGTCGAGGGATCATCCAGGCCCGGCCGTGTGATGGAGGCTCCGCGTGAATCCGCTCAAGCGCCCCTCCCACGAGGTGCTTCCCCTGTCCTTGCGGCTGCTGCAGGCGGCGGATCGGTCAGCGCAGCACCTCCTGGTGTGACAGCCCGGGCTCCGGGTGTGACACCGGCCACGCTTTCGAACGGCGGGGCGGGTAGGGTGGGCGCCGACAGCACTCCTGTGGCCCCGGCCTTGGCTTCGGCGGCGGTACGCGAGCCTGCACTGGCGGGCGTACAGACATCTTCCCGTGCGTACGCCCTGCAATTCGGCCATTTTTCGAGTTTTCAGGCTGCTGAAGAGGTGCGTGCCAGGCTTGCCCAGGCGGGTATGCCGGCACGGGTGGAGGCCCGGGTCGTGGTGGGCCCTTTTGCCGATCGCATTCAGGCAGAGCAGGCCCAGAGCCGACTCAAGGAGAAGGGCCTCGACGCAGGGGCCTTGATCATCCTCGCGCGTTGATCAGGCATGCACGATGGCAAGTGCATGGCCGCTGCGACAATGCAATGCCAGCCGTGCCGCTGGACTGTTGCTGTCCACGGGCGACCACACGGCGGCTGCCTCGCCCAGATTGCGGGCAACGTCGTAGCCACGTTGCTTGAGCCATGCGGGATCCACATGTTCCGCGAGCAGGCGCGGGGATTCCGGATGACGAGGATGGGCGAGGAAGAGTCGATAGAGCCCCATAGTGATCTCCGTTTAAACACGACGACCTCACTCTAGCTCCGGAGTATGACTGTTCGTGTAGTCCGTAAGGGCCGCCTCCGGGTTTGCCAGTGGCATGTAAATCTGGAAGGCCGTGCCTGCTCCCGGCTGGCTGCGGCAGAGGAGCGTGCCGCCGTTGCTGGTAACCAGCTCGTGCACGAGGGGCAGGCCCACGCCGCCGCCGGGTTTGTTGCTGTTGCGGTTTCCGTGGGTGAACAGGGTCCGGATCTGCTCGGGAGAGAGACCTGGCCCGTTGTCGCTCACCCGGATTTCCAGGCACGGCTTGCCGTTCGTATTCACACCGGATACTGCCGACAGCGTCAGTTTTCCTCCTGCCGGCAAGGCTTCGGCGGCGTTCTTGAACAGGTTCAGCAGGATCTGCTTGAGCGTATCCGGAGCAATCGCGGCCGCTGGCAGGTTGGGGGGCGTGCGGATTTCGAAGCGGATACCCTGCCGGGTAAAGAGCGCTTCTCCGTACAACGCACACAGATCGCGGAGGATTTCGGCTACGCTGCTGGAGGACGGACCTGATCGGGTCACGCCGTTGAAGTTGCTGGCCTGCCGGATCAGGCCATGGACCCGGTCGAGCTCTTCGCCCAGAAGTCGCAGTTGTTCCTGCAGGAGGGCGTCGGTTGTGCGTTCGTCGATGATGCTGAGATAGTTTTTCAGCGCAGTCAGCGGGTTGCTGGCCTCATGGGCGATGCGCCTGGCGTGCTCGATATAGCGGCGTGCCACACGTTCCTCCAGATTCAGGCGCATCTTTTCTTCTGCCAGGGATGCGGACAGGCGGGACGTGGCAGCCTGTACCAGGGTTTTGCGCAGCCCCCTGGCGCTCTCCCCGTCATCGCCCGTGCGGCCTGGATAGGGAAATACGGCAACGCCAGATTCGTGAATGTTTTCCCAGGGTACACAGAGCAGACCGTCGCAGTTCAACCCGCGGGCGAGCTGCCAGTCGGCGGTGCTGCGACCGGGGCCAGGCCGGTCTGCCTGGTAGCGTGTTTCCTGGCCACTGCGCAGCGCGCCGACGATCAGACTGAGGGCGTCGTCTGCAGGAACGCGGATCTGTCGGAGATCGGCCTGGCCGGGGGCTGGCCTGCACAGCAGCATTCCTTTATCGACGGATTCGACGAAAATGACGGGCGCGTCCAGACCCAGCAGTAGACGTAAGGCCTGTGAGAAAACCGGCCAGCTCCACCCGGTACGGACAAACACGCTGTGGGCGCAGGCTTCCAGCGCAATCCGGGTCACGATACCGTCAAGGAGAGATGTCGCGGAAAATGTGGTCCCGGGCACGCTCCAAGGGCAGGCCTGCGTTCTTTCCATGACCCTCTCTGCTGCTTCTTCCATGCACTGTTGCAGGGCAGGGGGAGCAAGCCCGAGCAGCTGGCTGGCCACCTCCAGTTTTGCCGGGGCGGGTGTTGCCCATTCGCCTGCGAGGGATTCCGCTGCGGCCAGAAGGAGCATCAGCGGATGTGCGCCACCGAGGGCTGCAGGGGTGGCATGATGGAGGGCAATGCTGTCGCTGACGCTTGAAGGTAACCCGCAACGGGTGACCAGCTGGGCAGCCAGCTCGGCGTGTTCGAGCCCCTGGGGCCATTCGCGGGCGCTGAGCTGCGCCTCGTCGGGTGCGCTCGAGAGAAGATCCTCGCAACCATCGGCGTATTCGCTCAGCCAGAGCAGGCCCAGGTCGTGGAGCAGGCCCGCCGTCCTGGCTTCATCCGGTGCAGGATAGCCCGTAGCCCGGGCCAGGGCCGCACTCAGCTCAGCCACGAACAGGCTGTGCCCGTTCAGGTGATGCCGGCTCTGGGCGCTGGTGTGACGAGGCGTGATGGGTAGTATGTGTCGCAGCACCCAGGCCTGGAGGAGGCCATGTTCGATTTGTTGAAGGCGGTTCGCCAACTGCTCCGCCAAGGATCCGGCTTCTTCCGGTGCGAGGGGAAAGGTCAATAACAGATCCAGAACCAAGACCGGATCAAGGATGACGATGTGTGCCAGATGCTGAACGGATGTCTGCCCGGATGCCAGGGCGCTGGCCAGCGCTGCAGCGGTCTCCGGGAGGGCATGCAGGCGGGCGGTGGGCACGACAGCGGAGCGCGTTGCAGAAGTCCGGATGAGGGGCATGAATTGAGCACATTTTTAATGAATTTTGTGCTTTTGATTCTAACTGTGCCCCCCTGGGGGGATGCTGTGACATATCTGCGCCAATCGGGATCTCCCGGCTGGAGAGCGTGACCCATTACGCAGCCGACCCCATGAGCATCTCCATGTGGTGACGCGACCTGGTGGGCTTGGACATCAGCTGAATTGCAGGCTGTCGGCGAAGGAGAGCGCTTCCAGGTGAGCCCGGTTGATCTGCTCTGCTGAAATGTGGAGTTCGCTGGCGAGGCTGGCCAGGGCCTTGTCATCGAAGCTTTCCAGGGCGCGGGCCAGCTTGAGGAACGGAGCGAAGACGCCATCCCCGCCGAGGAGGGCGTCCGCAATAGGAGCCGGCAGGTGCATTTCTTCCAGGGCAGCCTGCAGGCTGGCGCCCAGCAGCAGGTGCAGCATGGAGAAGGCTCCCGTGATGAACAGGTTGTCCAGCTCGTTCTTCTCGAAGAAGGCCCGCCCGATCTGTTCCATGAACCTGCCACGGGCAATGGCCGTCTGCATCAAGGCGGGGGCGGAAGGGTCGCGGCTGGCAGAGACCAGCAGCACGGAAAGCCATTTGTTCAGCTTTTCATATCCCAGGATGGTGACCGCATGCCGGAAGGACTGGATCTCGCACATCAGGCCGAATCCTACCGAGTTGATGTAGCGGAGGAGTTTGTAGGACAAGGCAACGTCCTGCTTGAGCACGTTCTCGATGTCCTTTACCTCCGCATTGCGGCGGACCAGATTGAGCAGGCGCACGATCTGGGCGTGTGACGGCGCCAGCTTGCCGTCGGTCTTGATGCCTCGGAGAAAGAACCAGCCCGAGGCGCCGTCGTAGCCCTGAATGATGGCGTCCCGGAATTCAGGAACGTCGCTGAGGCCCCAGGCGATGGCCAGGCCCGGCGGGTCGGCGGTCAGGTAATGGCGTTTGGCATCGATGATCACGAAACGCCAGGGGACGTTGGGAGGCAGTACGGTGTCCGGCTGGTACCAGGTAAGGTTCAGGCTGGTCCCGGCTTCCTGCAGGCGGGGAATCAGGGACAGGGTCAGGGGATGAGCGATGGCCTGGGTTGGAATTTCCACCATCGCACTGGCGGGCGCAGCCCAGCTGAGCAGGTCCGGTGTGGGTACCAGCTTGAACAGGCTGATGAAGACCGGATGGGTGGTGGGCCAGACATCGGCCAGCCCATTGAGGGTGTCCACCGCACTGGCCACCGAGCCGGCATGAATGATCAGCCGGTTGGCCGTGATCTTGAACTGCTTGTTGATGACCGGTTCACGGGTGATCAGCACGGGTTGGCTCATGGGAGGAGATCCGGTTCAGGCAGCCTGAGTATCGCTGGCAAAGCTGAAGGCGTCAGCGTGGAAAGCGTCTGCCGGCAGGTGGCACCGTTCGGTGAGGTCCCGGCGGGCAGCGTTGATCATCGCGGGGGATCCGCAGGCGTAAATCTCGTAGCCTGTCAGGTCGGGCAGGTCGTCCATCAGCGTTTCATGGGCCAGCCCGGTGCGGCCGCACCAGTTGTCGCTCGCCTGGGGGTCGGAGAGCACGGGAATGAAGCGGAAGCCGGGTAGTGCGACTTCCCACTGCCGGGCAAGATCAAGTTGATACAGGCCGGCCAGGTCCCGGCTGCCCCAGTAAAGGGTCATCGGGCGGTGCCGGCCCGTGGCCAGGGCTTCCTCGACGATGCTCTTGATCGGTGCAAAGCCGGTTCCTCCCGCCAGCAGGACGATGGGTTTGCCAGAGCTTTCATGGAGCCGGAAGCTGCCCAGCGGACCTTCGAAACGCAGGATGTCCTTTTCCTTCATCTTCTCGAAGACGTGGGTGGTGAACTGTCCTCCTGGGACGAGACGGATGTGCAGTTCGATATGTCCGCCCTGGCTGGGCGCGTTGGCAATGGAAAAGCTGCGGCGCTTCCCGTCGGCTAGTAGGAAGTCGATGTACTGGCCAGCCACGAACTGGAATTTCTCGCTTGCCGGCAGCTTGAGTTCAAGCACGATGACATCGGGTGCTGCACGGGTGATTTTCTGGACCCGGCTGGGGAGCTTCTTGACGGGGATGTCACCCGCCCGGTTGACCTGGCGAACTTCCAACTCCACGTCGGACAGGGCGCGGCTGCAGCACAGCAGTGCCAGCCCCTGCTCCCGCTCGGCGGAGGTGAGGGTTGATTCAGAGTAGGTGCCCAGATCCAGTGCTCCGGACAGAACCCTGCTCTTGCAGACACCACAGGCGCCGTCACGGCAGCTGTAGGGCAGTAGCAGGCTGGCGCCGAGGGCTGCCTCAAGAATGGTTTCGTCGGAGGCCGCTTCAAAACGGAGGCCGCTGGGCTGGAGGGTGACCTGGAACGACATGATGGGTGGCCGTGAGATAATCGGGAAATGAAACGTAAAAAGCGTCTGAATGGTAAGCAGGTTCTGATTGTCGGCAGCGGAGACGTGGCGCGCCGGATCATTCCGTGGCTCGCGACCCGCTTCGGTGTCCGGGCGCTGGTGCGCCGCGCCGAGGAGTGCGAAGCCCTGCGTGCCCTCGGCGCCCTGCCGCTTGTGGCGGATCTGGACGATCCGGCCAGTCTGGCGCGTCTGGCCGGCATTGCCGGTGACGTCCTGCACTGCGCACCTCCGCCGGGCAAGGGTGAGGATGACCCGCGAACCCGCCACCTGCTGGCAGCATTGACTCGTCGCGGGAGTCTACCACGACGGATAATCTACATAAGCACCACCGGCGTTTATGGGGACTGCCAGGGTGCTTGGCTGGATGAAACCCGGCCCCTGCGGCCGAGCTCCGCCCGGGCCGGACGGCGGGTAGCTGCGGAACGTTGCCTGCGTGATTTTGCGCTACGTACCGGCTGTCGGGTCTCCATCCTGCGGGCGCCGGGGATCTACGATTCGGCTGGACGCCTGCCGCTGGGCCGTCTTGAAAAGGGAGACCCGGTCCTGACGCCCGCAGAGGATGTCCATACCAACCACATTCACGCGGAGGATCTGGCACGATTGCTGGTGACCGCATTGTTCCGGGGCAGGCCCAACCGGGCCTACAATGCTTCGGATGACAGCCAGTTGAAGATGGGGGACTACTTTGACCTGGTGGCCGATACGGTCGGTTTGCCGCGCCCCCCGCGCCTGTCCCGTCAGGAGCTGATGGGGTGCCTGTCACCACTGACCCTGTCCTTCATGTCCGAGTCCCGCCGGCTGCGTAACGAGCGCATCCGCAAGGAACTCCGCTTCCGCCTGGCCTATCCGACAGTCGCTTCAAGTCTCGCCGAATGGACGGAACGGCATTACTTACCCTTGCCATGAAAGATCAATCATGCTTTACCTGAGCATCAAGGCGCTTCACATCATTTTTGTAACCAGCTGGTTTGCGGGCCTTTTTTACCTGCCGCGGCTGTTCGTCAATCATGCGATGGTGAGCGATCCGGCGACCCTCGAACGTCTGACCCTGATGGAGCACAAGCTCTACCGTTTCATGACCCCCCTGGGGATTCTCGCGGTCGCCCTGGGGATGTGGCTGTGGTTCGGCTTTGGGCTGTCCGGTGGCTGGCTTCATGCAAAAACCGCACTGGTGACCTTCCTGATTGTCTATCACCTCTATTGTGGCCGCCTGATGCGCGCCTTTGCCGAGGGGCGTAATACCCGCAGTCATGTGTGGTACCGCTTCTTTAACGAGATCCCCGTGCTGGTGTTGTTCGTGGTGGTCTTCCTCGTGGTGCTGAAGCCCTTCTGATTTCCCGTTCCAGATGACTGACTTGAATTTTTTTGCTCCCTGTCCCCGTGGCCTTGAGCCCATCCTCGCCGACGAACTGCGTGCCCTCGGCGTCATTGATCCCAGAGTCATTCCCGGCGGCGTGCAGTTTGGTGGTAACTGGGCCTTGTGCTACCGGGCCAACCTGGAGAGCCGCATCGCCACCCGCGTTCTGTGGAGGGTCGCCATGGGACGCTACCGGAGCGAGGAGGACGTCTATCGCATCGCCTACGCCCCAACCTGGGCCAAATGGTTTACGCCGGACCAGACCATCCGGGTGTTCGTTGCCGCCCACAAGTCACCCCTGCGCAGCCTTGAGTTCACGACCCTCAAGATCAAGGACGCGGTATGCGATCACTTCCGTACGGTCGCCGGGCGACGGCCGGATGTGGACACCAAGGCGCCAGACATGCGTATCCACGCTTTCCTCTCGGAGGACACGGTCACCCTCTATCTTGATACTTCCGGAGATCCTCTCTACAAGCGTGGCTTCAAGCCAGCAGTGGTCGAGGCTCCCCTCAAGGAAAACCTGGCGGCGGGTATCCTGCGCCTGACCGGCTGGAAACCTGGCGAGGAGGCCTTGTGTGATCCCATGTGCGGTAGCGGGACCTTCCTCATTGAGGCAGCCCAGATGGCTCTGGACGTGGCCCCGGGGCTGGGGCGACATTTTGCCTTCGAGCGTTTCAAGCATTACGAGCGGGAAACCTGGCTACCGATCCGCCAGGCAGCCGAGATGCGGCGTCAGGCTCCTCGAAAGCTGGCCATTCATGGTTCCGACATTCTTGAGGCGCAGCAGCGCAAGACCATCGTCAACCTGCGCAGCGCAGGTCTTGATGGCTGCGTGGACGTGGGACGGAGCGACATGCTGGAGCTGCCTGCACCTGCTTCGCAAGGGGTGCTGGTCGCCAACCCGCCTTACGGTGTGCGCCTGTCGGAATCCGCGGAGCTGGAAGCCTTCTATCCCAAGCTTGGCGACGCGCTGAAATCTCACTGGGCGGGCTGGCGCTGCTATTTCTTCAGCGGCGACCCAGCGTTGCCCAAGGGTGTCCGTCTCAAGGCCAGCAAGCGCACGCCATTGTTCAACGGCGCCATCGAATGCCGCCTTTATGAATATCTGATGGTGACCGGATCTGCCCGCAAGCCCAGACCAGAACAGGCTTGAGGCGATCGTCAGGGGTGGATCAGATAATGTCGAGGTTCTGAATGCCCGAGAGCATGTCCTTGTCGCCCCGGCGGCTCTTGAGCTTGATCTGCAGGCGCAGGTCGTTCATCGAGTCGGCGTTGCGCAGAGCGTCCTCATAGCTGATCAGACCCTTCTCGTACAGGTCGAATAGACTCTGGTCGAAGGTCTGCATGCCCAGTTCGGCAGAGCGCTTCATCACTTCCTTGATCCCCGGGATCTCGCCCTTGAAAATAAGGTCGGAAATCAGCGGGGAGTTGAGCATGACCTCGACGGCGGGTACCCGGCCCTTGCGGTCGCACATGGGCAGCAGACGTTGGGAGATCAGGGCGCGCAGGTTGAGGGAAAGATCCATCAGCAACTGGTGGCGACGCTCTTCCGGAAAGAAGTTGATGACCCGGTCAATGGCCTGGTTGGCGCTGTTGGCGTGGAGGGTAGCCAGGCACAGGTGACCGGTTTCGGCAAAGGCGATGGCGTAGTCCATGGTTTCCCGGTCGCGGATCTCGCCCATCAGGATCACATCGGGGGCTTGCCGAAGGGTGTTCTTCAGGGCCGGCTCCCAGGATTCGGTGTCAATGCCCACTTCGCGCTGGGTGACGATGCAGTTCTTGTGGGTATGAACGAATTCAATCGGATCTTCCACCGTGATGATGTGGCCGAAGCTTTTTTCGTTGCGGTAGTCCACCATGGCGGCAAGGGAGGTGGTCTTGCCGGTACCGGTGCCCCCGACGAAGATCACCAGCCCGCGCTTGGACATGGCGATGTCCTTGAGGACGGCAGGCAGGCCGAGTTCGTCCAGGGTCGGTATCTTCTGGGGAATGGTGCGTAGCACCATGCCCACCTGGCCCTGTTGAATGAAGGCATTGGCCCGGAAGCGGCCGATGCCGGCCGGGGAGATGGCGAAGTTGCACTCCTTGGTAGCTTCGAATTCCTGGGCTTGGCGGTCACTCATGATGACCCGGGCCAGTTCAGCCGTATGGGTATGAGTGAGCACCTGATTGGACTGGGGCATGATCTTGCCATCCACCTTGATCGCGGGTGGAAAGTTGGCGGTGATGAAGAGGTCGGAGCCGTTCTTCTGCAGCATCAGACGCAGCAGATCGTGCATGAATTTGAGGGCCTGATCGCGTTCCATGATGTCTTCCTGGGGCCGGTGCTGGAGGTGGGCGGGTTCTCTCTTCCTTTTGAGAAGGGCGGGACCCTCAGATCGGGAGGCTGTCCTTGTTCTGGGCACGCAGGCGGGCTTCTGCGGTCGATACGACGTTGCGGCGGACCAGATCGGCCAGACACTGATCGAGGGTCTGCATGCCGACACTCTGACCGGTCTGAATGGCCGAGTACATCTGGGCGACCTTGTTTTCGCGGATCAGGTTGCGGATGGCCGGTGTGCCAATCATGATCTCATGGGCAGCCACCCGGCCGGTGCCATCCTTGGTCTTGAGCAGGGTTTGGGAAATGACCGCCCGCAGGGATTCCGACATCATGGCCCGGACCATGTCCTTCTCTTCGGCAGGGAAGACGTCCACGATACGGTCGATGGTCTTGGCTGCCGATGAAGTGTGCAGGGTACCGAAGACCAGGTGGCCGGTTTCTGCGGCCGTAAGAGCGAGCCGGATGGTTTCCAGATCGCGCATCTCACCAACCAGGATCACGTCCGGATCTTCCCGCAGGGCCGAGCGCAGGGCGGCATTAAAAGACAGTGTATCCCGCGCCACTTCCCGCTGGTTGATCAGGCAGCGCTTCGATTCGTGGACGAATTCGATCGGGTCCTCGACGGTGAGGATATGGCCGTATTCGTTTTCGTTCACGTAATCCACCATGGCAGCGAGGGTGGTGGACTTGCCGGAGCCCGTGGGGCCGGTGACCAGCACGATACCCCGGGGCTGATTGGCGATTTCCTTGAAGATCTTCGGGCAGTTGAGCTCGTCGAGGCTCAGCACCTTGGAAGGAATGACCCGGAAGACCGCTGCTGAACCCCGGTTCTGGTTGAAGGCGTTGACCCGGAAGCGAGCCAGATTGGGAATTTCGAAGGAGAAGTCGGTTTCGAAGAATTCCTCATACTGCTTGCGCTGGGAGTCATTCATGATGTCATACACCATGCCATGCACGTCCTTGTGGGTCAGGGCCGGCAGGTTGATGCGACGCACGTCGCCATGCACCCGGATCATCGGGGGCAGGCCGGACGACAGGTGCAGGTCGGAGGCCTTGTTCTTGACGGTAAAGGCGAGCAGTTCGGTGATGTCCATGGGCGAAGGGGGCAGGCTGACGGCGATTGGCGGGCAAGATTTTCAGCAATGGACCCGATGCTATACTCAACCGCCCCAACTGCCCAGATCTGAGCCTTGGAAGATTATAAAAAACGCATATCCGCTCGCCTTCAGGCGATTGCAGACCGTATCGAGGCCGCCGCCCGGGCAGCGGGTCGTGACCCGGGCGAAGTCCGGCTGCTGGCGGTCAGCAAGACCAAGCCGGCATCACATGTTCAATGGGCTGCGGAGGCCGGGCAGCAGGCCTTTGGTGAGAATTACGTCCAGGAAGGGGTAGCCAAGGCGCAAGCGCTGGCAGACCTGAAGCTGGAATGGCATTTCATCGGTCCTCTCCAGAGCAACAAAACCCGTCCTGTGGCGGCTCACTTCGCCTGGGTTCACTCCATCGACCGCCTCCGGATCGCCCAGCGCCTGTCCGAGCAGCGGGACGCGCATCTGCCGCCCCTGAATGTCTGCATTCAGGTGAACGTGAGCGGCGAGGAGAGCAAGAGCGGTGTGGCGCCTGCCGAAGTGCCTGAGCTGGCCCGGGCTGTGGCGGCCTTGCCCCGTCTGTGCTTGCGTGGCCTGATGGCGATCCCGGAGCCCATTTCCAACCTGGTCCTGCAGCGTTCCCGTTTTGGAACCCTGCGCCAGCTCCGGGATCAGCTCAATGCAGAGGGCCTGCACCTGGACACCCTGTCCATGGGCATGTCCGATGACCTGGAGGCGGCGGTTGCCGAGGGTTCGACCCTGGTGCGGGTGGGTACGGCCATTTTTGGTGCCCGTGACTGAGGGCACCTGATTCCAAACAACGGAGAACAGAGTTCATGAAGATTACCTTCCTCGGCGGCGGCAACATGGCTGCTGCGCTCATCGGCGGTCTCATCAAGCAGGGTTTTTTGGCGGCCGATCTGCAGGCCATCGAGTTGTCGGCAGAGGGCCGGGAGCGGCTCCACAGTGGGTGGGGGGTACGTGCCGTCGAGCGGGCCGATGAGCAGGCGCTGGCCTGTGATGTGCTGGTACTGGCCGTCAAGCCCCAGCAGATGAAGGATGCGCTGGCGTCACTGTCCGGGCGTCTCGCTGGCCAGCTGGTGCTCAGCATCGCTGCAGGTCTGCGCCTGGCAGACATCGGGCGCTGGCTGGGTGGATACACGCGCCTGGTGCGGGCAATGCCCAATACTCCGGCCCTGATCGGTGCCGGGATCACTGGCCTGTATGCGGATGCTTCCGTGGATGCCGCGGGGCGTGCGGCCGCAGAGCAGGTGCTGGCTGCTGTCGGGAGTACCGTCTGGGTTGCAGAGGAGGCCCGGATCGATGGGGTCACGGCTGTTTCGGGCAGTGGTCCGGCCTACGTATTCCATTTCATCGAATGTCTCGAGGCTGCCGGGCTGTCCCTGGGCTTTGACGCAGGTACGGCCCGCAAGCTGGCCATCGATACGGTACTCGGAGCGGCCCAGCTGGCAGCAGCCAGCGAGGAATCTCCCGCGGTGCTGCGGGAGCGGGTGACATCCAAGGGGGGAACCACGGCCGCGGCGCTGGCGTCCTTTGCGGCGGATGATTTGCCGGCTGTCGTAATCCGGGCGGTCAGGGCGGCCGAGACCCGGGGCCAGGAGCTGGGCGAACAGCTCGGCCGCGATTGAACGGGGCCCGATCATGCTCGGCAACCTTGTCCTGACCATCGTCGATACCCTCGGAGGGCTCCTTTCCGGTGTTCTTCTGGCCCGCTTTGTGATGCAGTGGCAGCGGATCTCCTTCCGCAACCCGATTGGTCAGTTCGTTGTGGCGACCACCGACTGGCTGGTGCTTCCGTTACGGCGTTTCATTCCGGGCCTCGGGGGGCTGGATCTGGCCAGCTTGCTGCCAGCCTGGGTGGTCCAGGTTCTGGTGATCTTTGTGGCGCTGACGGTGCGGGGTGTCCTTGGCGTAGCCGATCCTCTCAGCCTGCTCTTCGTGATCTGGGGGGTAGGCTTGCTGGAGGTGGCCAAGGTTGCCCTCTACCTGCTGATGGCTGTGGTGCTGATGTCGGCGGTGCTGTCCTGGGTGAACCCCCATGCTCCGATGGCCGGTGTCATCAATGCGCTGGCTGAACCTTTCCTGAGACCTTTCCGGCGGGTGATTCCCCTTGTCGGAGGGGTGGATCTGAGTCCCATTGCTTTCCTGCTGGTGTTGCAGGTGCTGCTCAGTGCGCTGGCCATGGGAAAGTACATGCTGGTGGGACTTGCCTGAACATGGCCTGGTGGACCCAGACTGGGGACGGAAGCCTGATGCTTTCCCTGCATGTCCAGCCGGGGGCAAAAAAGACCGAGTTTGCGGGTCTCCATGGTGATGCCCTCAAGATCCATCTGGCTGCGCCCCCCGTGGACGGCAAGGCGAATGCTGCATTGATTGCCTTCATTGCCAGGGCGGCAGGGGTGTCCAAAGCGTCGGTGGAGCTGGTCAGTGGGGAGGCATCCCGTGCCAAACGGGTCCGCATCCGTGGTGCTGCACCGGGCGCGGTGGAGGCGTTTGCTGGCTGATCCCCTGGCGAGGTATTCCTGCAACAACGGCAGCCCAGGGGCTGCCGTTGTTGTTTCCAGTCCCGCGCCGGGCGCGGGACGGATACCCTGATTACGCCATCGCCTCGTACAGGGGCAGGGTCAGGAACTCCGGGTATTCCGGAGTCAGCGACATCGTGTCGAAGATCACCGCGGCCTGGTCGTAGCTGGCGGTGTCTTCGCCCTGGGCGCTGACGGTGGCCTTCACCTTGGCGAGCTCCTCGGCGATCATCGGGCGGACCATCTCGACGGTCACCTTGCGGCCGTCATCCAGCACGCCCTTGGGCGACACCACCCACTGCCACACCTGGGAGCGGGAGATCTCGGCGGTGGCGGCGTCTTCCATCAGGTTGTGGATGGGTACGCAGCCGTTGCCGGCGAGCCAGGAGCCCAGGTAGTGGATGCCCACGTTGATGTTGTTGCGCAGGCCGGCTTCGGTGATCGGGGTGGTCGGGCGGAAATCCAGCCACTGCTCGGGGCCGAACTTGCCTTCCACCTGCTTCTCCCACTGGTTGGGCTTGTCGCCGAGCACCTTCTGGAACTCTTCGGCGGCGATGGCGACGAGGCCCGGGTGAGCCACCCAGCCGCCGTCGAAGCCGTCGTTGGCGTCGCGGGTCTTGTCGTGGCGGATGCCGGCCAGGGCCTTTTCGTTGGCTTCCGGATCGTTCTTGATCGGGATCAGGGCCGACATGCCGCCCATGGCGGGGGCGCCGCGCTTGTGGCATGCCTGCACCAGGGCCAGCGCGTAGCCGCGCATGAAGGGCACTTCCATGGTGATGGCGCTACGCTGGGCCAGGCAGAAATCCTTGTTCTTCTTGAACTTCTTGATGCACGAGAAGATGTAGTCCCAGCGCCCGGCGTTGAGGCCGGCGGAGTGGTTGCGCAGCTCGTAGAGGATCTCTTCCATCTCGAAGGTGGCGAGGATGGTCTCGATCAGCACGGTGGCCTTGATGGTGCCTTGCGGCAGGCCGATGTGCTCCTGGGCCATCACGAAGATGTCGTTCCACAGGCGAGCTTCCAGGTGGCTCTCCATCTTCGGCAGGTAGAAGAAGGGGCCGGCCCCGCGGGCGATCTGCTCCTTGGCGTTGTGGAAGAACACCAGGCCGAAGTCGAAGATGCCGCCGGAGACGCGCTGGCCATCAACGGTGACGTGCTTCTCATCCAGATGCCAGCCGCGCGGGCGGATCTGCAGGGTTGCGATTTTGTCGTTGAGCTTGTATTCCTTGCCGGCTTCGTTCTTGAACGACAGCTCGCGGCGGATGGCCTTGTAGATGTTGATCTGGCCCTGGATCTGGTTGTCCCACTTCGGGCTGTTGGAGTCCTCGAAGTCGGTCATGTAGGAGTCAGCGCCGGAGTTGAAGGCGTTGATGATCATCTTGGCCTCGACCGGGCCGGTGATCTCGGTGCGGCGGCGCTCGAGGGCCTTGGGCAGCGGGGCGACCTTCCAGTCGCCTTCGCGGATGTGCTTGGTTTCGGGCAGGAAGTCGGGCATCTCGCCGGCGTCGATGCGGGCCTGGCGCTCGACGCGGGCCTTCAGGAGTTCCTGGCGGCGCGGCTCGAAGGCGCGGTGCAGCTTGGCGACGAACTCGAGGGCCTCGAGGGTGAGGATGGACTCGTAGCCGGGCTGGAGGGGGGCGTTGATCTGCATGCCCTGGGGCAGGTTGAGGCTCATGGAAGCTCCTTGTGGTGAAGGTTAAGGTTAAGCGTAAGTCTTGATGAAATAGATGAGGCTGAGGACGCTGCCCACCGCCACCACCAGCCGGCGCAGCCAGATGGCCGGCAGGCGCCGCGCGAAAGCCGCGCCGGCAAAGGCGCCAGCCATGACGGTCGCGATCATCAGCAGGGTGTGGGGCCAGCTGATGGCGCCCGCGCTGATGAAGGTGGCCGCGGCCACGGTGTAATTGACCGCCG
>NZ_JAQUVG010000031.1:0-4578 GCF_028693495.1 Zoogloea sp. | reverse complement strand
GCGTGAGGATGCCCATGCCGGCGCCAAAGAAGCCGCCGTAGATCGCCACGATGGTCTGGAAGATCAAACCGCCAAGCCCGCCCGGCGTACCGGCCGCCCGCGTGCCGAGCCCGACCTTCGCCTTGGCCGCCGCAACGGCGCGGCTGATCTGCCCGGAGAAGGCGAACAGGCTGGTAGCCACCAGCAGCAGCCACGGCACCAGGCGCGAGAAGGCGGCGTTAGACGTAGCCAGCAGAAGCAAGCTGCCGCTGATGCCACCAATCAGCGACACCAGCACCAGCAGCAGCGTCCACCGCGGGTGGCGGCTCACCTCGCGCCGGTAGGCCCAGGCGCTCGACAGGCTGGCCGGCCACATGGCCACGGTGTTGCTGGCGTTGGCCATCACCGGCGGCACGCCGGCCGCCAGCAGCGCGGGAAACGAGAAGAAGGTGCCGCCCCCAGCGATGGCGTTCATGCCGCCAGCCAGAAAGGCGCCGCCGCCGACGAGGAGGATCTGCGCGGCGTCCATGTCAGCCTCGCCCGCCGCGGAGGTAGGCCACCACGTCGTCCATCGTGCGGCCGGTGGCGGTGGGCGCCACGTCGAGCGCCTCGAGGGGCTGGCCGCTGCGGTTGATCCAGAAGGTGGTGAAGCCATACCAGGCGGCGCCGGCCGCGTCCCAGCCGTTGGAGGTGACGAACAGGATGCGCTCCGGCGCAACGCCGAAGGCGGCCGGAGCCAGGGCGTAGGCGTCGGGGTGGGTCTTGTACTTGCGCACCGCGTCCACCGACAGCACGTGGTCGAACAGCCCCTGCATGCCGGCGCTCTTGATCGCCACCTGGAGCATCTCGGGCGTACCGTTGGAGAGGATTGCGGTGGGCAGGCCGGCGTCTTTCAGGCGACGCAACGCGCAGAGATTCTCGGGGAAAGGCGACAGGCAGGCGTACTGGTTCATCAGCTGGGTGCGCTGGGCACCATCGAGGGCCAACCCCAGGCGGGCGGCGGCAAAGTCGAGGCCGTCCCGGGTGATGTCCCAGAAGGGTTTGTAGCGGCCCGACAGGCTGCGGATGAAGCTGTACTCGATCTGCTTCTGGCGCCACAGCTCGGCAAGCGTAGCCCCCTTGCCCGGAAACAGCTGCTCGGCCAGCAGCCCCACCGAGTAGACGTCGAAGAGCGTGCCAAAGGCATCGAACGCGACGGCCTGGATTCGGGCTTGCTGCGCCATGCTGGTTTGCTCCTCGCTGCGTAGGGTGACGGGTGGGGGTTGTTGCCGGAGCGCCGGCCCGCTGTCTGCTTGCGGGACAACATCTCTTTTTAGTGCAATGCAGCGAAGTTTATTCAATGCATAAAGAAAAAAGAAGCCATAATAAAATCAAATGATTTTTTACTTTTAGTACAAGATGAGCAACTTCAAGGAGATCACCGCCTTTGTCAGCGTCGCCAGCCGCGGCAGCCTGTCCGCAGCGGCCCGCGCCGAGGGCGTGACACCGGCGATGATGGGGCGGCGCATCGACGCGCTGGAGGAGCGCCTGGGGGTGAAATTGCTGCTGCGCACCACCCGCAAGCTGAGCCTGACCTTCGAGGGCAGTGCATTCCTTGAGGATTGCCAGCGCATTCTCAACGATCTGGCCAATGCCGAAGCCTCGGTCAGCCTCGGGGGGGTGAAAGCCAGTGGTCATATCAAGGTGTCCGCTCCCGCGGGCTTTGGCCGCCGCCATGTGGCGCCCTTGGTGCGGGGTTTTCTGGCGGCTCATCCAGAGGTGACCTGCAGTCTGGACCTTTCGGATCGTCTGGTGGATTTGGTGAATGAAGGTGTCGATTGTGCCATTCGCATCGGTGAGCTGAGTGATTCCAGTCTTGTGTCCGTTCGCTTGGCAGAGAACCGTCGGGTGGTGGTGGCAAGTCCCTCATATCTGGCCCGTGCGGGTATTCCGGAGACACCTGACGATCTTGTCCGCCATGACTGTCTCTCCCTCGATCTTCAGCGCGGCTGGGTCTTCATCGACCCGGATACCCCCGGCAAGACCCGGGTCATCAAGGTGTCCGGGCGGTTCGAGTGTAACGATGGAACGGTTCTCCACGAGTGGGCCCTGGGAGGCGTCGGGCTAGCCTGGCGCTCCATGTGGGAGGTGGAGCAGGATCTCCATGCGGGAAGGCTCGTATCGGTTCTGGATGTCTATGCAGCGCCGGCCTCCAGCATCTACGCGGTCTTTCCCCAGAGCCGGCGCCTGCCCCTGCGGGTGCGTCTGTTGATTGATCACCTGCGTGGCGTTTTCGGGCGACCGGATTACTGGAAGGGTGTCTGAGGGGGACGCGGGTCTGGCGAGGCATTTTCCCCCGTCTGCTCTGGACCTACTTCAAACTCGATGATGATCCGGCTGGGTACGGGCGCTCCCGCTACGTAACCGGGCCGGAAGTGCCAGAGCCTGACCGTTTCGCCATACGCAGCGGCGGCCTCGCACAGCCGGCCTTCGCAATCGGGTACGACCAGCGCAACGCTCCCCTGCGCATCAATGCCCAGTTTGAGCCGGAAGCGCCCCGGCGGCCACTCCGTAAAGCGGGGCCAGCGGCCTTCGTCCTGCGCGTCCATCAGACGGGGAGGTTCGCTCAGGCGGCTGGCAGGCAGATAGTCGGAAATTTTCCGTTCGGTGATGCCGGGTGTCGTCTGTTCCTGTCCGGTCTCTGCCGTGCTGCTTGTCTGCATCGTCTCCGGCTCCTGACCTGGCAGGGCGGCTGCCGGGGCGTCCCCAGGCTGAAGGGCGCCTGCTGGGGGGGCCTCCAGGGGGACCTGAGCCGCGGGCGGGCGGATCATCAGCCGGGCTTCGATAAGGGGTGGGGGAGGGCGGGTTGTCAGGGCCGGAGATGGCCTGTGCTGGCTCAGTTCCAGGGCGGCCAGATGAGCGCAGAGCGACAGTCCCAAGGCAGCGCCCAGGCGGAGGGGGTTCCGGGTGTTCACGGTACCTTCGGTGGGGTCTGACGGATACGGGTCCGAGCTTTCCGGATGGTGCATTGTTACAGGTTCTGGTTGTTCTTCCTGCCGCTTGTCGGCAGGTTCTGGCCGTCGATCGCAGCAGGCTCGACCGCCTGCAGGGGTGATGGCATTCTCACAATGAAGGAGAAAAAAATGCGCAAGCAATCGGGCGTGACCTTGCTGGAATTGATGATTGTCGTGGCGATCGTAGGCATCCTTGCCGCCGTTGCCGTTCCAGCCTATACGGATCATATCTCAAGGGGCAGGATTGCCCGTGGCGTGGAGGCCTTGATGGAGGCCAAGGTTAGAATGGAGCAGTACTACAACTCCAACCGGACCTATACCGTCGCAGGCGGCACGACCTGCCCCTCCCTGTTTGCCGCGTTGTTCAGCGATACGGATTTCGACGTTGCCTTGTCCAGCTGCTCGACGACCACATTCACGATCACCGCGACGGGTAAGTCGGGGATGAGCGGCTACAGCTACACCATCAATCAGAACGGGGTCAAAACCTCATCGACCCCCACGGCGTCCTCCTCCACTTGCTGGTTGATGTCTAAGGGAGCCACGACATGCTGACTGGCCGTTCCCGCCGGCCTGGCCAGCGGGGCGTAACCCTCCTTGAACTGATGGTGACGGTCTCCATGGTGGGCATACTTCTCGCCATCGGAGTGCCCAACATGGCGGACTGGATACGCCGTAGCTCGGTGAGGGGGGCCGCGGAGAGCGTTCAGAATGGTCTGCGGCAGGCCCTGGCAGAAGCGGTTCGCCGGAATCACCAGGTGGAGTTTCTGCTGACCAACGGCACGCCCTCGCTCAGTGGCATTCGTACCCTGACCTCGACAGCCAATGGCAAGAACTGGGCTGCCCGGGTGCTGGGCGCAGACAACCTGCCTCTCGCGACGCCCGCTGATGCCTATGTGGGCAGTTTTGCCATGCAGGAGATTGCCGCGGACGTATCCGTTGGCGGCCCGGCCAACCTCGTTTTCAACGGCAATGGCCGTGTGCAGGCGCTGGATGGCACCGCCCCGAGCACACCCCAGGTCTTCAGGATCAGCAGGACGGGAGCGGATAAAGTGTATTGCGTGTTTGTCACTCCGGGCGGTGGAATCAAGATGTGTGATCCTTCCTCTCCTTCGGGCAACCCGGCCGCGTGTGCTCCGCAGTTGGCAGCGGACCTGTGCGCCGGCCCTTGATCGTGAGGTGACCATCGTGCTCAAGAAACAGGACATGCAGGGCTACGTCTTGCTGGAGGCCCTGGTGGCGTTGCTGATCTTTTCCCTCGGGCTTCTGGGAATGATCGGTTTCCAGGCGGCCGCTTCCAAGATTTCCACCGACAGCCGTTTCCGGACCGAGGCGGCGATGCTGGCCGACGAACTGATGACCAAGATGGCGGCTTCCGATGTCAGCAAGGTTCAGTCCGAGTTCGGCGCCACCGGGACCAAATTCGTCGAGTGGAAAACCAAGCGGCTGGAGGGCGGGAGCCGGCTGCCCAATCCGGAGGTCACCCTGCAGTTCTCCGCCGGCGCAACCAGTCAGGTCTTGCGCGCCGATCTCACCATCAAATGGACCATGCCAGGTGCCGGGACGGGAGCGAATGCCCGGGAGGTTCAGGGCGTTTACACCACCC
>NZ_JAQUVG010000030.1 GCF_028693495.1 Zoogloea sp. | reverse complement strand
GGACTGCGGTGACCACCTCCACGGCAAGCTGGGTCAGCGCCAGGTCGGGAGCCGAAAACCACACGAAGGTCAGGCTGGTGGCGAGACCAGCGCCTCCCGCCAGGATCAGTGCCGCAAGACGGTGCAGCTTGGCCTGCCAGGCTGCGGCCACCGCGCACAGGGCACCGACGCACCACAGCAGGGCAAAGGCAGGATTGGCTTCGGTCGTCGGACGATCGCCGAAACTCAGGGCGTCTGCTCCGAAGGGCAGCAGGCTTCCGGCGAAGACGACGAGCAGCATGACCAGCAACTGCATCTGCAGATGCCCCGAGGTGATCCAGCGCAGTATGGATTCGGCACCGTTGTTGAGTGCGCTGAGGAGCGTGTTGAAGGCCTGCTTGCCGTCGAGCCGTTCCAGCAGCGGGATCCGCTCGCTGCGGCGACCGATGCAGGGAAGGTAGAGGGAGACGCCTCCGAACAGGGCGATCAGACTCATGTAGAGGGGCAGGTTGACCCCATGCCAGACGGCCAGGCTGTAGGACGGTGCGGATGCACCCAGCAGGGCGTCGGTGGCCGTCCTCAGGTAGGGGCCCACGGTGTCGGCCGGGAAGATGCCGATCAGGATGCAGGTGGTTACCAGCAGGCCGCTGGGAAGCAGCATCCAGCGGGTCGGCTCGTGGGGGGCGTGGGGCAGTTCCTGGGGCGGTGGACCGAAGAACACCTGGTGGATGAAACGCAGGGAGTAGGCCACGCTGAACATGCCGGCCAGGGTGGCGGCTACCGGCAGGACGATGCGCTGCCAGTCGGGACGCTCGAGGAAGACCGTTTCGGCGAAGAACATCTCCTTGGACAGGAAGCCGTTCAGCAGGGGCACCCCGGCCATGGCTGCCGCTGCAACCATGGCGAGGGTGGCCGTGATCGGCATGGCCCGGTAAAGACCGGACAGGCGCCGGATGTTGCGGGTCCCGGTTTCGTGGTCCACGATGCCCGCTGCCATGAACAGGGACGCCTTGAAGGTGGCGTGGTTGACCATGTGGAATACGGCGGCGACGAGGGCGAGCTGGCTGTTCATGCCCAGCAGCAGGGTGATCAGGCCCAGATGGCTGATCGTCGAATAGGCCAGAACGCCCTTCAGGTCGTTCTGGAACAGTGCCAGGTATCCTGCCAGCAAGAGGGAGCACAAGCCCGCGCCACCGATGATCCAGAACCACAGGTCGCTGCCGGCGAGTACGGGCCACAGTCTGGCCAACAGGAAGACCCCAGCCTTGACCATGGTGGCGGAGTGCAGGTAAGCAGACACCGGGGTTGGTGCCGCCATGGCGTGGGGTAGCCAGAAGTGGAAGGGGAACTGGGCACTTTTGGTCAGCGCGCCCAGCGCGATCAGGATCAGGATGATCGGATACCAGGCATGCTGCTGGATGCGTTCCGTGGCACCGAGGACCACATCCAGGTCGTAGCTGCCTACGATGTGGCCGATCAGGAGCACTCCTCCGAGCAGTGCCAGCCCCCCCAGGCCAGTCACGGTGAGGGCCATCCGGGCACCCGTGCGGGCATCGGTCCGGTGATGCCAGTAGGCGATCAACATGAACGAGGCGAGGCTGGTCAGTTCCCAGAACATGGCCAGCTGGAGCAGGTTGCCGGACAGCACGACTCCCAGCATGGTGCCCATGAAGGCGAGAAAGAAGGAAAAGAAGCGGGGCACCGGATCGGCCGGCGACATGTAGTAGCGCGCATACACGACGACCAGGGTACCGATGGTGGCAACCAGCATCGCGAACAGCCAGGCGAAACCGTCCATGCGCAGCTGCAGGTCCAGCCCCAGGGTGGGAGACCAGGGAATGTTCAGGCGCAGGACGCCCTCTGCCGCCACTTGGGGGTAGAGGCTGGCGGTCAGGATGGCTACCGTCAGCGCAACGATTCCAGCCAGCCACGCTTCCGCATTGCGGGCGTTGGTGGGAAGGAATGCTGCGCCCAGGCTGCCGACGAAGGGAAGGAGGACGATCAGGAGCAGGGCCATGGACCCGAGTGTAACCCAGAGCTAATTGGAGACAACAAGACAGCAGCCAGCAGAAAAAGTGCCGGCGGGCTGCCGCCGGGTGCTTGGCGCTCCGGAGCGAAAGGGGTGTGCGGACCCGTGCGAAAATGGAATCCCGCTATGAAGACTGGCTGGATGGTTCGATGCGACAATCCGGCCTTCCGCCCGTAGCGCCCTCCCTTGGCCGGTTTGGCATTGACATGCATGAAAGGTCTTTCAATGAACCTGCTCCTGGACATTGCACGGGGTGTCGCTGCGCTTCTGGTGTTCTTGTTCCACATCCGCGATACCTTTTCCGAGTCGATGCCCGGTGTTGCCCAAGTGGTGCGATTCGGCAGCCTGGGGGTTCCGTTGTTCTTCGTGATCTCGGGTTACGTGATCTCCGCATCGGCAGAGTCCACATTGCGGGGAGCCAGAACAGCGGGATCTTTCCTGAAGCGGCGCGCCTTGCGGATTTTTCCGCCGTTCTGGCTTTCCATCCTTGTCGTGGTGGCCGTGCCCTATCTGGTCGCTGCCCTGTCTTCGCTGAAGAGCGGTGTCTTTGAGTCCCCTGATCCCAGGTTCCTGGCCTGGGGCGGGCTCGATTGGCTGGAGGTGGTGACCCTGGTCAAGGTTTTCGGGACGCCCGACGGCGACCTCCAGGCGGCATTCAATCCGCTCAATTCTGTTTACTGGACCCTGGCCATCGAATTCCAGTTTTACCTCTGTATGTATCTGGCACTCCTGGTGCGGCGGCACTTTCACGCAGTGATCGGCCTCGTGACCGCCTTCAGTCTGGTATTGCTCGCATGGCCGCTACCGGTCGACCCGGGCTGGTTCATCCATTACTGGCCCATGTTCGCCATGGGCATCGGGCTGCAATATGTGCTGGCAGCCGGCTGGGGCGTGGATCGATTCCTGCCCCGGGCGGGCCAGGCAGGTGCTGCGGTTTTGGCCGGATGCGTACTGCTCTGGGGAGGCGTGCTGGCCCATCGAGGTAGCTTGGGTCAGGTGCTGGCAGGTCTGTTCCCCTCCGTCGAACTGGGGTTCGCGGTGATCTGCGCCACTCTTCTGTGGCTTGCAGCCCCCTGGGGAAGCCTCCTGGAGGCCCACAAGGATGGAGGGCATCCGCTGCTGCGCTGGACGCTCCGGCCGGCAGCGTACCTGGGGGTGATTTCTTATTCGGTCTACCTGCTCCATGGCAAGCTGGTGCAGTTGCCGTTCATGGTCGTGCGTCAGGTGCTTCACCCCTCGAATGCCCTCAACCCGCTGGCCGGCATCTTCCTGACCCTGGCCTTGTGTGCCGTTTTCCATGCGTGGGCGGAGCGACCCTTCATGAGCAGTCGCCAGCGAGCGCTCAACGACCGGGTACTGGAAGGCTGAATGCCGCGGACCTGTTCCCTTGCCGGCGGCCAGGTCCGTCAGCCCAGGAACATCCGGTAAGCCGGATTGGCGGTTTCATCCGTGTACTCGTAGCCCAGCTTGTCCAGGAAGGCCTGAAAGGCGTCCCGGTCGGCTGGCGGCACCTGCATGCCCACCAGCACCCGGCCGAAGTCGGCGCCGTGGTTACGGTAGTGGAACAGGCTGATGTTCCAGTCGGAGCGCAGGTTGTCCAGGAAGTTGAGGAGGGCGCCCGGTCGCTCGGGGAAGATGAAGCGGTAGATCACCTCGTGTTCGGCCTGGGGTGCATGGCCGCCGACCATGTAGCGCACGTGGCTCTTGGCCATCTCGTCGTCGGTCAGGTCGAGGCAGGGCAGGTCATGGCGCTGGAGCATCTCCGTGAGACGCACGCCTTCACTCCGGTTATGCACGCTGACCCCGACGAAGATGTGTGCCTTGCTGGCATCGGCGTAACGGTAGTTGAATTCGGTGATGTTGCGGCTGCCGAGGAGATGGCAGAATTTTTTGAATGAACCCGGTTTCTCCGGGATGGTCACGGCCAGCACAGCCTCTCGCTGTTCGCCTACTTCCGCCCGCTCGGCCACGAAGCGCAGGCGGTCGAAGTTCATGTTGGCGCCCGAGGCCACGGCCACCAGGGTTTTGTCCTTGAGGTTATGGCGCTTGGCGTATTCCTTGGCACCGGCCACTGCCAGGGCGCCGGCGGGTTCGAGGATGGAGCGGGTGTCCTCGAACACGTCCTTGATGGCGGCGCAGATGGCGTCGTTGTCCACCAGGATCATCTCGTCCACATATTCTTGGCACAGGCGGAAGGTCTCCTCGCCCACCAGCTTCACGGCGGCGCCGTCGGCAAACAGGCCAACGGTGGGCAGCTCGATGCGCTTGCCGGCGGCCAGGGACTGGGTCATGGCGCTGGCGTCCACCGTCTCGACGCCGATCACCTTGATCTCGGGGCGGACGCGCTTGATGTAGGCGGCCACGCCGGCCAGCAGGCCGCCACCGCCGACACAGCAAAAGACTGCATGGATGGATTTGGGATGCTGGCGCAGGATCTCCAGGGCGATGGTGCCCTGGCCAGCGATGACCTCCACGTCATCGTAGGGGTGGACGAAGGTCAGCTTCTCGGTCTTTTCCAGTTCTTTGGCATGACCATAGGCGTCGGAGTAGCTCTCGCCGGCGAGGACCACTTCGCCTCCGTGGCGCTTGACGGCGTCAATCTTGATGGCCGGGGTGGTCGTGGGCATGACGATCACGGCCCGGGCCCCGAGCTTCTTCGCAGACAGGGCGACACCCTGGGCATGATTCCCGGCGGAGGCGCAGATCACGCCGCGCTTCAGGGCCGCCGGGCTGAGGCTGGCCATCTTGTTGTAGGCACCGCGCAGCTTGAAGCTGAATACGGGCTGCATGTCCTCGCGCTTGAAGTAAATCCGGTTGTGGATGCGTGCCGACAGATTGGGTGCCAGATCGAGGGGCGTTTCGATCGCCGCGTCATAGACCTGGGCGGTGAGGATCTTCTGGAGATAGTCGGGGTGCTTCGCGCTCATGGCTTAACCTGTCTCTCGTCGGCTGGGTAAGCAATGAAGGGTAGCAGTCGAGGCGCTTGCACTGCAACATAGCGCCTTTGCAATATCAGGAGCAGGCCATGAGCACAATTCAGCGAGGCGGTACGACCCGGCGTTATTCTGACTACACCGTGCATAACGGAGTGGTGTATTGCGTCGAGGTGCCTCCTGACCCTACCGCCGGCGTCACCGAGCAGACCCGGGCAATGCTGGGCAGCCTGGAAGGCCTGCTCCGCCAGGCTGGCAGCGGCAAGGACCGGTTGCTCGTCGCCACCCTGTACCTGACCAACATGGCCGACTATGACGCGGTAAATGCAGTCTGGGATGCCTGGGTGCCTGATGGTACGGCTCCGACCCGGGCCTGCGTCCAGGTCAAGGCCCTGGCCAAGCCCGGCTGGCGGGTGGAAATCGCTGTCCAGGCGGCTTGCCGAAGTGGCGCTTGAGTCGGATTTTTACGCCCGTTTCGTGTTTTTCCGGCCTACCCTGAAGGGATGTTGTCCGCATCCTTCTTGAAGGGAGAGAACGCCATGAACTGGTTAGCACGTGCATCCCGCAGCCTGGCTGCCCTGTGCCTGAGTGTCACCGCTCTGGGTGCGCAGGGGGCCTACTCCAGCCTGACATTTTTTGGCGACAGTCTTTCGGATACCGGAAACCTGTACCAGCTCAGTGGCCAGACTTTCCCGCCCTCGCCCCCTTATTACGATGGCCGGCGCTCCGATGGACCCCTGTGGGTTGAGCACCTGGCGGCGGGTCTGGGCTTGCCGGGGGCGTCCGCCCCCTTGGCCGCAGGGGGGAGCAACTTTTCCATCATTGGAGCCCTCTCGGGTCAGGATGGATATGGCGGGCTGACCGATGTCGGTCTGCTGAGCCAGGTATTTGCTTACTGGCCTGCACTGACGGGCGGCGTGGTGGACCCGGGCGGACTCTACGTGATTGGGATTGGTGCGAATGACCTGTTCGTGGCGGTTGAGTCCGATAGTGGCATGGATGCTGCCGCGATTGCCCAGCGGGAGGGTGCCGTCGATGAGGCTCTCGACAACCTGGGGCGAGTCCTGACCCATCTGGCAGGGAAGGGCGCACGTCAGTTTCTGGTGGTCAACGTCCCGGATCTGTCTCTGGTGCCTGAAGCCCTTGCACTGGGCACGTCGGCAGCCTATGACCAGACCACCCGTTACTTCAACACCCAGCTGGGCAGTCGTCTCGATACCTTTCGCCGGGCTTTTGCGGTCGGGGTAGCTGAACTCGATTTCTACGGGATCGCCCGTGCAGTGACGGCGGATGCGTCTGCTGGCGGGCAGCAATATGGGTTGAGCAACGCGGTCGAGCCGTGCCTGGCTCCGGGAGCGCCGGAGTGCAGCGTGTCCATGTACGTGGACGGCGTGCACCCCACGGCGGCGATGCACGCCATCGTTGGCCGGGTGGCAATGGCCCAGGTATCAGAGCCGGCCAGTGTCGCCTTGCTGCTGATCGGATTTTTCGCCCTGTCGTTCCGGCGTCGTCACGCATAGATTTTTTCAGTGGCCAGCCGGCCCTTTGTCCGGCCCGGCCTTTCCTCCGTTTTTTCATGCCCTTGCGACTTTCCTGCGGGCTAGAACCGCGCCTGGCGGACAGGGTCCAAATGGGGCTGGCGGGTACTTCCCGCAGTGTCCCCATTTGCCGTAAGGCTTTGTTTTTGGAGACAGATGGCGGCTCCGTCCGCTAGAATGTCCCGTTCCGTGCCGTAAAAAATCAGGTACTGTAATGACCCAACGCTTGCGCGAAATTCCCTATAACTACACCTCGTTCTCTGATCGCGAGATCGTTATCCGATTGCTGGGCAAGGATGCGTGGCAGATCCTTGATGCCTTGCGTTCCGAGCGTGTCACCGGCCGATCCGCGCGGATGCTCTACGAGGTGCTGGGGGATATCTGGGTGGTTCAGCGCAACCCTTACCTGCAGGATGACCTGCTGGGCAACCGGGATCGTCTCGGTGCCCTGATCGGTGCCCTGCGCCATCGTCTGCAGGAAGTGGAGAGTCGTCGCCAGGAAGGCAGTGCTGAAGATCCGGATCGGGCCGCGAAGGTGGCCAGCCTGGTGACAGCTGCCCATGAAGCGGTCAATCGCTTCGCCAGATTCTTCGATGAGACCGAAGATCTGCGCAAGAAGGTGCAGCGCGAACTGGCCCGCCACACGCGCAAGGACAACATCTGCTTCGACGGTCATGCCCGTGTCTCCCACGTGACCGACGCCACCGACTGGCGGGTGGAGTATCCCTTTGTGGTGCTTTACCCGGATACCGAAGAGGAGATGGCTCCCCTCGTGCGGAGCTGCATCGAGCTCGGTCTCACCATCATTCCCCGGGGCGGTGGCACTGGTTATACCGGCGGTGCGGTGCCTCTGGATGCCAGGTCGGTGGTCATCAACACCGAAAAGCTGATCACCCTCGGTCCGGTCGAGGACATGGTGCTGCCTGGCCACGAGACGCCTTACGCGACGATCCGTACCGGTGCCGGCGTGGTCACCGACCGTGTTTCCGAGGCGGCATCCCTCGCCGGGCGCGTGTTCGCCGTGGATCCGACCTCGGCCAGTGCGTCGTGCATCGGTGGCAACATCGCGATGAACGCCGGTGGCAAGAAAGCCGTGCTGTGGGGTACCGCCCTCGACAACCTGGCCTGGTGGAAGATGGTCACGCCGGACGGCAACTGGCTTGAGGTGGAACGCCTCGATCACAACTTCGGCAAGATCCACGAGCAGGAAACCGTGCGCTTCCGCCTCAAGCGTTTCGATGCGAAAGGCTACAAGCCGCTGGGCGAGGAGATCCTCACCATGCCGGGCGCCGCTTGCCGCAAGGACGGGCTGGGCAAGGACGTCACCGACAAGTTCCTCGGCGGCGTGCCGGGCGTGCAGAAGGAAGGCACCGACGGCCTGATCGTGGCGGCGCGCTGGGTGCTCCACAAGATGCCACCGGTCACCCGCACCGTGTGTCTCGAATTTTTCGGCCAGGTCCGTGAGGCGGTGCCGGCCATCGTCGAGATCACCGACTGGTTCAAGCCGGGCGGTGCCGGCAACGCCGCAGGCGTGCTGCTGGCCGGCCTGGAGCACCTGGACGAGCGTTACGTCAAGGCGGTGGGCTACACCACCAAGGCCAAGCGCCACGGGCGGCCCAAGATGGTGCTGATCGGCGACATCGTCGGCCATGACGAGACGGCAGTGATGACGGCCGCTTCCGAGGTCATCCGCATGACCAACACCCGGGGCGCAGAAGGCTTCATCGCCGTCAGTCCCGAGCAGCGCAAGAAATTCTGGCTCGACCGCTCGCGTACCGCTGCCATCTCCCGCCACACCAACGCCTTCAAGGTGAATGAGGATGTGGTGATTCCGCTGCCGCGGATGGGTGACTACTGCGACGGCATCGAGCGTATCAACATCGAGCTGTCCACCCAGAACAAGCTGGCTCTGTGTGATGCCCTCACCGAGTTCCTGGAAAGCGATGTACCCCTGGACACGGGAGATGCCACCATCTCCCGGGACGAGCTGATCGGCGAGCGCCGCAAGGACGCCCTGGCCTATGTGGCCAGCGTGCGCCGCCGCTGGCAGTGGTTGCTGGACAACCTGGACCTGCCCCTTGCCGAGGCGGAGCCGCACTTTGCCGAGTACGGCGTGGTGGCCGGCGAGTTGTCCAACCGGGCGGCCAATCCCAGGCTTTTCCACCGCCTGCAGGACTATTCAGTACGCACCGGCTGGAAAACCGAGCTCAAGCCGCGCCTCGACAAGATCTTCGACGGCCAGCTGTTCGGCCCGGTGCGCGAGGAGATCAAGAGGCTCCACAAGCAGGTGCTGCGCGGCCGCGTCTTCGTGGCCCTGCACATGCATGCTGGCGACGGCAATGTGCACACCAACATCCCGGTCAACTCCGACAACTACGAGATGCTGCAGACGGCCAACAAGGCCGTGGACCGCATCATGGCGCTGGCCCGGTCGCTGGACGGCGTGATCTCCGGTGAGCACGGCATCGGCATCACCAAGCTGGACTATCTCACCGACGCCGAGATGGCCAACTACTGGAAGTACAAGGAAAAGGTAGACCCGGAAGGCCGCTTCAACCGGGGCAAGCTGATGAAGGGTGGCAACCTGGACAATGCCTACACCCCCAGCTTCAACCTGATGGGCCACGAGTCCCTGATCATGGAGCAGACCGCCATCGGCGAGATCTCCCACGACATCAAGGACTGCCTGCGCTGCGGCAAGTGCAAACCGGTGTGCTCCACCCACGTGCCCCGCGCCAACCTGCTCTACAGCCCGCGCAACAAGATCCTCAGCACCTCGCTGCTGATCGAGGCCTTCCTCTACGAAGAGCAGACCCGTCGCGGCGTGTCGCTGGCTCACTGGGCCGAGTTCGAAGACGTGGCCGACCACTGCACGGTCTGCCACAAGTGCGAGAAGCCCTGCCCGGTGGACATCGACTTCGGTGACGTGTCGATCAAGATGCGCAACCTGCTCCGGGAGCAGGGCAAGAAATCCTTCAACCCCGGCAAGGCCGCGGCCATGGCCTTCCTCACCGCCAAGGACCCGGCCACCATCAAGGCCATCCGTGCCGGCATGATCGGCTGGGGTTACAAGGCCCAGCGCCTTGGCCACCGCATCGGCAAGTCTCTGGGGCTGATCCAGGACCAGGTTCAGCACCCGCCGGCGACCCTGGGCAAGCCGCCGATCAAGGCGCAGGTGATTCACTTCATCAACAAGCCGATGCCGGGTGGTCTGCCCAAGCGTACCTCGCGGGCGCTGCTGGACATCGAGGACGACGCCATCGTCCCGGTGATCCGCAACCCGCAGGTCAAGCGCGACGAATCCGAGGCGGTGTTCTATTTCCCCGGCTGCGGCTCCGAGCGCCTGTTCAGCCAGGTAGGCCTGGCCACCCAGGCCATGCTCTACCAGGTGGGCGCCACCACCGTGCTGCCGCCGGGCTACCTGTGCTGCGGCTACCCGCAGACCGCTGCGGGCGAAGAAGACGCCGGTCAGAAGATCACCACTGACAACCGGGTGCTGTTCCACCGGGTCGCCAACACGCTCAACTATCTCGACATCAAGACCGTGATCGTGTCCTGCGGCACCTGCATGGATCAGCTGCAGAAGTACCAGTTCGAGAAGATCTTCCCCGGCTGCCGGCTGCTCGATATCCACGAATACCTCATGGAGAAGGGCCTCAAGCTCGACGGCATCAGCGGCACCCGCTACATGTATCACGAGCCTTGCCACACCCCGATGAAGGTCCATTCCGGCATCCAGGTGGCCAACGAGCTGATGGGCACGCGGGTCGATCTGTCCGACCGCTGCTGCGGCGAGTCCGGCACCCTGGCCGTGGCCCGTCCGGACATCTCAACCCAGGTGCGCTTCCGCAAGCAGGAAGAGATCGAAAAGGGTGCCGAGAAGCTCCGCGGCGCCGATGCCGCCACCCCGGTCAAGATCCTCACCTCCTGCCCGAGTTGTCTGCAGGGCCTGTCGCGCTATTCCGGCGATGCCGGGGGCGTGGATGCGGATTACATCGTGGTCGAGATGGCCAAGCACATCCTTGGCGACAACTGGATGTCCGACTACGTGGGCAAGGCCAACCAGGGCGGTATCGAGCGCGTCCTGTTGTAAGAGGCTGTTGATCCTGATTTCCGGGGCCCGCGCGAGCGGGCCCCGGCGTGTCCGGAGGCTGTCAGGACTTCCGTGCTATCCTGCCACCCCGTTTTTCCGGCCGCAGGCGCGGTCGACCGAGAAGGAGCTACGAACAGATTTCTGCCCCCCTGGTGGTTGAATCTGCCGAGCCCGTGGTGGCCGCAGAATCCGCCAAGCCCACCCGGCGCAAGGCACCCGCCCGCCCCTCCCGCAAGAAGCCCCCGGCAGACCCCGTTGAGGCACTTGCCGTTGACGTCTCCCTCGCCGCTCCAGATGAGGCGCAGCCCAAGCCCAAGGTCAAGCGGGCTCCGCGCAAGCCCAGGGTCGCCGATGTGGCACTGGTGGATACCATCACGGCTGACCTCTTTGCAGTCCTGGCACACGATGAGCCTGTGCTGGGGCAGGTGGAGCCGCCGGTGTCGGTGAGCTTGCCCGAGCGCGTTGCAGCTAACGAGGTTACGCAACTCGTCAGGCAACCCATGGCAAGTGCGGATGAGATCCCCGACGCAGATGCCGGCAGGCTGGAAGAGGTCTCCGACGAGCTGACCGGGGATGCGGACCGTGGGGGCTACGACGAGAGCCCGGCGCAACCCCGGCGGCGGCGCAAGCGTCGTCGCGGGCGGGCTGAGCCCAGTGGCAGCGAAGGCCAGGAGGAAGCCCTAGCTCTGGACACAGCGGCCCTGCTGCAGGATCTGGACCTGAACCTGCCCCAGGTGGATCTGTCCGGGCTCCCAGGTGAAGATGAGGTACGCTCGGAACTGGCCCCTGCAGTCCAGGCAGAAGCGCTGACCGAGGGACGCTCAGTGCAGCCCTTCACCGTGCTCGGCCTTGGCCTGGAGACGCCACCGGCCTTGTCAGCTCAGGCACTGGACGTGCTGCAGGGTGCCGAGCGCATTCTGGGTACTGCCGAAGCGCTGGACCGGCTGGCAGGCCTGGGCCTGGAGGCAACCCAAATTCTGTGTGCGGCCAATGACACCCATCTGGCCTTGCACGACAATGGTTATCTGGGCAGCGTGCTGGTGGTGGTGGGCGATGGGGCGGCGGATGGTCCCGGGGCCGAACTACTGGCCCAGTTGGGACCCGGCAATGTTCGACTGCTGCCAGGAGTGGGACGGGTTTCTGCGGCCTGTGCCAGTCTGGGCCTGTCGGGGGAGCTCGTCTCTCTGGTGGATCTGCGTCGCTCGCCTCTGGCGGCCCTGCGGGGGCAGTTGCGGGCCCATCGTCTTTTTGCCGTGCCTCTGGCGGATTCACCGACGCCCCAGGGGGTGGCCCGTCTGCTGGTGGACAGTGGTTTTGCTCAGGCCCGGGTGTGGGTCTGTGAGTTTCCTGCCGGCACGGTACGCTCCAGGGCCTGGCTGGCCACTGAGCTCCTGGATGCTCATGAAGCCTTCGATATCCGCGCCGTACTGATCATTGCCACGGGACCTTCGGCGGGGGTCTTTCCGGAGCTGCCCGGCCTCAATGATGCAGCCCTCGGTGAGGGCGCCCTGGCAGCGCTGCCCCTGGCCGTACGGACCCTTGCCCTTGCCTGGCTGCAGCCTTCCGCCTGGGAAACCGGCTGGGCGATTGCCGAGGGAGAAGCCAGTCTTGCACTGGAGTGGGCACGGGCAGTCCCCACGGCCCGGCTGCATGCCTTCGGGATTGAGCCGAGCATCCTTGGAGTGATGATGGCCAGCGCGGGTGTGGGTGAAAACCTGTCGGCGATTCCGGCAGCTTCACCGCTCCGTTGTCGGGAATGGCCCATGCCCGAGGCCGTGTTCATCCGGGGGGGGGCTGGTCTGACGGATTGGCTGGCTGCTGCCTGGGCTCGGCTTGCCCCGGGTGGCCGGCTGGTGGCGACCGCCGAGGACGATCAGGCCCGGGCCGATCTGCTGACCTTCGCTGGTCAGGTACCGGCGGAGGCATGGCAGGAGCTCAGCCTGTCCCGGGGCGAAACCGTGGCGGGGCGCCTGCGTTTTGCGCCCACTGCGCCGGTCCGGCTGGCCTTGTGGCGCAAGCCCCTTGCCGGTGAGGCATGAGTGTCCGGTTTCCGGCAGATGGGGGACAATCCTGCGCCCGGAGGCCGACTGCTGAGTGGAGCCATGTGGTGACTGAATCATCTTTTCCCCGTGAGCGGGCGCCGGCCCGGCCGGGCTGGGTTTATCTGGTGGGGGCTGGCCCGGGTGACCCGGAGTTGCTGACCCTGCGAGCGGCCCGTCTGTTGCTGGAAGCCGAGGTGCTGGTCTATGACAACCTGGTCAGCAAGGAAATCCTGGCGTGTGTGCCTCAGGCCACCGAACGCGTCTATGTGGGAAAAAAGGCGTCCAACCACTCCCTGCCTCAGGAAGGCATCAATGCCCTTCTGGTGCGCCTGGCTCGGGAGGGACGCAAGGTGGTCCGCCTCAAGGGGGGTGATCCCTTCATCTTCGGGCGGGGTGGCGAGGAGGTGGAGGAGTTGCTGGAGGCCGGCGTGCCCTTCGAGGTCATTCCCGGCATCACGGCAGCGGCGGGCATCGGTGCCTACGCCGGTATTCCCCTGACCCACCGGGATTTTGCCCAGTCCTGCATTTTCGTCACCGGTCACCTCAAGGATGGCAGTGTGGATCTGGACTGGGACATGCTCGCCCGGCCTCGGCAGACCATCGTCTTCTACATGGGCATTACCCAGTTGGCCACCATCTGCAAGGAGTTGATTGCCCATGGCCTGCCGGAGAGTACTCCGGCCGCGGTCGTACGCCGTGGCACCACCGACCAGCAGCGGGTTGTCACGGCGGATCTGGCCCACCTGGCCGCCGAGGTGGAGGCAGCTGGCATCACGCCGCCTGCCCTGACCATCGTCGGTGATGTGGTCAGCCTGCAATCGCGGCTGGCCTGGTTCCATCCCTCCAAAGGAGCTTCTGCATGAGTGCAGCCCTCTGTCCTGCCCTGTTCGTGGCTGCGCCTGCCTCCGGCCAGGGCAAGACCACCGTCACCGCGGCGCTGGCCCGCCATCATGTCCGCCAAGGACGCCGGGTCACCGTATTCAAGTGCGGCCCGGATTTCCTGGACCCTCAGATCCATGCGGTGGCCAGTGGTGCCCCGGTCCATAACCTGGACCTGGGCATGTGTGGTCATGCCGATGCGGCCTGGCGCCTTTACGAGGCTGCGGGGCGCTCCGACCTGATCCTGGTGGAAGGGGTGATGGGGCTGTTTGACGGCAATCCGTCAGGCGCGGACATCGCCCGTACGTTCGGTATCCCGGTGATGGCGGTGATTGATGCGAGGGCGATGGCGCAGACCTTTGGTGCGATCGTTCATGGTCTCGCCACCTGGCAGCCTGACCTGCCCTTCTCGGGGGTGCTGGCCAATCATGTGGGCAGTGAAGGCCATGCGAAGATTCTGAAGGAGGCCCTGGGGCCGGGTATTGCCTGGTATGGCGCCTTGCCCCGGGATGCCGAGGCAGCCCTCCCGGAGCGTCATCTGGGGCTGCTGCAGGCAGCGGAGATCGAGGATCTGGATGCCCGCCTGGACCGTCTGGCCGGGCATCTGGCCCGGACCGGTGCTGCAGACCTGCCTGCGCCCGTGGCCTTCCCGGAGGTGCCGGCACCTGTCATCGCGCCCCTGCTGGCCGGACGCCGGGTGGCGATTGCCCGGGATGCGGCCTTCGGTTTCATCTATCCGGGTAACCTGGAGACCTTGCAGGCGCTTGGAGCGGAACTGTGCTTCTTCTCGCCTCTGGCGGGCGATCCCATACCGGACTGTGACGCCTTGTGGTTGCCCGGCGGTTATCCGGAACTCCATGCGGATACCCTGGCGGCGAGCTCCTTCTGGACGTCCGGCCTCCGGGCCCACCAGGCGGCCGGCCGGCCGCTGCTGGCGGAGTGCGGGGGCATGATGAGCCTCTTCGAGCACATCACCGACAAGGCGGGCCAGGTTTTCCCCGGCGCGGGCCTGCTGCCCGGCCACACCCGGATGCAGGCACGTCTGGCGGCCCTCGGCACCCAGTTCGTCGAACTGTCCGAGGGCAAGATCAGCGGGCATACCTTCCATTATTCCAGGAGCGAGACGCCCCTGGTGCCGGTGGCCCGGGCGCGTACGCGTACAGGGGGAGAAGGGGAGGCCATCTATCGCCTTGGCCGCCTGACGGCGTCCTATGTGCATTTTTATTTCCCTTCCAGTCCGGCGGTGGCCGCAGCCCTGTTCGGCGCCTGAGCAGGGCCTTCAGGCATCCCGGACCAGCCCGGCGAGCACCGCCAGACCCTGGTCGATCTCATCATCGGCCGCATGGCTGAAGTTGAGACGCATCGTGCCGGTGGGCCCGGTTTCATCCGGGTAGAAGGGCTCTCCCGGCATGAAGGCCACGCTGCGGGCGAGGGCTTCGGGCAGGAGCCGACGCGTGTCTAGCGGACGGTGCAGCTGAAGCCAGAAGAAGAGCCCGCCCTGGGGAGATGACCATCGGGCCAGGGCGCCAAAGTGTCGCTCCAGCGCTGTCGCGAACAGATCCCGTTTCCGGCGGTAGTGGGCGACCAGCCCGGCCATCCGCTCTGCCCGGGTGGGGGATTCCAGCTGCTGTTGGACCAGCCATTGGCTGAGCCGGTTGCTGTGCAGGTCAGCGGCCTGTTTAAGGCGCACCAGGTGAGTGAAGAGGTGCTCCGATGCGCTCAGGAAACCCAGTCGCAGTCCCGGAGCGAGATTCTTGGAGAAGGAGCCCTGGTAGATCCACGGGCCGTCCTGAAGGTGGGTACATACCGGCCGGCGTTCGCAGGCGTCATAGGCCAGGTCCCGGTAGGGGTCGTCCTCGAACAGGGGCAGACCGGATTCACGGCAGGCATCCGCGAGCCGCTGGCGTTCGGTGCGGGTGTAGCAATGCCCTGTGGGATTCTGGAAGGTGGGAATCGCATAGGCGAAGGCAGCGCCGCTCGCCCGAAGGCTGTCCCCGCTCACCTGGTTGGGGGAGAAGGCGGCAAAACGTGCGCCGAAGAACCGGAAGACCTGCAGTGCTGCCAGATACGTGGGGGTTTCCACGGCCACGGTGGTACCGGGATCGACGAAGAGCTTGCCCACCAGATCGATACCCTGCTGGGACCCGGACAGGATCAGGATGCGTTCTGTGGGTGCATCCAGTCCGAGTTCCTGCAGTTCGCCGGCGATTCGTGCGCGCAGGCCGGGATCTCCCTCTGTGGGTCCATACTGAAGGGTCTCCGGAGCGACGCTTGGGCTCATGCGGGGAAACGTGTCGGGCGCGGGGAGTCCGCCAGCGAAGGAGATCATTCCCGGGCGACCCGCTACCGCCAGGATCTCCCGGATCGGCGAGGGGTGCAGGTTGTGCACCCGGGCGGAAAGGGAGAGGGGCGACGGAGTCGTGCTGCCGGACATGGGAATCTCCTGATAAAGTGTAGAGGCGTTAAATAGGTCAATATTTTTGACCTACCTATCCTGATTCAGTCCCTTATTAAAGTCAATATGGTTGACGTAAATCGTCAGGCCCTGCTGCGGCAGGCCGTAGAACAGTTCTTTTTTGCCTATCGTGCTTTTACGACGCCGCCAGACCGGATCCTGGCCGAGCGGGGGCTGGGGCGGGTGCATCACCGGGTGTTGTATTTCGTGGCCCGTCAGCCTGGGACGACGGTGACGGAGTTGCTGTCCGTTCTGGGCGTGAGCAAGCAGGCCCTCAACGCCCCGCTCCGTCAGTTGCAGGAGGCTGGTCTGGTGGACGCGGTGCCGGACGAAAGGGATCGCCGCATCCGGCGGCTTGCGCTCAGTCCGGCGGGGGCTCTCCTCGAAGCGGAACTGACCGGCACCCAGCTGGCGATGCTGGAGGAGGTGTTTGCAGGCCGGCAGGAAGCGGAAGCGGGATGGCGTCAGGTGATGGAGACCCTGGCCCGGGGGGCTGGTCCCGGGCAGGCCGTTGATCAGCTCTGAGCCTGGAGGAGCCTAGTGTCCCTTGAGGGCGTAGATGCCTGGGGCGTTGCGCCAGTAGCCCTTGTAGTCCATGCCGCCTCCGAACAGGAAACGGTCGGCCACGTCGAGGCCCGTGAAGTCGGCGCGCATTCCCGGGTAGGCCTTGCGGTCATGGACCTTGTGAACCAGGACGGCAGAGAGCACCTCGGAGGCGCCTTCCTGCTTCAGATGATCGATGATCGCCGCGAGGGTGTGTCCCTCGTCGAGGATGTCGTCGAGGACCAGCACGGTGCGGCCACGCAGGTCTTGAGCCGGACGCACCCGCCAGTCCAGCAGGGTGCCCTGCAGTGCGTGGCCGTAGCGGGTGGCGTGGAGGTAGGCCAGTTCCAGGGGAAAGGGCAGTCTCGGCAACAGGCGCCCCGCGAGGATCAGTCCCCCGTTCATGACGGTATAGACCAGCGGGTTTCGGTCGTGGAGCCGGGCGGTGATGTCGGAGGCCAGCCGCTCGAGGGCGGCGTCCACATCGGTGGGGGTGCACAGGCAGTCCGCTTCCTCGCGGGCGCGGCGAATTTCTTCCAGGTCGATGTTCATGGCGGTCGTGGGGACGTCAGGGAATCAGTGCCCGTGCCCGTTGCACCATCTTCCAGCCGAACCAGGCCCGGCGCGCCCAGCGCAGGCTGGCACGGGGGCGGGTGACTACCAGAAAAATGCCCACGCCCGTGACGATGGGGGCATGGTCGCGTGCCCACCGCACGCCATCGGCGATGCGGTCCACGCCGTTCAGGAGAGGGGTGAAGGTACTGGCGTGGCGGGTCAGCGCTGCCCGCTGCTCGGTGCAGCGGGCCTGCAGGCGCTGTTTGCGCAGGGCGAGTTCGATGAGTTCGGGGTTCATTCCCGGGGGCGCAGGGTGTCCCGGTCCCGGGCGATCTCCGCCAGGCTGGCGGAGAACAGGTGGGAGCCGGCCCGCATCGTGGCGGCGGCGCGGGTGGCTGCCCAGACGCCGGCCCCCAGCAGCACTCCGGTGGCGATCCCCAGGGCCAGCAGGCGCTGGCTGTCCCACAGCAGCACGGTGATGAAGGCCAGCAGGAAGACCAGGCCGAAACCGATGAAGAGGGCTGCCAGGACGGTGTTGAACAGGAAACTGCTGGCCCGCAGCTTCTCTTCCTTGAGCTCGACGGCAAAAAGCTCAATCCGGGTCTGGATCGTGGCCAGCCCGGAATCGGCGAGTCCCTTGAGGGATTCGCCGAGGCGCGAGGGCGCGGGTTCGCTCATTGGATGACCAGCGCTTAGCGGCGGTTGACCAGAAGACCGAGCAGGAAGCCTACCCCGGCTGCGATACCGACAGACTTCCACGGGTTGTCATGGACGTAGTCGTCAGTCGCCCGGGCGGCGGCCTTGGTCTTCTGGACCACGGCAGCTTCCAGATCCTGCATCTTGTATTTTGCGTTGGCGAGCTTCTCGCTGAGGCGGCCGCGCACGTCGGCGACCTTGTCTCCTGCCTGGCCTGCTGTCAGTTTGAGCAGCTCTTCGGTGTCGGCCACGACAGCCTTGAAATCGGAAACGAGTTTGTCCTTGCTTGCTTGTACGTCGCTCATGGCGGCCTCCGGAATTGGCGATCTCTAGGAAGGGTGAATGGCGGGATGACGAATGATCTCCCGTATTCCTTATTAATTCCAGACCTAGGCTAAACCCGATTGTTCCCGCTGGCAACACCGGAGGCGTCCGAAGGCCGTCTGGTTTGATCTGGGGCAGGGGGTGGAAGGTCAAAGAGGTCAGGATGGGGATCGGGGCAGCAGACGGGCTGTGAGCCCAGCAGGGGTGGTGATCGTTTCAGGCGAAAATCTTTGTTCAAGCCGTGCGTTGTGCCTCCAGTATTCCGATGGAATTGGATTTGTTAGCAGGAAATTGCATAAAGAAATCGATTTTTATTTGTTTGGCTGCTAAGTCCCCCTCTCTACACTCGCATCATTCCCTGATTGCCGGAGAGCGCTGCAATGAAGACGCCCGTTTCCAAGTTGGTCCGTGGTCTGGCCACGGTGTTGTTCCTGAGTGCCGGTGCTGCCCTGGCCCAGACGTCCATCCTGAATGTCTCCTATGACGTGTCCCGGGAGCTCTACAAGGATCTGAACCCGGTCTTTGCCAGCCAGTGGAAGGCCAGGACCGGCCAGGAACTGAGTGTCAACCAGTCTCACGGCGGCTCGTCGAAGCAGGCCCTGTCAGTGGCTGCCGGGCTGGAGGCGGATGTGATCACCATGAATCAGGCCCCGGACATTGACATCCTGGTGGAGCGGGGCGGCCTGGTGGCCGCTGACTGGCGCAAGAAATTCCCTCACAACGCGACGCCTTACACCACCACCTCGGTGTTCCTCGTGCGCAAGGGCAATCCCAAGAAGATCAAGGACTGGGACGATCTGGCGAAGCCGGGGATCGGGGTGATTGTGCCCAACCCCAAGACCTCGGGCAACGGCCGTTACACCTACCTGGCGGCCTGGGGCTATGCCCTGGAGAAGACCGGTTCGGAGGCGGGTGCGCGGGACTTTGCCCAACGCCTGTTCGCCAACGTGCCGGTGCTGGACGGGGGCGGACGCGGTGCCACCACCACCTTTACCCAGCGGGATATGGGGGACGTGCTGGTGACCTTCGAGAACGAGGCCATCCTGATCGCCAGGGAACTGGGTGGTAACAAGTTCGATATCGTCTATCCGTCGGTGTCCATCGATGCTTCCGCACCGGTGGCAGTGGTGAAGAAGGTGGCCGACAAGCGCAAGACCACCCAGGTGGCCGAGGCCTACCTGAACTTCCTGTTCTCGCCGGAAGGCCAGGAAATCATCGCCAATCACTATTTCCGGCCCCGGGATCCGGCGGTCCTGAAGAAGCACGTGACTCGCTTCCCAGCCATCCGCACCTTCACCGTCGAGCAGAAGCTGGGCGGCTGGGACGCGGTCCAGAAGCACCATTTCGCGGACGGGGCCATCTATGACCAGATCGTCCTGGGCAAGCGATGAGCACGACCACCTTCCGTGTCCTGCCGGGGTTCCGGCTGACCCTGGGCTATACCCTGGCCTACCTGTCCCTACTCGTCCTGATTCCGCTTGCGGCGGTGTTCCTGAAGACCACGACCCTGGGCTTCGAGCAGTTCTGGAGCGTGGTCACTTCTCCGCGGGTGGTGGCCTCCTACAAGCTGTCCTTCGGTGCCTCCCTGTTGGCGGCATCGATCAATGCAGTGTTTGGCCTGATGCTGGCCTGGGCGCTGGTGCGTTATTCCTTCCCCGGCAAGAAGCTGATCGACGCCCTTGTGGACCTGCCCTTTGCCTTGCCCACCGCAGTGGCCGGCATTGCCCTGACGGCTCTCTATGCCAAGAATGGCTGGCTGGGCCAGTATCTGGACCCGCTGGGCATCCAGGTGGCCTTCAAACCCCTTGGGGTGCTGGTGGCCCTGGTCTTCATCGGCCTGCCCTTCGTGGTGCGCACGGTGCAGCCCATCCTTGAGGATCTGGACACTGAACTGGAGGAGGCTGCAGCCAGTCTGGGCGCCCATCGCTGGCAGACTTTCCGCCACGTGGTGCTGCCGATCCTGTTCCCGGCCCTGCTGACCGGCTTTGCGCTGGCCTTTGCCCGGGCCGTCGGGGAGTACGGTTCGGTGATTTTCATTGCCGGTAATTTGCCGATGGTCTCGGAGATCACCCCGCTGATGATCATCACCAAGCTTGAACAATATGACTACGCCGGTGCCACGGCGATTGCCACCGTGATGCTGGTCTTTTCCTTCATCCTGCTGCTGATCATCAATGGCCTGCAGGCGTGGACCGCCAAACGTACCGGGAGGGATCGCTGATGGCCGGCGCGACGACAATGAACCCGGGCAGTGCTGGCAGCCGTGGCCTGACCCGCTTCGAGGCCAAGGCAGCGACCCGCGAGTCGCCCCTGGTGAAGTGGACGATCCTCGGGGTTTCCCTGAGTTTCTTCGCGATCTTCCTGCTGATGCCGCTGATCGCAGTGTTCGTGGAGGCCCTGCGCAAGGGTTGGGAGACTTACCTGACCGCGTTGACCGATCCGGATGCCCTGTCTGCGGTCAAGCTGACCCTGCTGGCAGCGGTCATTGCAGTGCCCCTCAACCTGGTGTTCGGGGTGTCGGCGGCCTGGGCCATCGCCAAGTTCGAGTTCCGTGGCAAGCATTTCCTGATCACCCTGATCGACCTGCCCTTCTCGGTGTCACCGGTGATCGCCGGCCTGATCTACGTGCTGGTGTTCGGTGCCCAGGGCTGGCTCGGACCGTGGCTGGCGGAGCATGATCTGAAGGTGATTTTTGCGGTGCCGGGCATCGTGCTGGCGACGGTGTTCGTGACCTTTCCCTTCGTCGCCCGGGAACTGATCCCGTTGATGGAGGCCCAGGGGCGAGAAGAGGAGGAGGCTGCGGTGGTCCTGGGGGCCCACGGGTTCCAGGTGTTCTGGCACGTGACCCTGCCGAACATCAAGTGGGGCCTGCTGTACGGGGTGATCCTCACCAATGCCCGGGCAATGGGTGAGTTTGGCGCGGTCAGTGTGGTGTCCGGCCACATCCGCGGTCATACCAACACCCTGCCGCTGCATGTGGAGATCCTCTACAACGAGTACCAGTTTGCGGCCGCCTTTGCGGTGGCTTCGTTGCTGGCCTTGCTGGCACTGGTCACGCTGGTCATCAAGAGCTGGGTAGAGCATCGTGCTGCCCAGGCCTACAAAGTTACGGAAGACGCGTCATGAGCATTCAGGTCCGCAACATTCACAAGCAGTTCGGCAGCTTCACCGCGCTGGACGACATTTCGCTGGACTTTCCCACGGGTGAGCTGGTGGCCCTGCTGGGTCCTTCCGGCTGCGGGAAGACGACCCTCCTGCGCATCATCGCCGGCCTGGAGCAGGCTGACTCCGGCCAGGTCCTGCTGGAGGGGGAAGATGCCTCCGGCACCCACGTCCGGGAGCGCCAGGTCGGCTTCGTGTTCCAGCACTATGCCCTGTTCCGCCACATGACTGTCTTCGACAACGTGGCCTTCGGGATGCGCATGAAGCCCCGC
This sequence comes from Zoogloea sp., assembly GCF_028693495.1. Lineage (GTDB taxonomy): Bacteria > Pseudomonadota > Gammaproteobacteria > Burkholderiales > Rhodocyclaceae > Zoogloea. Next base: position 10,278 of record NZ_JAQUVG010000030.1, on the reverse strand, counting down.
AGCCAGCGCCCGTCGGAGAAGCAGATCCGCGACAAGGTGCACGAGCTCCTGAACCTGGTGCAGCTCGACTGGCTGGCGGACCGGTTTCCGTCCCAGCTTTCGGGTGGCCAGCGCCAGCGCATCGCGCTGGCCCGGGCCCTCGCCGTCGAGCCCCGGGTATTGCTGCTGGATGAGCCCTTCGGCGCCCTGGATGCCAAGGTCCGCAAGGAACTGCGCCGCTGGCTGCGCAAGCTCCATGACGAGCTGCATATCACCTCCATCTTCGTCACCCATGACCAGGAAGAGGCTCTGGAAGTGGCCGACCGGGTGGTGCTGATGGACCATGGCCATGTGGAGCAGATCGGCACCCCGGAGGAGGTCTATCGCCATCCCGCCACGCCTTTCGTGTATGGCTTCCTGGGATCGGTGAATTTCTTTCATGGTCGGGTGGAAGGAGAAACCGTCAGGGTGGGTGAGGACGTGCTGCCCCATGAACCCCATGATCTGGATCATGGTGCCGAGGTGGTGGCCTTTGCCCGTCCCCATGAGCTGGAGATCGTCACCGATCCGGCGGCGACTGAAGGATTGGCGGCGAAGATCAGTCGTGTGCTGTCCTTCGGGGTAACTGCGCGGGTCGAGCTCGATGGGGTGAATGGGTCCACCGGCCGCCATTTCGAAGTGGAGCTGACCCGTGAGCGGGCCGAGACGCTGCAACTGAGCGAGGGCCAGTTGGTGCGCCTGGTGCCGTCGCGTCTGCGGGTCTTCGACAAGAAAGGCACGGCGGCATGAACTTCCAGCAATTACGCATCATCCGCGAGACGGTGCGCCACAATTTCAATCTGACGGAGGTGGGTGCCGCCCTGTTCACCTCCCAGTCCGGCGTGTCCAAGCACATCAAGGACCTGGAGGATGAGCTGGGCATCGAATTGTTCATCCGTAAGGGCAAGCGCCTGCTTGGCCTCACCGAGCCGGGCAAGGACCTGCTGGTCCTGGTGGAGCGGATGCTGGCCGATGCCCGCAACATCAAGACCCTGGCCGAGCAGTACAGCTTGCGCGACGAAGGCCAGCTCACCGTGGCCACCACCCACACCCAGGCCCGTTACGCGCTGCCCCGGGTCATCGCGGAGTTCAAGCGGGCTTTTCCCAAGGTGCATCTCAAGTTACACCAGGGTAGTCCCCAGGAGATCGTCCAGTTGCTGCTGGAAGGTACGGCTGACATCGGCATCGCCACCGAGGCGGTGGCCGATACCCCGGAGCTGGCCTCCTTCCCTTTCTACAGCTGGCACCATGCAGTGGTGGTTCCGGCCGGGCACCCGCTGCTGGCCAGCCAGCCACTGACTCTGGAGGCGGTGGCCGAACATCCGGTGATTACCTATCACGAAGGCTTCACTGGTCGTGCGCGGATCGATAAAGCCTTTGCCGAGGCAGGTGTGGTGCCAGACGTGGTGATGTCGGCGATGGATGCGGACGTGATCAAGACCTACGTGGAGTTGGGGCTGGGCGTCGGGATCATGGCCTCGGTGGCCTTCAACCCGGAGCGGGACGGTCACCTGTGCCTGATCGAGTCCGGACATCTTTTCCCGGAGAACGTCAGCCACATCGGCGTGCGCCGGGGACATTACCTGCGCGGTTACGCCTACCGTTTCATCGAGTTGTGTTCGCCGGGCCTCGACGAGGCGGCTGTGCGCCGGGCGAGCGATCCGGCCCGGGAGGGAGAGGAGCTGTAGCGTTCGGGTGCCCTCAGAAAGGGTGCTCGTAATCCACCGTCAATGGCGCGTGATCGCTGAAGCGCTCGTCCTTGTACACGGCCGTCCGGCGGGCGAGGGCGCCGATCCCCGGCGTGGCGATCTGGTAGTCCAGGCGCCAGCCCACGTTCTTTGCCCAGGCCTGGCCCCGGTTCGACCACCAGGTGTAGCAGGCGTCCGTCGCATCCGGGTGGAGGCGGCGGTAGGTGTCCACCCAGCCCTGTTCATTGAACAGGCGCGTCATCCACGCCCGCTCCTCGGGCAGGAAGCCGGAGTTCTTCTGGTTTGATTTCCAGTTCTTCAGGTCGATGGCCTGGTGGGCGATGTTCCAGTCTCCGCAGATGATCACTTCCCGACCGCTTTGGCGCAGCCGCTCCATATGGGGGAGGAAGAGATCCATGAAGCGGAATTTGGCCGCCTGGCGCTCTTCGGAACTGGAGCCGGAGGGCAGGTAAAGGGAAATGATCGACAGGAGACCGAAATCCATCTGCAGGCATCGGCCTTCGGCATCGAACTCCTTGTCACCAATTCCCACTATGATTCGGTCCGGGGTCTTGCGCGTATAGATGCCCACTCCGCTGTAGCCCTTTTTCTCGGCACAGTGAAAATGCCCACGAAAAAGCCGGGGAGTGATCATTTCCTCGGTCAGATCGGGAATCTGGGCCTTGAGCTCCTGGACGCAAACGACATCGGCATCCTGTTTGTGCAGCCAGCTGAGGAAGCCCTTCACGGTGGCGGAACGGATGCCATTGAGATTGGCAGTGACGACGCGTAACATTTTTAATAGTCTTAACGAATTTGACGGGAAATGCCGTGGATTTTAGCCGTGATTTCATCGCCCTCTCCTGCGACAAGGGCGTGTTGAGGTTTGGAGAGTTCGTGACCAAGGCCGGACGCCTGTCTCCTTATTTCTTCAATGCGGGGCTCTTCAACGACGGTGCTTCCTTCGGCAAGTTGTGCGGGTTCTATGCCCGTACCCTGCTGGCCGCCAGCCTGCCCTGTGACATGCTGTTTGGTCCGGCCTACAAGGGTATTCCCCTGGTGGCTGGTACGGCCATGCGTCTGGCCGAGCATGGCCACAGCCTTCCTTTCTGTTTCAACCGCAAGGAAGCCAAGGACCATGGCGAGGGTGGGACTCTGGTCGGTGCGCCCCTGGCGGGCCGGGTGGCCATCCTGGACGATGTGATCTCTGCGGGCACTTCCGTGCGCGAGTCTGTCGAAATCATTCGTGCTCATGGCGCCACCCCGTCGGCGGTGGTGATTGCCCTTGACCGCATGGAGCGGGGTACAGGGGCCCTGTCGGCAGTGCAGGAGGTGCAGGAAAACTACGGGATTCCCGTGCTGGCCGTGGCCAGTCTGACCGACCTGATTGCCTATCTGGCCGATAGTCCGGCTCTCCAGGCTAATCTGGAGTCTGTCCAGCGTTACCGTGATACCTATGGCGTGAGCCGGGACGCCTGATTCCATGCCTCATCTGGCTCTGTTTGCGCTCGCGCTGGTGGTCCTGCCTGCTGGTGCCCACTCATCGCCCGGTGGTTCGGTGTTCTGCTGTTCAGACAACGGCCGCCAAGTCTGCGGAGACGTCCTGCCAGCCCAGTGCTTTGGCAAGGCTTACCGGGAGATGAGCCCCCAGGGTACCCTCCGGAGGATCGTTGAGGCCCCCCTGACCCCGGAGCAACTGGCCCGGCGGGAGGAGGAGGAGCAGCTTCGCCGGGCGGAGCTGGCGCGTCAGAAGGCTGAGCAGAGACGCAACCAGTCACTGCTCGCGACGTATTCCAGCGTGGCGGATATTGACGCCCGCAGGGACAGGGCCATCGAGAGCGTGCAATCCGAGGTGAAGCAGGCCGAGACGGCCAAGGCGGAGTTGATGAAGAAACGCGGCGCGCTGGTCCGGGAGGCCGAGTTCTATCAAAAGCGTGTCCTGCCTGCCGCCCTGGCTTCGGCCATTCGAGAATCCGATAGTGCCCTCGCTGCCCAGGATCTGGTGATCGAAGCCAAGCGGAAGGATATTGAGTCCATCCGGGCCCGCTATGCCCAAGACCGCAGCCGTTACATTGAACTGACCCAGACTCGTCTTCGTTGATGGCCTGAAGGCCCACCTGATCCATGCTTAGATACAAGATTGTTCCAGTGACTCCTTTCGAGCAGAACTGCTCGATCCTTTGGTGTGACACTACCCGCAAGGCCGCCGTGGTGGACCCGGGTGGCGACGTGGAGCGGATCGTCGCGGCGGTGGCCGAGTTGGGCGTGACCGTCGAGCGCATCCTGATCACCCATGGGCACATAGACCATGCAGGTGCGACAGCAGTGCTGGCCCATCAGCTGCAGGTACCGGTGGAAGGACCCGAGAAGGGGGATGCCTTCTGGATCGATGGCCTGCCCCAGCAAAGCAAGATGTTTGGTTTTCCCCAGGTCGAGGCCTTCACGCCGGATCGCTGGCTGGTGGAGGGCGATCAGGTCCGCATCGGGGAGGAGTCCCTGGACGTGATTCATTGTCCTGGCCACACGCCGGGCCATGTGGTTTTCTTCAGTCCTGCCGCCCGTCTGGCGGCCGTGGGGGATGTGCTCTTTGCCGGCTCCATCGGCAGGACCGATTTCCCCCGGGGAGACCACAAGGCCTTGATTCAGTCGATCCGTCAGAAACTCTGGCCTCTGGGCAGGGATGTGGCCTTCATTCCCGGCCATGGTCCTATGTCGACCTTCGGTGATGAGCGGGAAGGTAACCCCTATGTGGGGGACCACGCCTGAACAGCCTCTGGCCGGGCTACTGTGCAACTCGTCACTATTTGAACAGGGGTAGGTCGGCGTGCGATTCGCGATTCTTGAGGACGATTCCGCCCAGATGGAGGTGCTGACCGGCTGGCTGCGGGAGGCCGGGCACGACGTGCATGGTTTTGCGCTGGCCCGGGAGTTGATGCGGGTCGCCAGCCGGGAGAGCTTTGATCTTTTTCTGGTGGACTGGATGCTGCCGGATTTGACCGGTGAGCAGGTGCTGCACTGGTTGAGGGTGGAGCGGAGCAACGACACGCCGGTTATCTTCATCACCTCCCGGCACTCGGAAGAGGACCTGGCGACGGCACTGAGTGCCGGTGCGGATGACTATCTGGTCAAGCCCCCGCGCCGGATTGAACTCGTGTCCCGCATCGAGGCCGTGCTGCGGCGTTGCCAGCCCCGTCAGGGAGAGCAGGGCCTGCGGGTGGAGCCCTACCATTTCGATCTGCTCCGGAAGGTGCTGACGATCCATGGCACGCCAGTGGATATGACCGACAAGGAGTTCGAGCTGGCGGCCTTCCTGTTTCGCAACCTGGGACGCCTGCTGTCCCGGGGGCACCTGCTTGAGGCCGTCTGGGGACGCAATCCCGACCTGGCCACCCGGACTGTGGACACCCACATCAGCCGGATCCGCAGCAAGCTCAAGCTCCGGCCCGAGAACGGTTTCCGTCTGATGCCTACTTACAATTTCGGCTACCGTCTCGAGCGGATCGATCCTTCTGCCCCTGCTGTCGCCAGCCACTCCATGTAGTCCTGCAGTGGCTTGAGCCCGGGTTGCCCTGGCGCTGCTTATTTTTTCAGGGCGTCCCGGATTTCCCTCAGCAGCTTGACCTCTTCCGGCTCCACCGGAGCTTCCGGGGCGGGTTCCTCATTGCGCTTGAGCTTGTTCATGGCCTTGACCGCGACAAAGATTGCAAGGGCAATGATCGTGAAGTCGATCACCGAATTGATGAAGACGCCATATTTCAGCAACGGCGCTCCGGCCTTCTCCGCAGCTTCCAGGGTTTCGAAGGTCTTGTCCCCCAGGTTGATGTGCAGGTGCTTGAAGTCTACCCCGCCGAGCAGCTTGCCAAGGACGGGCATCAACATGTCCTTGACCAGGGAGTCGACGATCTTGCCGAAGGCCCCGCCAATGATGACGCCGACGGCCAGGTCGACGACATTGCCTTTCATGGCAAATTCCTTGAATTCCTGAATGAAGCTCATGGTGCGATTCCTTTCTTGCTGGGGGGTGAGGGTAGGGTGGCCTGAGGGAATGTTAATGGGGACTCATGCCCTATTTAACGCTATTCGCCCCTGTGCTGTCCAAGTTTGCGCAGTAATGCACCAAGACGGATATTGAATGCGCCTATAGTCGTGCGGAATTCTTTTTTCATCCGGGGATGTATTCGTGGGGGGTCCTTGCATCAGCTTTGACGGGTTGCGTTCCCTTGTACCGGGGGGTGGTGAAGGGCTGGACTCGTGAAAACCGCCCGTTTTGGCCCGTCCGCGGCCGAGTGGCTGCTGATGACAGGTGCGGGCATGCTGCTGGCGGCCCTGGCTGCTGCTGATGGCTGGCTGTGGTGGATGGATCAGCTGCTTTACGATGCGGCGCTGATGGCCAGGCATGAGTCGGCCATCCTGTCCATCGAAGGGGCTCGCCCAGGGAGCGTGGTGATCTTCCTTCCGTCCTGGGTGGGTGCAGGCATTGCTGCATTCCTGGTGGCAGGGTTGATGCTTGCCCTGGTTCACCTGTCGGCCCGTGCCGGTCTGGTGGCATCCTTGGGGCTGGGGGCAGGGGTTGTACTCGTGGCTGTGGTGGGCCTCCACGCGGGCGGGTGGTGGTTTGGCCCAGCGCCGGCCCTGATGGCCTCTGTACTGGCTTATCCGTTGTGGAGCTGGCGGCGTCTGGAGGCTGTCCAGTGCTATCTGGATGCAGAGTGCCGGGCGCTCGAGCAGGATGCTGCTGCGTTGGGCCTGCCTTTCCATGGCAGGTGCCCGATACTGGTCGATGCCTACGCACAGAGGATCCACCTTGTACGGCGGGGTGCCCAGCGCCAGCGAGACATGCGTCGTTTTATCGCCGACACGCTGGAACACCTGCCGATCGGGGTGCTGGTGATCGATCCCTCGGACCGGATCGTTCTCCACAATGCTCAGTCGCGCCGCCTGTTGCAGGCCAGCGAAGGGCAGGATCTGCTGGCGGCATTGCGCAATCTGCCCTGGCCTGCCCATCTGCCTCTGCGGGATGGTCTGCCGGACAGTAGTGGTGAGGCCGCTGTCAGCCAGTTGAAACTGACTCCGGATGGCCCCAGCCACCTCCTGGTTTCGGTGGCCAGCCTGTCGCCGGAACCACACTGCCGCTCAGGTTGGGTGATTGGCCTGGCTGATGTGACGGGGATGCATGAGGCCCAGCGCGGCCGGGAAGACACGATGCATTTCCTGTCCCACGACCTGCGGGCGCCGCTGGCCTCCATCCTGACCTTGATTGATGCCTACCAGGACGATCCGGCCCGGCAGTCGGCACAGATTCCCCGGATTTCCCGTTATGCCCGCTCGGCACTGGATCTGGCCGATGGCCTGTTCCGGCTGGTGCGGGCCGAAGGGGTTGATCCGAAGGACTTTGTGGAGCTTGACCTGGCTGGTCTGGTGGATTCGGCGGCTGACGAAGTTTGGCCTCAGGCCAATGCCAGATCGATCCGGCTGCTGGTGGATACCCGGGATGCGGAGCGGGAGGAATCGATCGTGCGGGGCGATTTCTCCTTGTTGAGGCGGGCGGTGATCAACCTGCTGACCAATGGCATCAAGTACGGCAAGGCGGGTACAGCGCTTACCCTGATCCTGAATGCGGAGGGGCCTGACTGGGTGATCCGGGTCAGGGACCAGGGAGAGGGTATTCCACCGGAGGCCTTGCCGCGGTTGTTCCAGCGTTTCAGTCGTGTGGCGGGGGAGGGGCCGGATCATCCGGCGGGGGTTGGCCTCGGTTTGGTCATCGTCAAGACGGTGGCAGAGCGTCATGGAGGCAGTGTGGCGGTGGACAGTACGCAGGGCGAGGGCAGTACTTTCACGTTGCGTCTGCCCTTGCGGAGTCTTTCCGCCGGACAGCAGGCAACCCTGTGAAGGACGGGGGAGGCCTGGGGTAAGATCCAGGCTCGGCCTTGCAGAGCCCTGTCTGGGATGGATTCCTTTTTTTTTCGCTATCTGGCTTTTCTTCTGGGGGGGATCAGCACGGTCTCCGTGGCGGGCGCGCTTTACCTCCACGCCACCTTTGACGGTGTCAGGCTGGCCGCGGAGCTGAGCCAGTTTGTCAGACAACATTACCAGCGTACCTTGCGCATCGAGGGGGCGGCTGAACTGAGCCTGTTTCCCCGTCTCGAGATCCGCCTTCCGGAGGCGAGTCTCTCCATTCCAGATGGTTCCGAAGAGTTTGCAGGCATCGACGGCGCCCGGATCTGCGTCCGGCTATGGCCTCTGCTGACCCGCCGGCTGGCTGTCGAGGGGCTGGTGGTGGAGGGGTTGCGCCTGAACCTGCGTCATGCCAAGGACGGCCGATTGAATATGGTGGATCTGCTGGAGACCGAGGTGCCAGAAGGGGCGTCACCCTTCGAACTGGAGCTGGACTGGTTGCAGATACTAGGGGGTCGCCTCGACTGGCGTGACGGGCAAGGTGGGCAGTACCTGATGCTCACCGATCTGGAGGTAGACACCGGGTCTCTGGCTCGCCAGGCGCAGGGGCGTCTGCGTTTGAGTGCCCGGGTGACCCGGGATGAACCTGCCAGCGATGCCCGCATCGTCCTGCGCAGTGATTATCTGCTGGAGGGGCCGCGTCGTCTGCTGCGTAAGGTGGATGTGGGCTTGAAGGGTGCCCTGGCGGGTCGTTCGGGGATGGATCTTGAAATACGCATGGGGGAGCTCGCCCTGTCTGCCGGGGAGTATTTGCAGATTCGTGGAGGCAGTTTCCTGTTGAAGGGGCGGCGTGACCGGGAGAGCTTCGTGCTGAAGACGATCTTTCCGGAGCTGCAGTTCGGAGCGGAAGGCGCAGCAGTTGATGCCCTGGACTTGTTTCTGCGCCTGGAGGGGCCGGGTGAGGAGGGCAGCCTGCGCTTGCAGGGCGGCGGTTTGAAGGCTGCCTGGGATGGAATTCGGGTCGAGCGGATCGATGGCGAGGTGGACTGGAAAGGGGCCCGCGGCCGGCTGATGGGAACCCTTGGTGGAGCCGCGGATATGCAATATGCATCCCGGGTGGCTGAACTGTCCGGCTGGCACGGGGTATTGAGGCTGGTGTCGGAAAGTGGCCCACCCGTGGCGTTTCGCTTGAGTGGGGATGCGCATGTCGATGGCCGGCGGGGCAGGGCGGAAGGGCGCCTGGCTGGCACGGTCAATGCAAGTACGCTGGAGGGGCGCTGGCGTATTTCCCGTTTTGTGCCTCTGGCCCTGGGCTTCGATCTTGCGCTTGACCGCCTGACCCTGCCTGGTGTCGGCGAGGCAATTCCGGTCCGGGACAAGTCCAGGCCCTGGCTCATGGACGGATCCCTGGCCGGAGGCGTCGATCTGGACGGGGTGCTCCGTGTGGGACGGCTGACCGTGGGCAAGATCCGAGCGCATAAAGTTCACCTGCCGATCCGTCGCGAGGGAGGCACACTGGCGTTCCCGGCCCATTCGGCGGAACTCTACGGTGGGCGTTACGATGGGAGTCTGAGCTTTCAGGCGGAAGGGCGAAAGATGGCCTATCGAGGGTATCTCCAGAATGTGACTGCCCGGGAAATACTGGCGGATCTTGAGTTGGGACAACGTTTCGGAGGTACCACCAATATTTTTGCCGAGCTGGAAACCTCGGGTGAGCTCCCGGAAGACTGGTTGGGCAATCTCCAGGGGGTCGCCCGCCTGCGGCTTCGCAATGGCACGGTGGGAGGCATCAATGTCCTGGCCGCCCTGCGGGAGTGGCGGGACAGCCTGATGCAGCGCAGGCCGTCCAGGCGGGCCGATAAGGAAGATGAGAGCACCTTCGTAGGGGAGGCGACAGCCAGTTTCCAGATTGCCCGGGGTGTCGCACGGAGCCAGGACATCCAGGCGGTCAGCAGGCTGCTTCGTCTCCAGGGTGGGGGAGGGGTATTTTTGCCGGAGCGCCGGTTGGATCTCCAGTTGAAGGCGACGCCCCTGGGCTTTCCTGTGGGTCCAGAGTCTGCACTTTTGGTGGGCTTGAAGGGCATGAGCGTGCCCGTCCGGGTGAAAGCGTCGCCAGGTGCGCTGGAGTGGCACCTGGAGCCGGCGGCGATCCTGCCTGCGGCCGTTGGTGGAGGTAGGAAGGGGGGGCGCAGGGCCGTTGGTGCCTTGCCCGGAGCCATCAGGAAGAACCTGCCACGCCTGGTGCAGCCTTCCGTTACGTCCGTCGAACGCCACGAATAAACCCGGCTGCAGTCGTGTGCCGCGTCATGCTAGATTGCCTGTTGCCACATCCAAAACCAACAGCATTTCTGGAGACCACAGCATGCCCCTGGCTTCTGCCTTTCGCGGCACGATGCGCCTGCCGGCGATCGCCGCCCCAATGTTCCTCGTGTCTGGCCCCGAGCTGGTGACTGAAACCTGCAAGGCGGGCGTTGCCGGCACCTTTCCCGCCCTCAATGCCCGTAGTCCGGAGCAGCTGGAGGAGTGGCTGGTGGAAATCAACGGGGTCCTTGCCTGTGCCAGGAGTGCAGACCCTTCCGCGGCCATCGCACCTTATGGGGTGAATCTGATCCTGCACCCATCCAATGCCCGGCGGGCAGATGATCTCGACCTCCTCTGCCGGCATCAAGTGCCTTTT
>NZ_JAQUVG010000139.1 GCF_028693495.1 Zoogloea sp. | reverse complement strand
GCCATTGCTCCTGGGGCTGGAGGACCAGGAAGGTGTCGGTCTGATTGAGCCCCATGGGGTCCAGCCCCAGTTCGTCCGATCCGGAGCGGGCAACGATGGCCTTCACTTCCGGAACCGCCTTGAGGATGGCCTGCTGAACCCGGAGGTCGGTGGCAATGGTCTGGGGCAGGCTGATGGAGGGCAGTTTCTCCAGTTGCATGATCAGGTCTCCCTCATCCATGGTGGGCATGAAGGTTTTGCCCAGGGTCAGGTAGGCCCCCCCGGCGGCTAGCAGGGATGCACCTGCGATCATGGCCATCCATTGCCCCTTGCGCAGGGCGAAGTCCAGCAGGGGAGCGTAGCCGGCCTGCAGCTTGCGTACCAGCCAGGGCTCATGGGCGCCACCGCGCTGGAGCAGGAAGGAGGCGAGGACCGGTACGACGGTCAGGGACAGCAGCAGGGAGGCGGACAGGGCGAACACGATGGTGACCGCCACCGGCCTGAACAGCTTGCCTTCGAGTCCTTCCAGGGTGAGCAGGGGCAGGAACACGATCACGATGATCAGGATCCCTGAGGACACCGGGGTGGCCACTTCCCGGGTGGCCCGGAAAACGATGTGGAGCAGGGGCTGGCGTGCGGAGGCGCCCCCTTCGGCAAGCTGGGATTCCACGTTCTCCACCACGACCACGGCGGCATCCACCAGCATGCCGATGGCAATTGCCAGACCACCCAGGCTCATCAGGTTGGCCGACAGGCCCACCTGGCCCATGGCAATGAAGGTGGCCAGGGCCGCCAGGGGGAGCATCAGTGCAACCACCACCGCGGCCCTGAGATTGCCGAGAAACGCCAGCAAGAGCACGAGGACCAGCACGATCGCTTCGAGCAGGGCCTTGGCCACCGTATGTACCGCCCGGCCCACCAGTTCGCTGCGATCATAGAACGGGACGATCGAGACGCCTTCCGGCAGGGTGGGCGCCAGCTCGGCCAGGCGTGCCTTCACCCCCGCAACGACCTCTCCGGCATTGGCGCCGCGCAGGCCGAGGACCAGTCCCTGAACCGCCTCTCCTTCGCCATTGCGGGTGACGGCTCCGTAGCGGGTCAGCGCGCCGATGCGGACATCGGCCACGTCGGCCACCCGCACGACCTTGCCATCCTTGCCCTGCAGCACGATTGCACCCACGTCGTCCAGGTGACGGATCGCCCCTTCGGCCCGCACCAGCAGGGTTTCTTCCCCTTCGGTCAGGCGCCCGGCACCGTCATTGCGATTGTTGGCCTCCAGGGCGGCCTGCAGCTGGGGCAGGGTCAGTCCCCGTGCGGCGAGGGCTGCCGGATCGGGAACGATCTCGAAGACCCGGGCCTCGCCGCCCAGACTGTTCACATCCGCCACCCCGGGCACGGTGCGCAGGGCCGGGCGCAGGGTCCAGTCGAGCAGGGTCCGCTTCTGCTCCAGAGACAGGGGCCCCTCGATGGTGAACATGAACATTTCTCCAAGGGGCGTGGTGATCGGGGCCAGACCCCCATCTGCGCCGGCGGGCAAGCGACCGATCACACCCGCCAGTCGTTCGTTCACCTGCTGGCGGGCCCAGTAAATGTCCGTTCCATCTTCGAAGTCGAGGGTCACATCGGCCAGGGCATACTTGGAGGTGGAGCGGAGCATGCGCTGGTGGGGAATCCCCAGCATTTCCTGTTCGATGGGCACGGTGATGCGGGCCTCCACTTCTTCCGGTGTCATCCCGGGCGCCTTGACGATCAGCTTGACCTGGGTGGTTGAGACGTCGGGGAAGGCGTCGATGGGCAGGCCATGCCAGGCCAACACACCGCCACCGATGAGCAGCAGCGTGGCCACCAGCACCAGCAGGCGCTGGGTGAGGGAAAATTCGATCAGTCGGGAGAGCATCGTGTCAGTCTTTCCCGATGCCCAGCCAGTTGGCCTTGAGTGCCGCCACTCCGGTGGTCACCACCGGGGCGCCGGCAGGCAGCCCGCTGACCAGGATGGCTCCGCCGAAGCGGCCCGTGGTCTGCACCGGAAGGGCCCGATAACCATTCTTGTCAGCCACGAAGACCCACTGGCGGTTCCTGTGATGGATGAGGGCGGACTGGGCGATCTGGGTGGTGTAGCCCGGGTTCTTGGCTGGGGGAAGATCCAGATCGACGGCGGTGACCTGTCCAGGGCGGAGGGCTTCCGTGCCCCGGGTGATCAAGCCGCGCAGCAGAACGCTCTGGTTGGCCGGATCCACGGCCCGGCCAACAGCGATGATCTCGCCACTGGCCTGATCTGCGGGGATCCGGATCGGGGTTCCCACCCGGACCTGGCTGGCCACGGCAAGGGGGGCCTGGATGTCCACGGACAGGGGGTCGAGACGGGCAATCCGATACAGCGGGGTGGCCTGCTCGACCCGCTGGCCTACCGTGACGCTCTGCTCGAGGACACTCCCGGAAATCGGGGCTGCGAGGCTCAGGGTCTGGCCGCCGGAATGCTGGGCGAGGGTCAGCTCCTGGCGTCGTTCGGCGGCCTGGGCTGCGGCCTGGGTGGCATTGGCCCGGCTGGCCTGGAGCCGGGACTCCGCGATCAGTCCTTCCCTGAAGAGTTGCTCGTCCCGCTGGAGGGTCTGGCGGGCGAGGGTGGCCTGAGCATCGGCCTGCACCCGGTCCCGTTGCAGTTCCAGGGCCTGGGGGCTGGCGATCCGGGCCAGGATCTGTCCCTTCCGCACGTTCATCCCCGGGGCCGTTTCAAGACTTTCCACAATGCCGGCCAGGGGGGCTGCGACGACCCGTTGCTGACCGTTGGGGATGCTGATCGTACCCGGCAGGCCAGTTGCCCTGGCTCCTGAGGCGCCTGGAAGCCTTTCTGTGCCGATGCCGAGGGCCTGAGCCTGAGCCGGGCTGAGTGGGATGAAGTCCGCATCGGCGGCCCGGGCCACGGTGGTGACCAGCAGAGCGAGGATGCACAGGCGGATGCTGAAGTTAAGGGCGGGCATGGGACCGGCAGGGAATGGCAGGATTTCGTATTATGGCGGGCGCTTCTTAAGGAAACCTTAAGGCCGCCTGCAGGGGGCTGTGGCATCCTGCCGCTGCCGGTAATCAAGCGGGCGGAACGGAGGATGAACGGACCATGCGGATCTTGCTGGTGGAAGACGATCGCCTGCTCGGGGATGGCCTCAAGGCAGGGCTTGCCGGGGCGGGCTTCCGGGTGGAGTGGGTCAGGGACGGAGAGGCGGCTCTGGCTGCGCTGGAGGCTGAGCATTTTACCGCGCTGGTGCTCGACCTGGGCTTGCCCCGCCGGGACGGCCTGTCGGTGCTGGCCAGTCTGCGGGCGGGGGGCAATGGCATACCCGTGCTGGTTCTGACGGCTCGGGATCAGGTTGCTGACAAGATCCGCGGCCTGGATCTGGGAGCGGACGATTACATGATCAAGCCCTTTGACCTGGATGAACTTGCTGCCCGGCTCCGGGCCTTGCTCCGGCGGGCCGCGGGCCGGGCGGAGGCACGTCTGATTCATGGGGACCTGGTGCTGGATCCGGCTGCGCGGGTGGTGACACTGCAGGGTGGGGTGGTCAGCTTGACCAGTCGGGAGTTTGATCTGCTCCGGGTGCTGCTGGAGGCTGCAGGCAGGGTGTTGAGCCGGCGGGTACTGGAGGAGCAGCTCTATGCCTGGGGTGATGAACTGGACAGCAATGCCCTGGAGGTGCATGTCCATCACTTGCGTCGCAAGCTGGGCAGCGACCTGATCCGTACGGTGCGGGGGGTCGGCTACCGGGTGGATGAGGTGTCCCGATGAGCCTGACCGGCAAGGTTTACTCCCTGCGCCGTCGCCTGGTGGCCCTACTGGTCGGGGTGGTTGCTTCCCTGTGGGTGGCTTCGGCCATCGTGGCCTTCCAGACGGCCCATGGTGAAGCGGACGGGCTTTTTGATGCCCAGCTGGTGCAGGTGGCTGAAACCCTGTTGGCCATCGTGGTCGCCGGAGACGCGAGCCAGATTGCCCATGAGATGGCCGAGCACCAGCATGCCTACCAGTTGCCGGTGGCCTTTCAGGCCTGGACCCGCGGGAAGGACGGTGATTGGGAGCTGCTGGTGCGCTCCGCCGAAATGCCGGAGCAGCTGGTCAGTCGGGAAAAGGGGTTTGACGAACACGATCTGGAAGGCCGGTTGTGGCGTTTCTATGCGGTGGACCATGACCACGGCACCTACCGGGTGATCGTAGGCCAGAACCACGAGGCGCGTTATCGTCTGGCCGGGGAGATTGCCCTTCACATGCTGGTCCCCATTCTGATCGGCCTTCCCCTGATGGCGCTGGGGATCTGGGCTGTGGTGGGCCGTGCCCTGCGGCCCGTCGCTGAAGTGGCCGCAGCCCTGGGAGGGCTGGATGCCCGCCGTCTGGTCCGGGTGACCGTTCCCGGTCCGATGCCTGGAGAAATTGCACCCCTTGTCCGCTCCCTGGATGCCCTGGTGGAGCGGGTGGGTAGTGTCATGGAGAATGAACGACGCTTCACCGCCGATGCGGCTCATGAACTGCGGACCCCGCTGGCCGCGCTGAAGATCCAGGCTCAGGTTGCTGCCCGCAGCCCGGATGAGGCGGTCCGCTCGCATGCCCTGACCCAGGTCCTGAGCGGGGTTGAACGGATGAATCATCTGGTGGAGCAGCTCCTCACCCTGGCTCGGCTGGATCCTGAAGCCGGGTTGAAGGCGGACCAGCGGGTTGAGCTGAGGGGGGTCGCCGAGCGCGTGTGCGTGAGTCTGCAGCGGGAGGCGCTGGGGCATGGACAGACCCTGGAGATCGATGCACCCCTGCCCTTGTGGGTAGCGGGGAACGCTTGGTGGCTGGAGGTGTTGGTGCGCAACCTGGTGGACAATGCCCTGCGTTATTCACCCGCGGGTGGCCGAGTCCGTGTTTTGGTGGACGCGTCCACCGGCTTGCTGAGGGTGGAGGATGATGGTCCGGGCATTCCCGAGGAGGCGCGTGCGCAGATGCTGACCCGCTTTGCCCGGGGGGGCGAGGTGGACAGCGATGGATGTGGTCTCGGCCTGTCGATCGTGGCCAGAATTGCCGAGATCCTGGGGGCCCGCCTGACTCTCCGAAGCGGGCAGTGCCATTCCCGGGGCAGCGTTGGCCTGGTGGTTGAGGTGCATTTCCCGGTGGCGGGGGGGAACCCGTGAACTCATGCGGGTGGGGGGGCGGGTAGTGCCTGGCCGGGGGCGGAGGGCGCACCGGCCAGAGAAGGGTCAGGTGCTCATGCCCCCCGAAATATAGCCGGACAGCTGTTCAATCGTGGCCTTCTGCTGTTCCATGACGGCCTTGACCGCATCACCGATGCTGACGATGCCGGCCAGCTGCCCCTTGTCCACAACGGGCAGGTGGCGGACGTGGTTGTGGGTCATGATGGCCATGCAGTCTTCCACGGTATGATTCGGGGAAACGGTAAGGATGTTCTGGGTCATCAACTCACCGACCTTGGTGTCCTTGGAGGTCAGTCCCTTGAGGATCACCTTCCGGGCGTAGTCCCGTTCGGTGAAGATCCCCACGAGCCGTGCCCCTTCTGTGACCAGAACGGCGCTCACGTTGCACTCGGCCATCAGCCGCAGGGCTTCCAGGACCGTGATTTCGGGGGGTACGCTGTGGGTGGTGGTGCCTTTGTTGTGCAGGATCTGCTGTACGGTTGCGGCCATGGTTTCCCTCCTTTTTGTTGGTCTGGACGGGCCGGACGGTTCTCCTCCGCCGGTAACGCAGAGTGTATAGCTTGGCGGGTGGACTGCAAGGGGCAAGGGGCGATTCCTGCCCTGCCTCAGGTGTGGCCGACGCCAGAAAACATGCCATGTTGTTACGTCTGCTGCGGGATTGAGCAGATCCTGGTCCAGGTGTCCTGTCCTGTCCGGCGTGATGAAAGTCGCGCTATCTGACTAAAAAATCAAAAAAATAGTGTTTCTGGTGTTTTGTGTGATTTTTTGTGAATGTTCTCCGAACGGACCTACCTATTCTGTGGGTACCGCAAATCCCAAACGGAGAACATCATGCATGTGGCGCTTTTCACTGTCTTCGGGCTGCTGGCTCTGGGCCTGATCGCCTGGAGCGCCTGGCGGGAGCGTGCAGCAGCTGGCAGGCTGGCCAGTACGACGAGTGATTGGTCCAATGCCATCGCACGTCTGCAGATGGAACAGGAGCGGGAGAATCACCGTCAGGTCCGTCTGTGGATCCTGCAGGAGGTCCGGCGTATCAATCACCACCCGGTCGATTCCCGCCTGGTTTTGCAGGCTCGGGCCGAACTGTCGACCGTACTGCACAACGACCCTGTTTATCCTCGGGTGCTCAAGGTCATCCAGGCCGCTTGTGCCGCCCGTCAGGAGGTCACCGAGCCCGCCCTGTGCGTGGATCTGGGGGATCTTCTGCTCGAGGACATCCGCCAGTGCATGGCGATTGCCCAGGCGCTGGGCCAGATCCAGCTGCGTCAGGGTGAGGCGGACACGCTGGTCAGCGCCGCGTTCCACCCCTCCACCTGATCGGCTACCCTGAGCTCAACGCCCCTCGAACCGCCAGTCGGGGGCATAGGCCTGGAGCCACTGCTCCAGCATCATCACGAT
>NZ_JAQUVG010000138.1 GCF_028693495.1 Zoogloea sp. | reverse complement strand
GGGCCTGGAGGCAGTCCATGGCCCATTACGGGGAGCAGACATGCTGCTCTTCTACTGTGCAGGCCGTCACCTTCACCTGGGCGAAGCGGCCCGTGCCGAGTTGCACCAGTTGTGCGAGCGCAGCGCTGTACGCAGCATCATCGGTGCGATATCACTGGGCGAGATCGGCTGTGCCGTGGAGCGGGAATACCCCCTGTTTCACAATGCCACCCTGGTCGCCACGCTGTGGGAGCATGGCACATCGTGAATCGGGAACATATCCTGGCCATCCTCTACGACCTGACCATGGTGATCGGTAGCGAGACCAAGACCCGGCCCCTGCTCACCAAAACGCTTCAGCGCCTCCTTTATCACACCTCTTTCCCGACTGGAGTCGTTCTGCTGACAGCCCAGGACTCCGGATCTGCGCCCTCTTACCAGATCATCACTGCAGTGGGAGATTTTGGCCTTGCGGAGCAGATCGGGCAGTCCATCACCCTCCCCCCGAACCTCACCCAGGGCGAAGCAGAACTCCTGGCCGACTCGGATCTGCCAGCCGCTCTTCCCTGTGCCCGCCGCACCCACCGTGCCTGCCTCCGCCTGCCCCTACCCGGTCACGGGGTCATCCTGCTGCTGGCTGAACGCGCACCCCACTCCGAACTGCCCCTCACCCGCATCTTTCAGCCCGTTCTCGCCAACCTGAGCCGCGCCATCGTCCTGTGCCGCAACAGTGAATCCTACATAAACCTCCTGGCCAGTGAGCGGGATCAGGCACGAATCGCCCTGGGTGAGAGCGAGGAGCGCTTCCTGCGCCTGGGCCAGGCGGCCCCAGACGCCATCGTGATGCTTGATGAGGAAGGCCGGGTGACGTACTGGAACCCAGCGGCAGAGCGCCTGTTCGGGTTCACCACAGCGGAGATCCACGGCCAGGATGCTCACAGCCTTATCATGCCGGCCCACTACCTGCAGCGCTTCCAGCAGGGCTTTTCCCATTTTCGAAGAACAGGCCACGGCCCGATCATCGGCCAGGCAGTGGAAATGCAGGGACGGCGCAAGGACGGCAGCGAATTCCCCCTGGAGTTGTCCATCTCCTCACTCCAGTACCACGGGCGCTGGCACGCGATTGGGATTCTCAGGGACGTCACCGCACGGAAGGAAGCGGAGCAACAGATCGAGCACCTGGCCTTTTATGACGGCCTCACCACCTTGCCCAACCGTCGCCTTCTCCTTGACCGCCTGCGCCTGGCGCGCGCTGAATGCCTCCAGGATGGCAGCCATGGGGCGCTGGTATTCATCGACCTGGACAATTTCAAGCTCCTGAACGATACCAGCGGCCACGAAGCTGGCAACCAGCTTCTGCGGGAGGTCGCGCAGCGCCTGCTCAAGTGCGCCGGGGAAACGAACAGCGTCGCACGCCCGGGCGCCGACGAGTTCGTGGTGCTGCTGCGCAACCTCTCCAGCCACGAGCCCGACGCAGCCACCCAGGCCAAGATCCTGGGCGAAACCATCATGGAGCGCCTCAACCAACCCTACTTGCTCGACGGACGCTCCCACCACAGCACCCCGAGCGTAGGCATCACCCTGTTTGGCCAGGGCGTAGAAACAGAGGAAGAGCTTCTGAAGCAGGCCGATATTGCGATGTACCAGGCCAAGGCAGCAGGACGTAACACCCTGCGCTTTTTTGATCCGGACATGCAGGCGGCTCTGGCCGCCCGGGCCGACCTGGAAAACGCCCTCCGCGCAGCACTGGAGAAGAACGAGCTGATCCTCCACTACCAGGCCCAGGTCGGGGTGGACGAACGGATTTCCGGCGCCGAGGCCCTGATCCGCTGGCTGCGTCCGGGACATGGACTGATCTCACCGAACCAGTTTATTCCTCTCGCCGAGGAAACCGGGCTGATACTGCCTCTCGGAATCTGGGTTCTCCGCGCAGCCTGCCAGCAGCTCCAACGCTGGAGCACCGACGCCCGTACCCAGGAACTCTGCTTGGCCATCAACGTGAGTGCCCGGCAATTCCGCCATCCCAACTTTGTCAGCCAGGTACAGTTTGCCCTGGCCTCCAGCGGCGCCCCTGCCAGCCGTCTGAAACTGGAGCTGACCGAAAGCCTGGTGCTCGACGATGTGGACGACACAATCCGGAAAATGCGGGCCCTGCGCACCGTAGGCGTCCATTTCTCGATGGACGATTTCGGCACCGGCTACTCTTCCCTGGCATACCTGACCCGTCTGCCACTGGATCAGCTCAAGATTGACCAATCCTTCGTGCGCAAACTCCCTGGCAGCCCCGGGGACGCCGCTGTCGTTCAGACCATCATCTCCCTGACCCACGGCCTCAACCTGAGGGTCATCGCCGAAGGTGTCGAAACGGAAGCCCAGCGGCGCTTTCTCGAGCGCTGTGGCTGTAACCACTGGCAAGGCTACCTTTTCAGTACGCCGGAACCGCTGGCTGAGTTCGAAAAGCGTCTGGGGATCATTCCCCAGGAAACGCTACAATGAAAAATGCCCTACCAGCATCTGTTTGCACCACGTCCCGTGGCATCCGCAGCAACTGCGCACAGAACACATCCAACGGAGCTTGACCGAAGTGATCGTCATCGATCTCAACTGCGACCACGAACACCTCTTTGAAGCCTGGTTTGCTTCAAGCGACGCCTTTGAACAGCAAAAGGCCCGCGGCCTCGTCAGTTGCCCCCACTGCGGCAGCCTCCAGATCCGGCGACTGCCATCCGCCCCTTACGTCAAGACCTCCTCCCACTCTGCTTCACCCCTGCCTCCGCCCAGCCCCCAGGCCATTACTGCCCGGCTCGTGGACGCGCTCCGCGCCGCCGCCAGCAAGTCGGAAGATGTGGGTGAGCGCTTCAGCGAAGAGGCGCGCCGTATTTATTATGGAGAAGCGGAGGAACGGGCAATCAGGGGCAAAGCCCATCCCTCGGAGATGCGGGAACTGATCGAAGAGGGCATTCCCGTTCTCCCCGTTCCCACCGACAAAGACGACCTGCACTGATTTCCGGAGAGGGATTTCAAGCTCCCTCGACCTGCTCCTCTACACACGACACCCCCTCGGGCAGGAAAATCCGGTCAGGCCAGCACCCATCCAGCAGGAAATGGGCCCATGCTGCGCCGAGATGGCTGACAAGCCACCCCCTGAAGACACATCCCGAGCTCTTCCACATCTGGCCAAACCCTTCCGGTACACCACACCTGTGGCAAACCCATGGTGTGAGCAAGGCATGACAGGACGACGACGGCAAGGTTAAGGGTACGTGGCATCCCCGTAAAAAAACCGCCCGGATGTGCGGGCGGTTTTCATGGGGCTACGTCGTCTGCCGGTACGAACCGGCCTCTGCACTCTCAGACCGAGAACGAAGAGCCGCAGCCGCAGGTGCTGGTGGCGTTGGGATTACGGATCACGAACTGGGAGCCTTCGAGGCCTTCGGTGTAATCAATCTCGGCGCCAACCAGATACTGGTAACTCATCGGATCGATCAGCAGCTGGACACCATCCTTTTCCATCACAGTGTCATCTTCGTTGCAGATTTCGTCAAAGGTGAAACCGTACTGGAAACCTGAACAGCCACCGCCGTTCACGAAGACCCGCAGCTTGAGGTCAGGGTTGCCCTCCTCAATGATCAGTTCCTTGACCTTGCCAGCAGCACTGTCAGTAAAAACGAGCGGCGCAGGCATTTCCGTGGTGGCATTCATAAAACAACTCCTTGGAGAATATCTTGAAATTATGGTCAGCCCCCACGCGGGGGTCAAGGTACTAGACTTAAATAGTCGACAAATTTAGTCGAATTTAGTTCAGGGCATCACTGGAATCTGACCAAGACCCGTGGTTTCCTCCAGCCCGAACAGGATGTTCATGTTCTGCACAGCCTGGCCGGCAGCACCCTTGACCAGATTGTCGATCACCGACAACACCACGACCACATCTCCTCCCTGGGGACGATGGACCGCGATCCGGCACATGTTGGCCGACCGGACGGAGCGGGTCGAGGGGTGGGATCCCCTGGGCATGACGTCCACAAAAGCCTCGCCGGCAAAGCGCTCCTCGAACAGGGCCTGCAGGTCCACGTCCTTCTTGATCCGCCCGTACAGGGTCGCGTGAATGCCGCGGATCATCGGCGTCAGATGAGGCACAAAGGTCAGGCCCACAGGCGCCTTTGCATAGCGGGACAGGCCCTGACGGATCTCTGGCAGGTGGCGATGGCCAGCTACTCCGTAGGCTTGAAAGTTATCGGCGGACTCGGAGAACAGGATATGGGTTTCTGCCTTGCGACCTGCACCGGACACACCTGACTTGGCATCCGCAACCAGGCTGTCCAGTTCGATCACACCCGCCTCCACCAAGGGCAGGAAGCCCAGTTGGACGGCTGTCGGGTAGCACCCCGGATTAGCCACGACACGAGCCGACCTGACCGCCTCCCGGTTGACCTCAGGCAAACCATAGACCGCCTCGGCGACCAGATCGGGACAGGCATGGGTCATGCCGTACCACTTTTCCCACTCGGCAATGTCCGTGATGCGGAAATCGGCAGCCAGATCGATCACCTTGACCCCCGCCTCCACCAAGGCACGCGCCTGCTGCATCGCGATGCCGTTGGGGGTGGCAAAGAACACCACGTCACAGGCCGACAGATCCGCCGCCTGAGGGTCGACAAAGCGCAGATCAACCCGACGACGCAGGCTCGGGAACATGTCTGCAACCGGCATGCCCGCCTCACCACGAGAGGTGATCGCCTTGAGCTCTACGCCCGGATGCTGCGCCAGGAAACGCAGCAGTTCCACACCGGTATAACCCGTCCCACCAACCACACCAACCTTGATCATGCTTTTCCCCTACAGGATATGTTCACGCCCCCCGAGCACACCAGCACCCCGGGGCAAGCTGCAAAGATACCAGCCCAGGATGACAAAAAGCCGCCCTGAGGCGGCTTTTTGCGACAGCTCGAAGCGAATTAACGCTTGGAGAACTGCTTGCGGCGACGGGCCTTGCGGAAGCCGACCTTCTTACGCTCGACTTCACGGGCATCACGAGTCACCAGACCCGCCTTCTTGAGGGGAGACTTGAGCTCGGCATCGTAATCGATCAGGGCGCGGGTGATGCCATGACGAATGGCACCGGCCTGTCCGGATTCGCCACCGCCGGTCACATTGACCAGAATGTCGAAGGTGTCCACGAAGCTGGTCAGCACGAGGGGCTGACGAACGATCATGCGACCGGTTTCACGGGAGAAGAACTGATCAACCGGCTTGCCGTTCACGACGATGTTGCCGGAGCCCTTCTTGATGAAGACGCGGGCAACAGCCGACTTGCGACGACCGGTACCGTAGTTGTAAGTCACAGCCATTATCGGCTCCTGTTAAATCGCGAGTACTTGGGGCTGCTGGGCGGCGTGCGGATGCTCGGCGCCAGCGTAGCACTTCAGCTTCTTGAGCATGGCGTAGCCAAGGGGGCCCTTGGGCAGCATGCCCTTGACAGCCTTCTCGAGCACGCGAGCAGGGAAGCGCTGCTGCAGCTTGGTGAAATTGGTTTCGTAGATACCGCCCGGGTAACCGGTATGACGGTAGTACTTCTTGTCCTGAGCTTTGTTGCCGGTAACACGCAGCTTGTCGACGTTCACGACGACGATGTAATCACCGGTATCGACGTGCGGGGTGTAGATGGCCTTGTGTTTGCCGCGCAAGCGACGCGCAACTTCGGAAGCAAGCCGACCAAGGACCAAGTCCGTCGCATCGACGACAAACCAGTCGCGCTTGACCTCATGCGGCTTGGCAGAAAACGTTTTCATGAAGATCCCTCTGACTTTTCCCGACACCGGGAACGACCATAATTCGGAAAGCCGCAGATTCTACAGCGCGAACTTTGTGCGTGTCAAACCCTGTCGACAGATAAAAAAAAGCGCAGATCGGTTGGATCTGCGCTAAATCCACACCAAAGGAGGAGGGTGGAGGAGACACTCTTCAGCCACTTCAGACAACAAAAGCAACTGGACTGAGTGAATTATCACCACCCCGACCACCCCACGCAAGTTTTTTTTGTGCATTGCCGCACAAAACTTTTGATCAACCCATAGATGTAATCTATCCCAAAAATCACACTCTAATCCACTGAAACATATGGATATTGAAAGAAATCCCGGCCCCCTCACCAAAAGCGGATGCCCCTTTCTAAAAAAGGGTTTTGTTGCGCCGCAGCACATGCTTGCGCCGCAAGGGATGGGCGGGACGGCTACAATCTGCAGCCCAGGGCGCGCGGAATGCCGCCCCCACCCACCGGAGGACAGAAGATGGAATGTGTAGTGAAATGGGTTGACGGCATGACCTTCATGGCCGAGACCGGATCGGGCCACACGGTGACCATGGATGGTGCGCCCGAAGCGGGCGGACGCAACCTGGCCGCACGCCCGATGGAACTGATGCTCGCCGGCGCCGGCGGCTGCACCGCTTTTGACGTGGTCCTCATCCTCAAGCGCAGTCGCCAGGATGTGACCGACTGCGCCGTCAGCCTGAAGGCAGAGCGCGCCGAAACCGAACCCAAGGTATTCACCCGCATTGCATTCCACTATACGGTCAGTGGACGC
>NZ_JAQUVG010000137.1 GCF_028693495.1 Zoogloea sp. | reverse complement strand
GGCGCCATCGCTGGCCTCCTCTCCGAACAACTGGCCACCCCATTGCTGCTGATCACCGGCTTCGTGCTGGTGGCGGCCATGATTATTGCCGCAAATTTCAGGCAGCCGGAACCCAACGATCCGGGCACCACGTCGGTGATCGCCCTCCTCATCTGTTACAGCCTCGGGGCCATGGTCTGGCTGGGACACGGGCGCCTGGCCGTAATGGCTACCGTTGGCGCGACGATGCTGCTGTACTTCAAATCCGAGCTGCGGGGGGTGGCTTCCCGCCTGACAAGTCAGGACTGGCGCTCGATCCTGCAGTTCTCCGTCCTCTCCCTGATCGTGCTGCCCATCCTGCCCAACCGGGGCTTCGGTCCCTACGAAGCGATCAACCCGCACCAGGCCTGGCTGATGGTGGTCCTGATCTCCGGTGTCAGTCTGGCGGGCTACGCGGCCCTGCGTCTGGTCGGCGCGCGCTACGGAGCTCCTCTACTGGGGCTGCTCGGCGGATTGGTGTCAAGCACGGCGACGACCATGGTTTTCTCACGCCACGCCCGGGAAAATCCGGCCATGGTCACCACGGCCGCCCTGGTAATACTGCTGGCCAACCTGATCATGGTGGTGCGCATCCTGGCCATTGTGTGGGCCCTTTCAGCACCCGTCGTCCCCTTCCTCCTGACCGGTTGCGTGCTCTCCGTGGTTATCGGTGCCGTGGTCATTGGTCTGGGCTGGAAGAAGATGGCCGGGCAAGGTGAGCTGCCCATTCCCCAGACCCGGAACCCTACTGAACTTCGTGCAGCCGTCGGCTTCGGACTGCTCTATGCGGTGGTCCTGCTGTGCGCAGCCTGGCTGTCGGATGTGGCGGGTAAAGGTGGACTCTATCTGCTGGCCCTCGCGTCAGGACTGACCGACGTGGATGCAATCACCCTCTCCACCCTGCGCTTGGTGAATGTGGGCAAGGTGGACTTGCTGCCTGCTGCCGTCGCCATTCTGATCGCCATGCTGGCCAATCTGGCTTTCAAGGGCGGACTCGCCTTTGCCCTGGGCGGAGGCCCGCTGGGCCGCCGCGTTCTTGGCGGGATGACGGCGGTGGGCGCCGGTCTTGGAGCTGGCATCGCATGGTTGTATCACTCCTCCCTATAATTGAAAGGGGATCCCTCCCGCATCCGAGAGAAGGAAGATATGGCTCACGCGTCCCAACGTCCGCCGGCTGTTGCCGGCATGTTCTACCCAGCCGACCCTCATAGCCTGCACGCCCAGGTGGCGGGGTATCTTTCCAGCGCCATGCCTGCAGAAATCATCCATGCGCCCAAGGCAATCATCGTCCCGCATGCCGGTTATATCTACTCAGGTGCAATTGCAGCAAGTGCCTATGCAGAACTGCTGCAGCGCCGGGACCTGATCCGGCGGGTGCTGGTTCTCTGCCCGACTCACCGGGTGGCAGTACAGGGCATGGCACTACCGGCCTCCCAGGCTTTCTGTACGCCTCTCGGTGTAGTCCCGGTGGACAGGGAAGCCTGGCTCGCCATCCGGGAAATGCCCGGGGTCATCGTCGATGATCGCCCCCACGCCCAGGAGCATGCCATCGAGGTTCAACTGCCTTTCCTGCAAAGCACCCTGGACCGTTTCGAAATCCTACCCATTGCCGTCGGCCTGGCCGACGCCGACCAGGTGGCTGCGGTGATCGAGACCCTGTGGGGCGGTCCGGAAACCCTGATCGTCATCAGTTCGGACCTGTCCCACTACCAGCCCTACCGACAGGCCCAGTGGCGGGACAAGGCGACCGTTTCCCAGATCCGCAAGCTCGATCCAACCCTGGAGGGAGAACAGGCCTGCGGGGCCAATGCGATCAACGGACTCCTACTCACAGCCCAGCGCCATCATCTCACCCCCCACCTCCTTGACCTGCGCAACTCGGGTGACACGGCGGGAGACCGGGATCGGGTCGTGGGCTATGCCGCCATCGCCTTTTCGGAGGATCATCGTGACCACCACTGACCCCCTTGGGCGGGCCCTCCTGGCCCGAGCCCGGCAGGCCATCGGCACAGCCCTGGGCGAAGCCGCTTCCAACTCCCCTGAGCACCCCTGCTTCGCAGAGCGGGGCGCCACTTTTGTGACTCTCACCCTGAACGGCGAACTCAGGGGGTGCATCGGCAGCCTCAATGCTCATCGCCGGCTAGGTGAGGATGTCGCCGAAAATGCAGTGGCGGCAGCCTTGCGCGATCCACGCTTCCCACCGCTGTGTCCGGCAGAGCTCAGCAAGGTACGGATCGAAGTCTCCCTGCTCAGCGAGCCGGAGTTCATCGAGTTCCGGGATGAGGCTGATGCCTTGGCGCAACTGGTGCCAGGACAAGACGGAGTGATCTTCTTCAATGGCTGCCAGAAAGCCACCTTCCTGCCCCAGGTCTGGGAGCAACTGCCCGAGCGACGGGACTTCATCGCTGCCCTCAAGCAGAAGGCTCGTCTGCCCCCCGATTTCTGGGGACCCAACGTCATGCTCGCCCGCTACCACGTGGAAAAGTGGAAAGAGGACGACACCCGGGAGTGAATCATGAGCAACCACCCCGCCCGCTATTGGCATACCCTGCCCGACGGCCGTCTCCAGTGTGACCTGTGTCCGCGGGACTGCCGTCTCCATGAGGGCCAGCGAGGGGCCTGCTTCGTACGTCAAATGGTGGACGGGAAAATGGTCCTCACCACCTATGGCCGCAGTTCGGGCTTCTGCATCGACCCCATCGAAAAAAAGCCCCTCAACCACTTTTACCCGGGCAGCAGCGTCTTTTCCTTCGGCACAGCCGGGTGCAACCTGGCCTGCAAGTTCTGCCAGAACTGGGATATTTCCAAGAGCCGGGACATGGACAGGCTGATGGATGCCGCCTCGCCCCGCGAGATCGCCCGGGTAGCCTCGGCACAGGGCTGTCGTAGCGTGGCATTCACGTACAACGACCCGGTCATTTTTGCCGAATATGCGATCGATACCGCCCTAGCCTGCCATGAACAAGGGCTGGCCACTGTTGCGGTTACCGCCGGCTACATCCATCCAGTAGCGAGGCGAGATTTTTTTGCCGTGATGGATGCTGCCAATGTGGACCTGAAAGCCTTCACTGAAGCGTTTTACATCCATCAAACCGGTGCTCATCTTGCTCCGGTCCTCGATACTCTCGAGTACCTTTGCCACGAAACCTCCGTGTGGGTGGAGATCACCACTCTGCTGATCCCCGGGCTCAATGATTCGGACAGTGAGGTCACGGCGCTCTCCCTCTGGATCCATGACACCCTGGGCCCCCAGGTTCCCCTGCATTTCACGGCCTTTCACCCGGACTACAAACTCAGGGATCGAACCGCCACACCTCCCGCCACCCTTACCCGGGCCCGCCAGATCGCCCGGGATGCGGGTCTTCAGCATGTCTATACTGGAAACGTTCACGATACCGAAGGCGGGACCACCTGTTGCCCGAACTGCAGCCGGTCTGTCATCCGACGGGACTGGTACGAGATCCTGGATTATCGCCTGGATGCGAAAGGGTGCTGTCAGGGCTGTGGATACCCATTGGCGGGGCGCTTTGCCGAGTTCGGAGGAGGTTTCGGCGCACGCCGTGTCCCAATTCACATCGGCCCTCACCCAGTTTGATTCGAGCCTTGCAGTCCCAAAGGGAGACATGAGAACGTAACGCTGACTCCTTCAGTGCCAGCCGCTTCATCATGAAACTGCGTCAAACCTCTCTCAGCATTTCTGCCGGGTCCACCTGGCTGGAGGGTCTGCTGGCCCATTCCCCCGAGGCCCGTGGCCTGATCCTGATTCCCCAGATGACAGTAGGTCATCATCGGGACTCCAGGGAAGCCTATTTTTCAGGGAAGGTGCAGGAGGCCGGTTTCGCCACCCTGCTCTTTGATCTGCTGACCCATTACGAGGAAACCCGGGATCCCGACACCCGCTTCAACACCCCTCTGCTGGGGCAGCGGATCGGTGCCATATTCGAGTGGCTGCGCCACCAGCCGCCCCTTCAGGGCATGCCCTTGGGGCTTGTCTCGAGCGGCACCGGGAGCGCCGGAGCCATCCGGGCAATGGCCCGGGAGCCGGAAGTCATCCATGCCTTCATCTGTCGAGGTGGACGCCCTGGCTTGGCGGGCCTGTCCCCCCTGAAGCAAGTGATCTGCCCTACCCGGATGATTGTCGGGGAACAGGATGAAGGCCTGAACTCCACCCGGCAGGCCTTCGATGTGCTGGGGTGCCTCCGCGACTGGCAGGTCATTCCTGGCTGTGACGATGGATTTCGGGCACCAGGAAGTCTGGAACGGACCGCAGCATTATCAGCCGAGTGGTTCGCCATCCACCTGCCCGCGCCCCATCCCGTTCCTGTCAGCGAATCTCCGCCCGTGCCCTGAGGTCCGGATCACGCGCTGACGCGATAGCCCTGGCGCCTCATGAATACCCCCGTCCGCCATCGAGGGAGGACCTGCGGCGCCAGGGCTGACCAGCCAGCGCGGAGGGCGCAGGCTTGATTCACCCGATGATCTCCACGGGAGTTCCCACGGAAACCAGATCGAAGAGTTCGGCTACCTCGCGGTTACGCATCCGGATGCACCCGATGGACAAAGGCACGCCCATCGGCTGGGTATCCGGTGTGCCATGTATGTAGATGTATCGCTGCATGGTATCGACCTCTCCCAGGCGGTTGCGCCCCGGCTCCTGGCCAGAGAGCCACAAGATCCGGGTCAGGATCCAGTCGCGCTCCGGATCTGCGGCGCCGACTTCAGGCGTCCATACCTCACCGGTCGGGCGACGCCCCCGAAACGCTGTTCCCAGAGGCATACCCGTACCGATCCTAGCCCGGATCACGTGCTTCCCCCGGGGCGTCTGATAGCTTCCCTTCTGCTCGCCAGGCCCCTTGCGCGCAGTGGATACGGCGTAGCAGCGAATGCAGGCGCTGTCCTCCCCGAACAGACGGAGGGTCTGACTGGGAATGTCGATCCGGACTTTCATGCCTGTTCAACCCGAAATGGCCTGCTTGCGACGGCGGGCCTGGAAAAAGGACGTTAGCAGCCCGCCGCACTCATCGCCCAGCACGCCACCGTCAATCTGGGCATGATGGTTCAGGCGGGTCTCCCCAAACAGATCCACCACACTCCCCGCCACTCCGGTTTTGAGGTCCCGGGCA
This sequence comes from Zoogloea sp., assembly GCF_028693495.1. Classification (GTDB taxonomy): domain Bacteria; phylum Pseudomonadota; class Gammaproteobacteria; order Burkholderiales; family Rhodocyclaceae; genus Zoogloea. The sequence goes on along the minus strand of NZ_JAQUVG010000137.1, from coordinate 1,432 downwards.
CCAAAAACGACCCGGGCAATCCGGGCGTGCATGATCGCACCAGCGCACATGGCACAGGGCTCCAGAGTCACGTAAAGGGTACAGCCAGGCAGGCGGTAATTAGCAAGGGTTTCACCCGCATCCCGCAGGGCCATCACTTCTGCGTGGGCAGTAGGGTCACGACGCAGGATTGGCTGGTTGAAGCCCCGCCCGACAATCTGGCCTGCCGCCGAGACAATCAAAGCGCCCACGGGTACTTCACCATGCAGACCCGCCTGACTGGCCAGGGCCAGGGCCTGGCGCATGTATTCGATATCCTGTTCGGGGCTTGGTCGTGTCATCTCATCCCTTCGGAGTGCAAGTTCAGCGGGAGGCCATTTTAAGCGATAGCACTCCGGCCCCTGCCTTTACCTTTAAAGCACAAGAGGACGGTCAGGCAGTTCATTGGGGTTGTCTTCCCTGGCAGGAAAATGACGGGCCAGCAGGCCACCTACCGCAGCGATGGCCCCGACGGCACCGGCCTCGTATCGGCCGTCCCGGAAACACGCCTCCATCTGGCGGCAGATGACTTCCCACGCCCTCTGGGGCACCTGCGCCGCGACGCCCCGATCCGCCACGATCTCCACCTGGCGATCGAATCCCTGAACATAAATCAGCACACCACTGTTTTCAGCGGTATCCCATACCCGCAGCACCGAGAACAATTCGACCGCACGCGCCCGGGAAGTCTGGTCGGCAAGCAAGGCCGACAGGGGCAGCCCAGCTTCGATCACGAAGCGGACCTCTCCCCGATGCAGGTACTCGGAAGCCTGGATGGCCCGCTCGATACCTTCCACCACCGAGGCCGTAAAGCAGCGCTTGACCACCCAATCCGGCATCGCCAGATGCTTGAGAGCTCGTCGCAGATTCATCACCAGTTTCCCGAAGCACCACCACCGCCGAAACTGCCGCCGCCACCGGACCAACCACCGCGGCCTCCCCCCCCTGATCCCCCTCTTCCACCTGGCCAGGAACCGCGCCCATTCACAGCGCGGCCATGCCCTCCGGAAAGCAGGGAAGAGAGGAAGGCCACCAGGCCTGCGACACCCGCCGCAGCCACAAGCCCGGTCATGAGCCAGACTCCCGCACCCACCAGGGCCCCCACCAGCGCCGCGCCGGAGAGACGTCCGAAAATCGCCCGGAAAATACTGCCCAATACAAAACTTGCGGCCAAGGCCAGGCCAAACACGTCACCCACCTCGGACCTGAGATCGTCGCCAGCACTGGTCCCGGAGGTTTCTGCGGGCAACGGCAGTTCCTCTCCTCTCACTCGGACATCGAGCGCTGTCACACCCGCCACAACGCCCGCCGCGAAGTCGCCTTGGCGGAAATGGGGCGTGACCACATCGGAAATGATCCGCTTGGCGATGGCGTCCGGTAGAGCGCCTTCAAGGCCACGTCCTACCTCGACCCG
>NZ_JAQUVG010000136.1 GCF_028693495.1 Zoogloea sp. | reverse complement strand
GGCGGCAGGGGATGGAGAAGATTGCCATTGGCGATCTCGCCAGCCAGCTCGCAGCTGGTCCGGGCGACCTGATGGAGGCGGCGGGTGGTCAGGCCCACGCCAACGACGGTGAGGGGCAGGCCCAGGGCTGCCAGGATCAGCAAGATCCTTTGCTTGGCCTCGTAGCGCCTGTCTGCCTGGAGAAAGGCTTCCCTGGCCTGGGGGTCGGTGGTGGCCAGCTGCTGCAGCGCGTCCCGTGCTTCCCCCAGACTGTAGAGGCCGCTGGCACCCAGGCCCACGCAGGCAAAAGCGAGACCTGCGCCCAGCAGGCGTATGCGTGCAGAAAGACTGATGCGCTCGCCCAGGCGTGAAAGCAGGGCCATCGGCCCCGACGGGGCGAGCTGACCTTCCTCCAGGCGGAGGGAGGGGTTCTGCCACATCCGGGCATACAAGGCTTCGGCTGCGGCGATTTCCTCGCGCGGAGCCTTGATGCGGACCGACATGTAGCCGGAACCGTCGGTCAGAGGGGTGGCGGTGGCCTTGACCCAGTAGTGGTCGCCATTCTTGCGTCTGTTCTTGACGATGCCGCTCCAGGGGCGGCCGGCTTCAAGGGTCGCCCACATGTCCCGGTAGGCTTCCGGGGGCATGTCGGGATGGCGCAGGAGGTTGTGGGGTTCACCGATCACCTCGCTCCGGGCATAACCGCTGGCGATGATGAATTCGTCGTTGCAGAAAGTGATGTGCCCTTTCTGGTCCGTGCGACTGATGATGGCGGCCCCATCCTGGAGGGGGTATTCCTTTTGGGTGACAGGCAGATTCTGACGCACGACGAGCTCCGGTACATATCTTCAACTTGTCATAACGTCCGGAAGGCGCCAGTCTTTAGCTTTAACCGCGCACTTCCTGACTTTTGCTGGTGTGGGTGACCCGCCCCTCCTGATCAAAATGTACGTTGAAGAAGATTTCCGTGTTTACGTCGGGAGGCTGGCGCCAGTCCCAGACCTCTTCTTGCTTGAGCGGGAATGCCTGAACGGAACGGGGCTTTCCGAGCAGGCGGCGAACCTGGTCCTTGGTCCAGCCGGGTTCGATCCGGGCGTAGTTGGCGGGCGTCAGCGCATTCTCGATCCGGATCAGGATGTTGTCCGGGCCGATGGTGGCCATGAAGCACTCGGTGCCCTCCGGCTGCCGGGTGTACTCCCAGGTGACGCTGCCGTCGTCGTTGCGCCATTCGATGCCAGGGGTGCCGAGCTTGTCGCGGACATCGTAGCCGGTAGAGACGCCGGGTTTCAGTTCCTTCAGGGTCACCGCGTCGCAGGCGGCGAGTCCAAGGGCGGCGAGGGCACCAAGAAAAAGCGTGAGTAGTCTGCGCATGGAAAGGGCTCTCCATTGAGTCCATGTTAAAACCCGATCCGCGCAGCGGTTCAGGGATGGTTAAAATCCGGCTCATGATGGGCGGATTCCATGACGCCTCATTCTGGCATGAAGACCCGACAGGAGGACGACTCATGAAGCACAGGATTCTGGCTCCGGCCATGGCAGTAGTGATGCTGGCGGCAGGTGGCGTGGTCCAGGCCAGCCCCGTGGTGAAGATCGGTTTTGCCGGCCCCCTGACCGGGCCGATTGCGCATGTGGGCAAGGATGAGCAGTATGGCGCCCAGCTGGCCCTGGAGGATGCCAACGCCCGTGGTGTGTCCATCGGGGGGCAGAAGCTGAAATTCGAGCTCGTGGCCGAGGATGACCAGGCTGATCCCCGGACGGCGACCACCGTAGCCCAGCGTCTGGCCGACGCCGGTGTCGGGGGCGTGGTGGGCCATGTGACGTCGGGGGCCTCGATTCCGGCCTCGCGGATCTATGAGCAGGCGGGAATTCCCGCAGTGACGCCGTCCTCGACCAGTCCCAAGCTGACCCAGCAGAAGTTCCGGACCGTTTTCCGGGTCATCGCCAACGACAATCAGCAGGGGGCCGCGATGGCGAAGTTTGCGCTGGAGGGGCTCAAGGCCCAGCGCATCGCCGTCATCGACGACCGGACCGCCTACGGGCAGGGACTCGCCGATGCACTCGTGGACAGCCTCCGGAAGGCTGGCGTGAAGGTGGTGGGCCGGGAGTTCACCAACGACAAGGCCACCGACTTCGCAGCCATCCTCACCAAGCTGAAGGCGGTCCAGCCCGATGCGATCTTCTATGGAGGCATGGATGCCCAGGGTGCGCCGCTGCTCAAGCAGATGAAGCAGCTGGGCATCAACGCCCGCTTCCTGGGGGGGGACGGTGCCTGTACCGCCGAGATGATCAAGATTGCCGCAGCGGCCATGAGCAGCGACGTCTACTGCACCCAGGCGGGTATTCCTATGGACAGGATGCCGGGTGGAAAGGATTTCAACGAGCGTTTCAAGAAACGCTTCGGTGTGGCGGTCCAGCTGTACGCCCCCTACAGCTATGATGCTGCCACGGCGCTGATCGAGGCCATGAAGGCGGCCAATTCCACCGATCCTGCCAAGTATCTGTCCCAGATGCAGAAGATCGCCTTCAAGGGGGTCACCGGCAAGATTGCCTTCGATGCCAGCGGCGACAGCCGGGAAGGAGGGGTGACCCTCTACCAGTTTGCCAACGGCAGGTGGGAAGCGCGGCCCTGAGCGGTCGGCCCCGAAGTTGCTTTTGATGCGTAGTCCCATACCAGAACAGGAGAAAACCGCATGAAACACCGCCTTGTTGCCGTTGCCGTGCTCGCAATTGGTGCATCTGCCGCCCATGCCCAGGAAGTTGTCAGGATCGGTGCGACCGCGCCCCTGACCGGCACTCAGGCGCATCTGGGCAAGGACATTGAAAACGGGGTTCGCCTGGCCGTGGAGGAATACAACGCCAGGGGTGTCACCCTCGGTGGCCGGAAGGTGAAGTTCGAGGTGATGGCCGAAGACGACCAGGCTGACCCGAAAACGGCGACTACCGTCGCCCAGCGTTTTGTGGACAGCAACGTGAAGGGGGTGGTCGGCCACCTCAATTCCGGTGCTTCCATTCCTGCCTCACGGATCTACAACGAAGCAGGTGTTCCCCAGGTGTCTCCGGCCTCCACCAACCCAAAACTGACCCAGCAGGGCTTCAAGGCCACCTTCCGGACCATCGCCAACGATGTCCAGCAGGGTCTCGCCATCGGCAAGTACGCGGCGACCGTCCTGGGCAGCAAGGTAGCGGTGATCGATGACCGTACGGCCTACGGACAAGGTCTGGCCGATGAGGTGGTCAAGGCGGTCAAGGCCAGTGGGGGGGCGGTGGTGAGCAGGGAGTTCACCAGTGACAAGGCGACCGATTTTGCGGCAATCCTCACCAAGCTCAAGGCCGCCAGGCCGGATGTGATCGTGTATAGCGGCATGGATGCCCAGGCCGGCCCGATGCTCAAGCAGATCAAGCAGCTGGGGATCAGCGCCAAGTTCATCACCGGTGACGGCGGTTGTACTGGCGAGATCATCAAGCTGGCCGGGGATGCGATCACCTCCAGTGCTTACTGTACCCAGCCCGGCCTGCCCCTGGAGAAGATGCCTGGTGGCAAGAACTTCAACGAGCGCTTCAAGAAGCGCTTCAATGCGGATGTGCAGATCTACGCGCCCTACGCCTACGACGCGGCCTCGGCCATCATCGAGGCCATGAAGGCGGCCAACTCCGCCGAGCCGGCCAAGTACGCGCCGCAGATCGCCAAGGTGAGCTTCCCTGGCGTGATCGGTACCGTCGCCTTCGACGCCAGGGGCGACATCAAGGACGGTGCCGTGACCGTCTACCAGTTCAAGGCCGGCAAGTGGGAGCCTGTCCAGTAAGCTTGGGTGTGGAGCACGCGGGGGCGGATGCATCCGCCCCTCGTGACTTCCGTCCCTGCATTCATCCACTCCTTTCCGGTCGTACCCATGGAAACCCTTCTCCAGCAAACCGTCAATGGCCTCGTCGTGGGCAGCGTGTATGCGCTCGTCGCCCTCGGCTACACCATGGTCTATGGCATCCTCGGGCTGATCAACTTCGCCCACGGAGACATCCTGATGGTAGGAGCTCTGGTGGCCCTCGAAGCCATCCGCCTGCTCCAGATTTACGCACCGGACCTGGGCCTGATCCCGACACTCCTGGCGGGGCTGTCGGTGTCCGTCGTGGTGTGCATGCTTCTCGGCTTCACCATTGAGCGTACGGCCTATCGTCGTTTGCGCAACGCGCCGCGACTGGCGCCCCTGATTACCGCGATCGGCGTCTCCTTCCTGCTCCAGACCATTGCGATGATCATCTGGGGGCGGAATTACCATACCTTTCCCCAACTGGTGTCCACCGCGCCCATGGAGCCTCTGGCCGGGGTGTTCATCACGCCGGTTCAGGTCACCATTCTGGTGGTGTCGGCGGTGTTGATGGTGGCGCTGATGCTGCTGGTCCACAAGACCCGCCTGGGGCGTGCCATGCGAGCGACGGCCGAGAACCACAAGGTGGCCAGCTTGATGGGCGTGGATACCAACAAGATCATTGCTGCCACCTTCATCATCGGTTCCGCGCTGGCCGCCGTGGCGGGGGTGATGTTTTCGTCCAATTACGGCATTGCCCACTACGCGATGGGTTTCATGCCCGGCCTCAAGGCCTTCACGGCGGCGGTGCTGGGGGGCATCGGCAACCTGGGCGGCGCCGTGCTGGGTGGTCTGGTGCTGGGGCTGGTCGAATCCATCGGTGCCGGCTACATCGAAGACATGAGCTTCGGTTTCCTCAATTCCAGCTACCAGGACATCTTCGCCTTCCTCATCCTCGGCATCGTGCTCATCTTCCGGCCGACCGGGCTGCTGGGCGAGCGGGTGGCGGACCGGGCCTGAGGACAAGCGGATCATGAACGAACTCGCCAACGCCATTCCCTGGCTGGGCAAGCGCAACCCGGCGGCGGCCCGCTGGGTGGTCATTGCCCTGGCCCTCGCCGCGCCCCTCATCGCCATGCTGTTTGGCAAGAGCTGGGTGCGCATCCTGGATTTTGCGCTGCTCTATGTGATGCTCGCCATCGGCCTCAACCTGGTGGTGGGTTTTGCCGGCCTGCTCGACCTGGGCTACATCGCCTTTTACGCGGTGGGGGCCTACACCTTCGCCTTCCTGGCCTCGCCCCATTTCGACCTGCACCTGCCCTTCTGGCTGGTGCTGCCCCTGGGGGCGGTCTTTGCGGCCCTGGCCGGCATCATCCTGGGCTTGCCCACCCTGCGCCTGCGAGGGGATTACCTGGCCATCGTGACCCTGGGCTTCGGCGAGATCGTGCGGATCTTCATGAACAACCTCAACCATCCGGTGAATATCACCAATGGTCCCCAGGGCATCAACATGATCGACCCGCTGGTGCTGTTCGGCTGGGATATTTCCCGTCCCCTGAAGATCGGCGAAGAGATCAGCGTCAATTCCCTGTTCCTTTACTACTATTTCTTTCTGGCCTGCGTGGTGGGGTCGATCATCTTTGTCCAGCGTCTGCAGGTTTCCCGGGTTGGCCGGGCGTGGGCGGCGATCCGCGACGATGAACTGGCAGCCAAGGCCATCGGCATCAACACACGCAACATGAAGCTGCTGGCCTTTGCGCTCGGGGCCACCTTCGGCGGAGTGGCCGGCGGACTGTTCGCGGCCTTCCAGGGGTTTGTGTCGCCGGAGAGCTTTTCCCTGATGGAGTCCATCGCGGTGCTGACCATGGTGGTCTTCGGGGGCATGGGCAACCTGGCCGGAGTGGTCGTCGGGGCGCTGGTCCTCACGGCGCTGCCCGAGATCCTGAGCACGTGGCCGTACCGGTGCAGCAGACCCTGTTCGGACAGGTGCTGCTGGATCCGGAAGTGTTGCGGATGCTGCTCCTGTCACTGGCGATGATCCTGATGATGCTGCTCCGTCCGGCGGGCATGATCCCCGCCCAGAGCCGCTACTCCCGGCCCGAGTTGGTGGTGGGGAAGGAGGCTGGCCAGTGATCACCCTCCTCGACGCCCGCAACATCACCAAGCGTTTCGGTGGCCTCACGGCCCTGTCCGATGTGTCCCTGACCATCCGCAAGGGTGAGGTGTATGGCCTGATCGGCCCCAACGGGGCAGGCAAGACCACCTTTTTCAACGTGCTGACCGGTGCCTACGTACCCGAGGAGGGCGAGCTGGTCTTCAATGGCAGTGAACTGCCCACCGGCAAGCCCCACGAGGTGGTGGCCGCCGGCATCGCCCGGACCTTCCAGAACATCCGCCTGTTCCGGGAACTGACGGCCCTGGAGAACGTGATGGCCGGACACCACATCCGCTCCACGGCGAATCCCTTTTCCATCCTGTTCCAGACCCGCCATGCCCGGGAGGAGGAGCGCCTGATCACCGAGCGGGCCTACGAGTTGCTGCGCTACGTGGGCATCGAACGCTTTGCGGATACCGTGTCGAAGAACCTTTCCTACGGGGACCAGCGCCGCCTGGAGATTGCCCGGGCCCTGGCCACCGAGCCGCAGCTGCTGGCCCTGGACGAGCCCGCCGCCGGCATGAACGCCACCGAAAAGGTTTTGTTGCGTGAGTTGATCGACAAAATCCGCAATGACAACCGCACTATTTTGCTCATCGAGCACGATGTCAAGCTGGTGATGGGCTTGTGCGACCGCGTCACGGTGCTCGACTATGGCAAGCAGATCGCCGAAGGCACGCCGGCCGATGTGCAGAAAAACGAAAAAGTAATCGAAGCCTATCTGGGCACCAGC
>NZ_JAQUVG010000029.1 GCF_028693495.1 Zoogloea sp. | reverse complement strand
GGCCGAGCGTCGCAACGGCGTGCTGATCTCCCAGAACGACGGTGAAGCCGTGGCCTACGCCCTGTGGAACCTGCAGGACCGTGGCCGCATGTTCGTGAGCCCGGGCGATGCCCTGTACGAAGGCATGATCATCGGCATCCACACCCGCGACAACGATCTGGTGGTGAACCCGATCAAGGGCAAGCAGCTCACCAACGTGCGCGCCTCCGGCACCGACGAAGCCGTACGCCTGATCAACCCGATCCAGCTGACCCTCGAATCCGCCATCGAATTCATTGCCGATGACGAGATCGTGGAAATCACCCCCAAGAGCATCCGTCTGCGCAAGCGTTTCCTGAAGGAACACGACCGCAAGCGTGCCGCCCGCGAAGAAGCCTGATCCTTCAGAGCAACCGGGACTCCTCCCCGGCCATAAAAAAAGCGCGACAGATGTCGCGCTTTTTTTATGGCCGGGGAGTCAGGCTCGGCTGGCCAGGAAGGCCGCAAAGTCTTCCCCCACTTCCGGATGTTTCAGGGCCAGTTCGACCGTTGCCTGAAGATAGCCCAGCTTGGAGCCGCAATCATAGCGAACTCCCCTGAACTGGTAGGCCAGTACAGCCTCCTCCTCCAGCAGGGAGGCAATCGCGTCGGTCAGCTGGAGCTCGCCACCGGCCCCTGGCTTGAGCGTGCGCAGGTGCTCGAAGATCCGCCCGGTGAGGATGTAGCGGCCAATCACCGCCTGGGTGGACAGAGCCTCCTCGGGCTTGGGCTTTTCGACGATGCCGGTGATACGCTGGATCTCACCACTGTCCCGCTCCGTCGAAACAATACCGTACTGCCCGGTCTGCTCCCGGCGGACATTCATGACGCCCAGTACGGAGCAGCGGTGATCATGGAACACATCAGCCATCTGTTTCATGACCGGGACTTCTGCCCGGGAATCCAGCAGATCATCGGCCAGAAGCACCGCAAAAGGCTCCTCGCCAACCACTGGCGCTGCGCACAGCACGGCGTGGCCCAGGCCAAGGGCTGCAGGCTGACGGATATAGATGCAATTCACATGAGACGGCACGGTATCGCGGACGATCTTCAGGAGTTCGGCCTTACCCCGCACTTCCAGTTCGGTTTCAAGCTCGTAAGCCGTGTCGAAATGGTCCTCAATGGCCCGCTTGGAACGACCGGTGATGAAGACCAGGTCGGTCATCCCGGCCGCGACAGCCTCCTCGACCGCGTACTGGATCAGGGGCTTATCCACAACCGGCATCATCTCCTTGGGGCTGGCCTTGGTCGCCGGCAGGAAGCGGCTTCCCAGACCCGCCACGGGAAACACGGCTTTCGTTACCTTGTTCATCATCACTCCGAGAATAAGTGTCCCTGATCTTCCGTGGGTCGCGACGCCGGAGGCGGAGGGCGCACCAGCTGCCGCAACCCATCCTCATCAAGAATTGCCACCCCCAGCGCCTGGGCCTTTTCGAGCTTGCTGCCAGCATCCGCACCGGCCACGACGAAATCGGTCTTCTTCGATACCGATCCCGCGACCTTGCCGCCAGCCCCCTCGATCAGCGTGGTGGCTTGCTCCCGGCTGAGGGTGGGCAGGGTCCCCGTCAGGACCAGCTTCTTGCCAAGCAGAAGACCCGCGGCAGGTGCCGCAAGCACATCTGCTTCCGGCCAACGCATCCCCTTCTGCAGGGCAGTGATGACATCCCGGTTGTGCTGCTCGGCCAGAAAATCGAGGACACACCGGGCCACCACGGGACCCACCTCCGGAACAGCCAGGAGCGCAGCCTCATCCGCCGCCAGGAAAGCCTCCAGCCGTCCAAAATGACGGGCCAGATCCTTGGCTGTCGTTTCACCTACATTGCGTATCCCAAGCCCGAAAATGAAGCGGGCAAGGGAGGTGTCCCGGCTGTTGTCGATCGCAGCCACCAGATTGGCTGCAGATTTATCACCCATCCGCTCGAGACCAGCCAGCACCCCCTGATTGACCCGCGCGGGATCGTAGAGATCAGCCGGAGTACGCACGATACCGGCACTGACCAGTTGATTGACGATCTGCTCCCCCAGGCCATCGATGTCCACCGCCCGACGGCCTGCAAAATGCAGCAGCGCCTGCTTGCACTGGGCCGGACAGAACAGCCCCCCGGTGCAACGGGCAACCGCCTCGTCCTCCCCCCTAACCACATGGGAGCCACACTCGGGGCAGCAGTGACCGATGGCCTCCAGCAGATCGTAGCGGGGTAAGGCCTGCTCCCGGCGCTCCGGAATGGCGCCCACCACCTCGGGAATGACATCCCCAGCACGGCGCACGATCACCCAGTCGCCGATCCGGACATCCTTGCGATCGATTTCGCCCTGGTTGTGCAAGGTTGCATTGGTAACCGTCACCCCACCGACGAACACCGGCTCCAGCCGGGCCACCGGAGTAACCGCACCGGTCCGCCCCACCTGGACATCAATACCCAGCAGACGGGTCGCCACTTCCTGGGCTGGATATTTGTGAGCAACGGCCCAGCGGGGCTCCCGGGACACGAATCCCAGTTCCCGCTGCAACTCCAGACGGTCCACTTTGTACACTACCCCGTCGATGTCGAAGGGCAGGCTGGCCCGGAGGGATTCAATCCGGGCATGGAAAAGAGCAAGCGCTTCCGGTCCGCTCGCCTGACAGCGATGCTCGCACACAGGCAGTCCAAAGGCAGCCAGGGCGTCGAGAATGGCCGAGTGGGTCTCCGGAAGATTCCAGCCCTGCACCTCTCCCAGGCCATAGGCAAAAAAGGACAGGGGACGCCGGGCCGTGATCGCAGGATCGAGCTGGCGCAGACTTCCCGCTGCCGCGTTTCGCGGATTGACGAACACTTTCTGCCCGGCCGCCTCCTGGCTGGCGTTGAGGCGGGAAAAATCGTCGGTCCGCATGTAGATCTCACCGCGGACTTCCAGCACCGCTGGCGCCCTCCCCTGAAGACGCAGAGGCACGTTTCGCACGGTCCGCACATTGCGGGTGACATCCTCGCCCGTGCTGCCATCGCCCCGCGTCGCCGCCTGGACCAGCACACCGTCCTCATACCGGAGGCTGATCGCCAGCCCATCGAACTTGAGCTCTGCCGCATAGACAATCGGCGGTGCCATCTCGTCCAGCCCCAGGGCCCGGCGTACCCGCGCGTCGAAAGCCCTCGCCCCCTCTGCCGTGGTGTCCGTCTCGGTACGGATGGAGAGCATGGGGAGCACATGGGCCACGGAGGCCAGTTCATCCGCAGGCGCCCCGCCCACCCGCTGGGTAGGGGAGTCCAGGGTCAGAATTTCGGGGTGCGCCTCCTCCAGATCCTGCAGCTCACGGAACAGGCGGTCGAACTCCGCGTCCGGAACGATGGGATCATCAAGCACATAATAAGCGTGGTTGTGGCGCTCCAGTTCGGCCCGCAAAGCCGCCACCCGGGCTCGGGTCTCTTCACTGACACTCATGGGGAAAGCCCGCTCAGGAGAACAGACGCCGGGCCAGGGGCGATCCGGGAGGAATGCCGTAGTCGCTCATCTGCTGCTGGAACTGGCCGATCTGGGCACGGATCAGGCCGACCGCCTTGTCACCAAAAGGCGAGCGGTTGTCGTCCACAACGGCCCCATTGAGACCCTCAGCCATCTTGTGGGCCAGCCCCATCATGCGTTCGAACACCTGTACCCCCCCCTCCACCCGGGGAACGTCCAGCATCAGGGTGACGCCCCGGGTACTCAGGGTGCGCAGGTTCTCGGGCATGAACAGAATTGGCTCCAGGTTGCTGAGGGTGAACAGGCTGGCGCCTGCCTCGTCCCGGGCATGGAAGCTGCCATCCCCGGCCAGTTCGAGCCCCGCGCCTTCCGCCAGGCTGCGCAGCCGGGCGCCCGGAAAGCCTTGATCTCGGGCCACCACATTCACGCCGATCTGGATATCCACTCCCGCACAGAAGCGGTCCAGCGCGGCCGCGTTCCCCAGGGCCTCCGCCGTCGCCGGCAGGGCCGGAATGGCCATGAGTCCATCGCACAGACGCTGGAGCGTACCGGCCAGATGGGCGAGCTCGGATTCCGTAACGGCACCTCGCCGATCCACCAGCTGCAGCACCGCGCAAACCCAGTGGTGGCTCCCCCCGCTATGGGGGGTCAGGAGCTCCCAGCTGTTTTCCATGTCGGAAAAACCATACCAGCGCAGGGAGCGCCCCCCCCCGTCCAGATGCTGGGCAGCGGTCTGCAGCAGGCGTCCGCCCATCACAGGCTCAATCGCCTCGATCCGGACCACCCAGTCAGCCCGATCATCCACATCGGCGGGGACCGCGGGTGAAACCCGACGGGCACTGGCCTCCCGGACACTCTGGGGGCTGGGGGCAGCCCGCACCGGGGTCTCGGCACCAATCACCGGCTCGAGCCGCTCTTCACCCAGTCCTGCGGGGAGCTCGCTGAGCATGGGTTCCTGGACCAGCGGAGCGGCGGGCTCGCTGGCTTTGCGGTGGCGATGCTCCTGCCATTTGTTGAAAGCAAAAATACCCACCACCACGGCGGCACCTGCACCGACCAGACCCAACTGCAATTCACTGATTGCCATCGATTTCCCTTGTTTCCAGCTCAGGCTGCGGCCGTCTCGGCCAGGCGCAGCGCTTCTTCGATATCCACTTCCACCACTCTCGACACCCCCTGCTCCTGCATCGTGACGCCCACCAGCTGCTGCGCGATCTCCATGGTGATCTTGCTGTGGCTGATGAATACGAACTGGGTCTGGGACGACATGCGCCTGACCATCTGGCAATACCGCTCGGTATTCGAATCGTCCAGGGGTGCGTCTACCTCGTCCAGCATGCAGAAAGGCGCCGGATTGAGCTGGAACATGGAAAACACCAGCGCAATCGCAGTCAAGGCCTTCTCGCCGCCCGAAAGCAGCTGGATCGAACTGTTCTTCTTCCCCGGCGGCTGCGCCACGATGGAAATCCCGGCATCCAGGATTTCATCACCCGTCAGGACCAGCCGCGCTTCTCCCCCACCAAACAACATGGGGAACAAACTGCCAAAATGACGATTAACCGTATTGTACGTCTCCTGCAGCTGCTCCCGCGTTTCTCTGTCAATCCTGCGGATCGCATCCTCGAGGGTCTCGATGGCCCCCAGCAGGTCATCGGTCTGCACATCCAGGTAGGTCTTGCGCTCCGAAGCCGCCTTTAACTCGTCAAGGGCCGCAAGGTTGACAGGGCCCAGATCGGCGATTTCCCGCCCCAGGCGAGCCACCTCGCGCTGAAGCACCCCCTCTTTCAAGTCAGGGGTCAGCAAGGGCATGAGGACGGACTCATCCGCGCCCGCTTCTTCCAGCCGGGCCGCATGCTGGCCTTCGGCAAGCTCGGCAGCCTGGGCCCGCAGGCGCAGATCCGCCACCCGCTCACGCTGAGGCAGCGCCGCCTGCTCGGTGCGCTGACGATCTGCCTCGAGCCCCCGCAGGCGTGCATTGGCCTCTTCCAGAACATTCCGACTGGACGATAGCGCCCCCTCCCGCTCTCCGCGCAGGAGCAGAGCTGCTTGCAACGCTGCCGCCACCGAGACCTCATCGATCTCCATCAGGGTTTCCCTGCGCTCCTCCAGCTCTTCGGCAATGCGCTCCAGTTGCTCCGCCGCCAGGGCCCGGTTGCGGCTAATGTCTTCGAGCTTGCTCGCACATTCCCGCTCCGAATGACGGGCCTCCTGCAGCTCCCGGGCAAGGGCCTGCTCAAGGGCACGGGTTTCCCGCAGCACCTGCTCCCTTTCCAGGCGCACGGCCTCGGCCGCATCCAGCCGGCCCCGCTGGAGCCCGGCCAGTTCCTGGCTCCGCTCCAGTTCGGTTTCCGCCCGGAACAGGCGATCCCGCTCGGCCTGCTCGGCATGGGCGATTTCGCCCAGATCACGTCCGATCTGGGCACAGCGCTCCTCGTACCGGAGCCGTGCCTGATTGAGTTTGAGAACCTCCACCTGCTCCCCATGGACCCGGGCCTGCAGCGCCTGAACATCCCGACGCAGCCGGGTCAACCCCTCCTGCACCTGGCTCGCCTCCGTCTCCGCATGGCTCACGGCCTCGTGGGCAAGTACCGCCTCTTCCTCCGTGCGCTCCAGCTCGACGGCCAGCTGCTCGATTTCCCGCTGGCGCTCGATGACTCCATGGGTTCGGGAGTCCGGAGCATAGTGCCCCAGGGAATGGCGATCCAGGAGGCGTCCCTCCCGGGAAACCAGCAGGATGCCGGCCGGTAGGGCCGGGCGACGGTCCAGCCAGTCAGCCAACCGATCCACCACAAAAACCCGTGCCAGCCAGGACGCAAGCACAGGCCGGAGCGCCTCGTCGGCATCCACCAGCTCCAGCAAGGGCCTGGTTCCCTCCGGTGCAGCACAGGGCACGGGGGCTGCGCCCTCATCTGGGAGCAGGAAGGCCACCGCGCTGGGCACCCGATCCTCCAGGGCCGCCAGGACCTGCTGGCCGTCCGACACAGGCAAGGCCCCCAGCCGCTCCCTTAACACCGCCTCCAGGGCCAGCTCCCAACCGGCCGCCACCTGGATCCGCTGCCACAGGGGCCGGAGCGCATCCAGCGTGTGGCGCTTCAGCCAGTCCCCCAGCTGCCCCTGGGACTGAACCTTGTTCTGCAGTTGCTGGAGGGCATCCCGCCGGGCGCGCAGCTCCGTGGCCCGGCGCTGGACCTGGCGCTCGGCGTCGAGGGCCAGCTTGAGGTGCTGCTGGACGGCGGGCAGACGGATCTGGGCGTCGGTCATGTCCCCCTGGCGCATCGCCAGGGTCTCCTCAGCCTCTGCGAGCGCGGCCTCCCGCCGGGCTGTTTCCCGCAGGTCGGGCGCCTGCACGGCGCCCTGCTCATGCTCCAGGCGCGCTCGCCGCTGGGCCAGCGTATCGAGCCCCCGCGCGCTGGACACCCGGTGGGCCTCCTCGACGCGGATCTGCTGCTCCGCCTGATTCAGCTCCCGGCGTACCGCCGCGGCGGTGGCATCCGCCGAGCGCAGCCCCTCCTCCGCCTCCGGCAGGCGATCGCTGAGCTCCCCATGGCGGGCCGCGGCCTGCTCTGCCCGCAGGACCGCGTTATCAAGGAGGGTCTGCCAGCGCTCGTCATCGGCCTCAAGACTGGCCAGCTGGCTCCGCCACTGGGCCTCGTCCCGCTCCAGCTGGGCCAGCCGGCTCTCCAGAATGCGGCGGCTGTCCTGCAGACGGGCCAGCTCACCTTCAAGCCGGGTCAGCTCGGAGCTGACCGCAAACAAGGCCGTCTGGGCATGCTGAACCCCCTCATTGGCTGCCTGCTGGGCCCCACGGGCCTCCTCCAGCTGAGCATCCAGCTCCTGCAGACGGCTTGAATCCGCCTCTATCCTACGGGTAGCCGCAGCCAGTTCCTCCATCAGGCGGACACGCTCCGACCGTGCCTCGTTGCGCTTCATCAGCCACAGGAGGCTCTGGCGCTCGGAGAGGCCCGCCTGGAGGCTGCGGTATTTCTCTGCCACGGCAGCCTGAACCTCCAGCCTGCCCAGCTGCTGACCCAGCTCGTTGCGGATGTCTTCGAGGCGGGCCAGGTTGTCCCGGGCATCGGACAGGCGCCCTTCCGTCTCCTTGCGCCGCTCCCGGTACTTGGTGACCCCCGCTGCCTCCTCCAGAAAACCCCGCACCTCCTCCGGCTTGGCTTCGATGATCCGCGAAATCATGCCCTGCTCGATGATCGCATAGGCCCTAGGGCCGAGGCCGGTACCCAGGAACAGGTCGATCACGTCCTTCCGACGCACCTGAACCCCGTTGATGAAATAAGTGGATTCCCCACTGCGATCCAGAACCCGCTTGACGGACACCTCCGCATAGGGCTTCCACTGACCGGCCGCCCTGCCTTCAGAGTTATCGAAGACCAGCTCCACACTGGCCCGGGATACCGGCTTGCGGGTGGTGGAGCCGTTGAAGATCACGTCCATCATCGACCCGCCCCGGAGCGCGGAAGCCCGGGACTCCCCCAGCACCCAGCGCACGGCATCGATGATGTTGGACTTGCCGCAGCCGTTCGGCCCCACCACACCCACCAGATTGCCGGGCGTAAGCACGGTCGTCGGGTCGACGAAGGTCTTGAAACCAGCGAGCTTGAGTTTGGCTAGACGCACGGAATTCCTGGCCGAAGAAGGTAGACCGAAAGGGGTGAAAACACGGATGCTGCAGTGCCGCATCGCAGGCGGCCGCTATAATACCACCGGCCTTGGACGAGGCCAGCCGGCGATGATCCGGCTTCCCACCATCCCGCCCCCCGAGGGCTGCCTACAGGACTCCCGCCCAACGTGAACCCCCTGCTCGACCAGCTCCACCCCTATCCCTTCGAAAAGCTCCGCGCCCTGTTCGAAGGCATCACGCCCCCCGCCGACCTCAAGGCCATCCGCCTGTCGATCGGCGAGCCCCAGCACGCGACGCCGGATTTCATCCGTCAGAGCCTGGTGGAGAACCTCGCCGGACTCGCCAACTATCCGACCACCCAGGGCTCCGACGCCCTGCGCCAGTCCATTGCGGGCTGGCTGGAGCGCCGTTACGGGCTTCCCCAGGTGAGTGCCGCCAGCCAGGTCCTGCCGGTCAACGGCTCCCGGGAGGCCTTGTTCGCCTTTGCCCAATGCGTCATCGACGGCAGCCAGCCCGCGCCCCTGGTCGTCTGCCCCAATCCCTTCTACCAGATCTACGAGGGTGCCGCCTATCTGGCCGGCGCCCAGCCCTGTTTCATCAACACGCTGCCCGGGGACAACTTCGGCTCGGACTTCGGGTCCGTCAGCGACGCCGAATGGCAGCGGGTCCAGCTGGTCTATGTATGCTCTCCGGGCAACCCCACGGGGCGGGTGCTGTCGCTGGACGAATGGGCGACCCTGTTTGCCCTGTCCGATCGCCACGGCTTCGTGATCGCCGCGGACGAATGCTACTCGGAGATCTACTTCGACGATGCCCAGCGGCCCGTCGGCGGGCTGGAAGCCGCCCACCGCCTGGGCCGGACCGACTTCCGCAACGTGGTGATGTTCTCGAGCCTCTCCAAGCGTTCCAACGTACCAGGCATGCGTTCCGGCTTCGTGGCCGGAGACGCGGCGATCCTCAAGCGCTTCCTTCTCTATCGCACCTACCACGGCTGCGCCATGAGCCCCAGCGTGCAGGCCGCCTCCGCCGCCGCCTGGAACGATGAAGCCCATGTGGCCGAGAACCGCCGCCAGTACCGCGAGAAATTCGCGGCCATCACCCCCATGCTCCAGCCCTGGCTGGATGTATCCTTGCCCGACGCGGGCTTCTACCTCTGGGCGAACGTTACCCGGCTCGGGCTGTCGGATACCGAGTTCGCTCGTCGCCTGCAGGCCGAATATAATGTGACGGTTCTGCCGGGCAGCTTCCTCGCCCGAGAAGCCCACGGCATCAACCCAGGCGCCGGATTCGTGCGCATCGCTCTGGTGGCCGACCTGGCAGAGTGTGTCGAAGCTGCCGAGCGCATCGTGCGCTTCGCCCAACAACTCCAAGACAGGCCACTTGCATGACCTCCCATCTCGACCCCAATCATCTGCACATCATGACCCATCACGAAAATCCCTTCTCCGCCCTGATCGAAGATCTCTGGGAGCGCCGCACCGAGCTGTCCGCCGCGAGCGCCACCCGGGAGCAGATCGAAGCCATCGAACATGTGATCAACGAACTGGACCAGGGCAAGCTGCGGGTCGCCGAAAAGATCAACGGCGAGTGGGTCACCCACCAGTGGCTGAAGAAGGCCGTGCTGCTGTATTTCCGCACCCACGACAACCAGGTCATCGAGAGTGGCACCCGCTACTTCGACAAGGTTCCGACCAAGTTCGACCACTACGATGCCCATGACTTCGCCAACGGCGGCTTCCGCGTGGTCCCGAACGCTACCGTCCGTCACGGCAGCTTCATCGGCAAGGGCGTGGTCCTGATGCCCTCCTATGTGAATATTGGTGCCTATGTGGACGAGGGCGCCATGGTGGACACCTGGGCGACCGTCGGTTCGTGCGCCCAGATCGGCAAGAACGTTCATCTTTCCGGCGGTGTCGGCATCGGCGGCGTGCTGGAGCCGCTCCAGGCCAACCCCACCATCATCGGTGACAACTGTTTCATCGGCGCCCGCTCCGAAGTAGTGGAGGGCGTGATCGTGGAAGACAACTGTGTCATCTCCATGGGCGTATACATCGGTCAGAGCACCAAGATCTACGACCGTGCCACCGGTGAGGTGACCTATGGCCGGGTGCCCGCGGGTTCCGTCGTGGTCTCCGGCAACCTGCCGTCTGCCGATGGCAGGTACAGCCTGTACTGCGCCGTGATCGTCAAGAAGGTCGACGCCCAGACCCGGGCCAAGACCAGCATCAACGAACTGCTGCGCGACTGAGGCAGCTGACCAGCCAGGGGCCGCCCATGGGCGGCCCCATCCTTTTCTGCAGGCCGCCCGATGATCATCGACAAGCTTTTCGCCCTGATGGCCGAAAAAAAGGCCTCCGACATCTTCATCACTGTCGGCACGCCGATTCACATCAAGATCGACGGCAACACCCTGCCAATCAATCAGCAGGCCATGGACCCGGCAATGGTCCAGCGGATGGCCTACGAGATGATGACCCCGGAGCAGACCGAACGCTTCGAGAAGAGCAAGGAGATGAACCTCTCCTTCGGCCGGCGGGATCTGGGCAATTTCCGGGTCAACATCTTCTGGCAGCGCAACAGCATCGCCATCGTCGTACGCTACATCGCAGGAAATATTCCCCGTCTGGACAGTCTGGATCTGCCCCCGGTGCTGAGCGACGTAATCATGGAAAAACGTGGCTTGCTGCTGGTGGTGGGAGCCACCGGGTCCGGCAAATCCACGACCATCGCCTCGATGCTGGACTACCGCAACGAGAACCGCTCCGGCCATATCCTCACCATTGAGGACCCGATCGAATACCTCTTCAAGCACAAGATGTCGATCGTGAACCAGCGGGAGATCGGTGCTGATACCCTCGACTGGCACAACGCCCTGCGCAGCGCCATGCGCCAGGCCCCTGACTGCATCCTGATCGGTGAGATCCGCGACAAGGAGACCATGGAGGCCGCCCTGGCCTACGCCCAGACCGGTCATCTGTGTCTGGCAACACTCCATGCCAACAACGCCTATCACGCCCTGAACCGGATCTTCAGCTTCTTCCCGATCGACGCCCGCGCCCTGCTCTCCCTGGATCTGGCAGCCACCCTGCGCTGCATCGTCTCCCAACGTCTGGTCAAGCGCCCCGACGGAGGCCGGACACCTGCCGTGGAGATCCTTCTCAACACACGCCAGGTGGCGGACCTGATCGAGCGGGGTGAAATTTCCGCCATCAAGGATGCGATGGAACAGAGCCTGACCCAAGGATCGCGTACCTTCGAACAGGATCTGTTCCGGCTTTACCGGGAAAAGACCATCACCCTGGAAGAGGCCCTGAGCAATGCGGACTCACCCACCAACCTGTCCTGGCTGATCAACAACGCCCAGATCAGCAGTGGCAACAATGATCGGGGCGCCCGCAACCCACCGACCATCGACTTCGAGCAAACCGACCCGGACGGTTCCTCCTTCAAGGAATTCACCCTCGAACTCGATCACGAAGACTGAATCCGACAAAACCGACCATGAATGCACCCCAGACCGGGAACCCCACCCTAGACCTGACCCGCGAACTGATCGCCCGCACCTCCGTCACGCCCGAGGATGCCGGCTGCCTGGAACTGATCGCCGCACGGCTGGCCCCCCTGGGCTTCGTCTGCGAACGCCTCGATGGCGGCGGCGTAAGCAACCTGTGGGCCCGCCGCGGCACCGCCAGGCCCTTGGTCGTCTTTGCCGGCCATACGGACGTGGTCCCCACCGGCCCACTGGAAGCCTGGACCTCCAATCCCTTCGTACCCACCGAGAGGGACGGTCATCTCTTCGGCCGGGGCGCCGCCGACATGAAAACCTCCCTGGCGGCCTTCGTCACCTCCATAGAGGATTTTGTTGCCAGCCATCCTGAGCATCCCGGCTCCATCGCACTCCTCCTCACCTCTGACGAGGAAGGGGATGCCACCCACGGCACCACCCTGGTCGTGGACACTCTCAAAGCACGGGGAGAAACCCTCGACTACTGCATCGTGGGGGAACCCACCTCCGTGGATACCCTGGGCGACATGATCAAAAATGGCCGGCGGGGCAGCCTGTCCGGCAAGCTCACGGTCAAGGGGGTTCAGGGCCACATCGCCTACCCGCACCTGGCCAGGAATCCCATCCACCTGGCTGCGCCTGCCCTGGCCGAACTCGCCTCCGTTACCTGGGATGCGGGCAATGAGTACTTTCCCCCCACTTCGTGGCAAATGTCCAACATAAAGGCAGGCACCGGCGCCACCAACGTGATCCCGGGGACCCTGGAGGTGATGTTCAACTTCCGCTTTGCCACCGTACATACGGCCGATGCGCTCAAGGCCAGGGTACATGCGATCCTCGACCGGCACGGCCTCGACTACGAGCTTGCCTGGACCCTCGGTGGCAAGCCCTTCCTGACCCCCCGGGGAACGCTGGTGGACGCCATGGAGCAGGCGGTCCGGGACACCCTGGCCATCACCCCGGAACTATCCACGACGGGAGGGACCTCCGACGGCCGTTTCATCGCCGAGATCTGCCCCCAGGTGGTTGAGTTCGGTCCGGTCAATGCCACCATCCACAAACTGGACGAATGCGTGGCGCTGGAGGCCATCGCGCCCCTTTCGACCATCTATCGCCGCACCCTCGAAAACCTGCTGACCACCCCGGAGACCCCATGAGCCACGAACACGACGCGAACGGCCCTGACGAACACGACGGCCACGACCCTGAACATGACCATGGACCTCTGGCCGAACTCGTCACGGTCCGGGACTGGATCCGCTATGCAGTGACCCGCTTCAACCGGGCAGGGTGTCATTTTGGCCATGGTCTGCAGGATGCTTATGACGAGGCGGTTTATCTCGTCCTGCATACCCTTGCCTTGCCCATCGACCGCCTTGACCCCTTCCTGGACGCCTGCATTCCCGGTGACGAGCGGGAAGCCCTCTATGAAGTCATCGAGCAACGGGCTGTGGACAAGCTCCCGGCCGCCTACATCACCGGCGAAGCCTGGCTCGGCGACTTCCGCTTCCAGGTGGACCCGCGAGTCATCATTCCCCGCTCCTACTTCGCCGAACTGCTGGAGAACGGGTTCAGCCCATGGATCCAGGATCCGGAAGCGGTGACAGCCGCCCTGGACATGTGCACAGGCTCCGGATGCCTGGCCATCCTGATGGCCCACGCCTTCCCCAACGCCGAAATCGTCGCAGTGGACCTCTCACAGGATGCCCTTGACGTGGCCGCCGCCAACATAGCTGACTACGGCCTGGAAGATCGCATCCATCTGGTGAAGTCAGACGGGTTCTCCTCCGTCCCCGGGCAGCGCTTCGATTTCATCCTGAGCAATCCGCCCTATGTGACCCGTGAAGCCATGGACCGCCTTCCAGCCGAGTATCTTCACGAACCAGGTCTCGCTCTCGGCTCCGGCGAGGACGGCCTTGACCTGGTACGCCAACTCCTCACCGACGCACCCCGCTACCTGAAGGAAGACGGTTTGATCGCCATCGAAGTGGGCCATAACCGGGACATCGTCGAGGAGGCCTTCCCCGCTCTGACCCCCACCTGGCTCACCGGCCCCAGCGGAGACGACAAGATCTTCGTTCTGGAAGCAGGTCAGATCCAATAAGAGCACACCCTCCGCACTGAGCATCAAGACTCCCCGAAGTTTGCCGTTAACAGGAGCCTGTCGAGGCGCAAGATGTTTCACGCCTCGACAGTGGCACCGATAAAAAAGCTCGGGTAGTTTCAAGGAGTGCATATGGCGACCGATCGCCCCATTCTCCTCGTCGAGGACAATCCCGACGACGAAGCGCTGGCCCTTCGCGCCTTCAGCAAAAACAGGATTGCCAATCCGGTGGTCGTTACCCGGGACGGGGTGGAAGCCCTCGACTACCTGTTCTGCACCGGCACTCACGCCAGTCGCGACGACACCCTCATGCCGGCTTTTGTACTGCTCGACCTGAAGCTGCCTCGTATCGACGGTCTTGAGGTCTTGCGCCGGATTCGCGCCGACGAGCGGACCGTTCTCCTCCCTGTCGTCATACTGACCACCTCGAAAGAGCCCCAGGACATCTCCGAGGCCTATCGACTGGGAGCCAACAGCTACATCCGCAAGCCAGTGGACTTCGAACGCTTCCTGCATGCGGTGGGACAACTGGGTCTTTACTGGCTGTCCCTCAACGAACCCTCCCATCTCGTGCCCCGCTGATCAATACGAAGGGGCTGTCCGCCTCACCAGGAAACGGCCAGCCCCTGCCCAGTGGGTGCACGCCCGGAAGGCGGCCATCACAGCCGCCGCGCATCATCTCAGGTCACTTCGTCGATCCAGGCCTGCTGAATGGCCTCCAGGATCCGCTCACCGCAGTGCTTCGGATCATCATCAAACTCGGGAAGCGTCATCACCCAGCGCATCAGGTCCACAAAGTTGACCTTCAAGGGATCCACGTCCGGATGGGTTTCGGACAACTGGATGGCGATTTCCTGAACCTCAGTCCATTTCATCAGTGCTTGCCCTCCCGTGCCATGTTGATGGAATACTTGGGAATCTCCACTGTCAACGGTGTGTCGGTCACCACCGCCTGACAGGACAGGCGGGAAGTCGGCTCAAGACCCCAGGCCTTGTCCAGAAGATCCTCCTCGAGCTCCTCCGCAGCCTCCAGGCTGTTGAAACCATCGCGGATGATCACGTGACAGGTGGTGCAGGCACAGGATTTCTCGCAGGCATGCTCGATATCGATGTCATGGTTCAGCAGTGCGTCGCAGATGGTCTGGCCAGGCTCGACCTCAAGCACGGCGCCCTCCGGGCACAATTCCAGGTGGGGTAGAACAATCAGTGTAGTCATGGCGTTGTCTGTCCGGAAGTAAAGGCTCAAAGCCGGATTTCGTCGATCTTGTGGCCTGCGAGAGCCTGGCGGATGCTCTTGTCCATGCGTCGTGAGGCAAACTCGTTGGAAGCCCGGTTGAAAGACTCCAGCTGAATCTTGATGGCTCGGGCATCTTCACCTGCAGCAGCGCTCTTGAGTGCTGCGATGGCTGCGTCCAGATCGGCACGCTCGGCATCACTGAGCAGGTTTCCGTCCGCCAGCAAGGCTTTTTCAGTGGCCTCGATCACCCGCTCAGCCTCTACCTGCTGCTCCTTGAGGCCGCGCAATTCCATATCGTCCCGCGCATGCTCGAAACCGGATTTGAGCATTTCGGTGATTTCGTCATCCGCCAGGCCATAGGCTGGCTTGACCTGGACAGTCGCCTCGGTGCCAGTGGTCTGTTCCCGTGCGGTCACGGACAGCAGGCCGTCCGCATCCACCTGGAAAGTGACCCGGATACGCGCAGCGCCGGCCACCATCGGCGGGATGCCCCGCAACTCGAAGCGGGCCAGGGAACGACAGGCGGAAACCAGTTCCCGCTCCCCCTGGAGCACATGGAAGGCCATGGCTGTCTGGCCATCCTTGAACGTGGTGAAATCCTGGGCGCGGGCCGTCGGAATCGTGGAATTGCGAGGAATGATCTTCTCGGCAAGGCCTCCCATGGTTTCCACACCCAGCGACAGGGGAATCACGTCCAGCAGCAGCCACTCATCCTCGGCAGCCCGGTTGCCAGCCAAAATGTTGGCCTGCATCGCGGCACCGATGGCTACCACGGTGTCGGGATCCAGGTTGGTCAGAGGCGTCTGGCCAAAGAAGTCTCCGACCGTCTTCTGCACATGGGGCATGCGGGTCGCACCGCCCACCATGACCACGCCCTTGACATCCTCAGGCTCCAGACCGGCATCCCGCAGGGCCTTCTTCATGGGCTTGAGGGTCTTGGCCACCAGCGTGGCCGTGATGTCCGCAAACACGCTCCGGTCGAGGGTCAGATCCACCTCGTCGCCACTGTCGAGGGTCAGGCGGATGGGCACCGAGTCATCGCTGGTCAGACGCTCCTTGACCTCCCTGGCCTTCATCAGCAAGCGCCGGGCGTCCCGGTCCGAGGGCAGGGAAATACCGGCGTTGTCGAGGATCCAGCAGAACAGGCGATGATCAAAGTCATCTCCCCCCAGAGAGGCGTCGCCGCTGGTGGCCACCACCTCAAATACCCCCCTGGACAGGCGCAGGATGGAGAGGTCAAAGGTCCCTCCCCCCAGATCATAGACTGCATAGACGCCTTCGGAGGCGTTCTCCAGACCATAGGCAATCGCCGCAGCAGTCGGCTCGTTGAGGAGACGCAGCACGTTGATGCCCGCCAGGCGGGCCGCATCCTTGGTAGCCTGACGCTGGGCATCGTCGAAGTACGCCGGTACCGTGATCACTGCACCAGTGAGTTCCCCTCCCAGGCTGCGCTCCGCCCGGATGCGCAGGTCCCGCAGTACCTCGGCAGACACTTCCACCGGACTCTTGACCCCCTGGACGGTACGCAGCCGAACCATGCCCTCGGCATCCACGAAGTCATAGGGCATGGTTTCCACATGGGCCACATCCTTCAACCCGCGTCCCATGAATCGCTTCACCGAAACGATGGTGTTGCGCGGGTCCACAGCCTGGGCCACCTGAGCCTTGCGCCCCACGGCCACCTGGCCATCGGGCAGGTAGTGCACCACGGAAGGCAGCAGGATCCTGCCCTCTTCATCCTGCAGACACAGGGGTACGCCATTACGAACAGTGGCCACCAGAGAGTTGGTCGTGCCCAGATCGATTCCCGCCGCCAGCCGGTGCTGGTGGGGAGCGGTGGACAGGCCTGGTTCGGAAATTTGCAGCAGAGCCATCAGGATTCCAGTGCCGTCAAGGCATCATTGATTTCATGTTGAAGCTTTTCCAGGAATTTCATGCGCCGGACCGTATCGGCCGCTGCGGCCAGGTCATCCTGTTCATCCAGTTGCGCACCCAATTGCTCGACGAGGGCCTTGCCGTCCCGCCGGATGCGTCGTGCCAGTTCTTCCAAGGTGTCTTCGTCGCCGGCTTCCCGGGCCTCGCCCAGGGCTTCGCGCCATTCCATCTGCTCCATCAGGAATTCCGCAGACATCGCGGTGTTGGTCTCGAACTCCGGATCGACACCCTTCAGCTCAAGCACATACTGGCCACGCTCCAATGGGCTTTTCAAGGTCCTGAAGGCCTCGTTGGCGTAGGTGGCCCATTGCATGGACAGCCGCTTTTCGGCATCTGACAGATGCGCGAAACGGTCAGGATGCACCTTGGCCTGCAGATCCAGATAAGCCTGCTCCAGCCTGTCCAGATCCACTGCATAGGAAGGAGCAAGCCCGAACAGGGCAAAGTAATCCTGTTTCAAATCGAGCATCGGAACCTTTCGAATCATTGCACCAGCCCAGGGAAGCCGGGAGCCCAAGGAAAGAGCCGCGCCGCCCCATCGGGATCCGGCGCGGCGCGCTTACCCGCGGTTCAGATCAGACGGTGAAGCTTTCGCCACAGCCACACTCACCTTTCACGTTCGGGTTGTTGAACTTGAAGCCTTCATTGAGGCCTTCACGGACAAAGTCCAGTTCGGTTCCGTCCATGTAAGGCAGGCTTTTCGGATCAATCAGCACCTTGAGGCCATGGCTCTCGAAAACCACATCCTCGGGCAGAACCTCATCAGCAAACTCCAGCTTGTAGGCCATGCCGGAACAACCGGAGGTGCGCACACCGAGACGGATGCCCACGCCCTTGCCCCGACGGTCGATGAAGTTGCCGATGTGCTTTGCAGCCTTGTCGGACAGGGTGACTGCCATGATCGCGTTCCTTTCAGCCGTTGTGCTTCTTCTTGTAGTCCTCGACGGCCGCCTTGATAGCGTCCTCGGCGAGGATCGAACAATGGATTTTAACCGGCGGAAGGGCCAACTCCTCGGCAATCGCGGTGTTCTTGATCTCCAGGGCCTGATCCAGGGTCTTGCCCTTGACCCATTCGGTCACCAGGGAACTGGAAGCAATCGCGGAGCCACAACCATAGGTCTTGAACTTGGCGTCTTCGATCACACCATCCTTTCCGACCTTGATCTGCAACTTCATGACGTCACCACAGGCGGGGGCACCCACCATGCCGGTGCCGATACCATCGTCTTCCTTGCCGAAGGCGCCCACATTGCGGGGGTTTTCGTAGTGGTCGAGGACCTTTTCGCTGTATGCCATTTTCGTTCTCCTGTCAGTGGGCTGCCCACTGCACGGTATCCAGATCGATCCCTTCCTTGAACATGTCCCACAGGGGAGAGAGTTCGCGGAGCTTCCCGATCTTCTTCTGCAGCAGGGCTATCGTATAGTCGATTTCCTCGACCGTCGTGAAGCGGCCGATGGTGAAACGGATGGAACTGTGGGCCAGTTCGTCATTGCGGCCAAGAGCCCGCAACACATAGGACGGCTCCAGGCTGGCCGAGGTGCAGGCAGAGCCGCTGGACACGGCGATATCCTTGATCGCCATGATCAGGGATTCGCCTTCCACATAGGCGAAACTGATGTTCAGGTTGTGGGGTACCCGGTGCTCCAGATCGCCATTGACAAAGGTTTCCTCGATGGTACTGAGGCCTTTCAGCAGGCGATCCCGGAGAGCTCCGACACGCTTGTTTTCGTCAGCCATTTCGAGACGTGCCAGACGGAAGGCCTCGCCCATGCCGACGATCTGGTGGGTGGCCAGCGTACCTGAGCGCAGGCCGCGCTCATGACCACCACCGTGCATCTGAGCCTCCAGGCGGACCCGCGGCTTGCGACGCACGTAAAGGGCACCGATGCCCTTGGGACCGTAGGTCTTGTGGGCACTGAAGGACATCAGGTCTACCTTGAGGGTAGCCAGGTCGATGGCAACCTTGCCTGTGGCCTGAGCCGCATCCACGTGGAAGATGATGCCCTTCTCGCGACACAGTTCGCCGATCTCGGCGATGGGCTGGACCACCCCGATCTCGTTGTTCACGAACATCACGGAGATCACCACAGTGTCTGGCCGGATGGCGGCCTTGAGGGCCTCCAGATCCACCAGGCCATTGGGGAGGACATCCAGGTAGGTGGCCTCGAAACCCTGGCGCTCGAGTTCGCGCACGGTATCCAGGACGGCCTTGTGCTCGGTCTTGAGGGTAATGACGTGCCTGCCCTTGCCACTGTAGAAATGGGCAGCCCCCTTGATGGCCAGGTTGTTGGATTCAGTGGCGCCGGAGGTCCAGATGATTTCCTTCGGGTCCGCATTCACCAGGGCGGCAACTTCTTCGCGCGCCTCTTCGACTGCCTTTTCGGCAGTCCAGCCAAAGGGATGGCTGCGGGAGGCCGGATTACCGAACAGTTCCGTCAGATAGGGGATCATCTTCTCCGCCACGCGGGGGTCCACCGGCGTGGTCGCGGAATAATCGAGGTAGATCGGAAACTTGAGCATCTTCATCTTCTCCGTACTGCAAAATTGATGTCGTGACAACGACTTAGACCACCATCGCGGTCAGGGTTCGGAGGCTGGCGAGACTTTCGCCGAGGGCCTGCAAAAATCCATCCACATCCTGTCGGGTATTCGCTGCGCCGAGACTGACCCGCAGCGCCGAACGGGCCAGCTCCGGCGCCACCCCCATCGCCAGCAACGTGTGGGAAGGTTCGGGATGGGCACTGGAGCAGGCGGAACCGCTGGCCACTGCGAAACCCGCCCTGTCCAGCCTGCCAACCAGCGTTTCGCCATCCACATGAGGAAAGGCAAAAAAACTGGTGTTCCCAAGACGAGGAGCCGCAAATCCGAAAATACAGGCCCCCAGGCCTGACAGCCCATGCTCCAGGTGGGCCCGCAGTGTTTCGAGACGGGCCATCCGCTCTGCCCTGGCCGTGACCACCAGCTCACAGGCGCGGCCAAAACCGGCAATCGCCATCACGTTCTCGGTGCCGGAGCGCAAGTTCCGCTCCTGACCACCGCCGGCCACCACTGGAGCCAGATCGACCCGCTTATCCACAATCAGGGCGCCGGCCCCGATCGGACCATATATCTTGTGGGCCGACAGCGCCAGGCCGTGTACACCCAGGGCCCGAAAATCCACGTCCATCCGGCCCAGCGCCTGCACCGCGTCCGTGTGCATCCAGCCACCCCGGACCCGCACCTCGTGGGCCAGCGGGGCAATGTCCTGCACGACCCCGGTCTCGTTGTTGGCCAACATCACCGAGACCAGACGCGGCTTTTCCGACACCAGGGTGTCGAAGGCAGCCCTGTCGATGCGCCCGGCCCCATCCACAGCCAGCTCATGGTATCGCCAGCCACTCCGCACAAGCTGCCGGGCAGGCTCACGCACACAGGGATGCTCCACCCCGCTCACCGCAATCAGACCCGGTTTGGCCTGCGCGGCTACACCCTTGATGAACAGGTTGTTCGCCTCCGAGCCGCCGCTGGTGAAGATCACCTCGGAGGGATGCGCATTCACGGCAGCTGCAACCTGGCCACGAGCCTCCTCGATGGCCTTGCGGGCCGCCCGCCCGTATTCATGGCGACTGGATGCGTTACCGAAGCGCTCTCCAAGCCAGGGCAGCATGACCTCCCGAACCTCAGGTGCGAGAGGCGTCGTGGCATTATGATCAAGGTAAGTCGGCGCAAACATCAGGAACAATCCCGATTCGCTTCAGACCGCCGCTGCAGCCTTGCTGCAGGCGGCACCCGGACGACCATCATGGAGGACGGCGACAGTCGAAGCCGCAACCTTGCGGCGTTGCTGCTCCACCAGACTGGCCAGGGTGACAGAATGCAGATATTCGTACATCCGGCGGTTCAGGTTGGTCCACAGGTCGTGGGTCATGCAGCGATGCTCGTCGTGGCAATTTTCCTTGCCGCCGCAGGACGTGGCATCCAGCGGCTCATCCACGGCGGCAATGATGTCGGCTACCGTGATTGCCTCCATGGCCTTGGCCAGGGCATAGCCACCACCCGGACCGCGCACACTGCTCACCAGCGCAAAGCGCCGCAACTTTCCGAACAGCTGCTCCAGGTAAGACAGGGAAATCTTCTGGCGCTCGGCGATGCCGGCCAGAGTAACCGGTCCATCTGCGCAGCGAAGCGCCAGGTCAATCATTGCCGTAACGGCAAAGCGACCTTTGGTGGTGAGTCTCATGTCGGCTCCCGAGGACAGAAAAGCAATAGTTGAATATTTCAGTCAAGAATACCAAACCCGACCAAAACGATCAACTATTTCACCCGGACCTCCGGAGGAACACAGCCTCAATCCACCATCTTTCCCAAGCCCTGAGGATCGAAGGCATCCTGCGCCCGCTCAGCCCCATCCACCGCCATTCCCGCCTCCGCCATGCGCTCCACCAGCAAGCGGATGCGCCTGTCGGTTTCCACCGCGTGATCCAGGAGTCCATGCAAGGCCTTGGAAACAGGGTCATCCAGATCCCGGGTCACCCCGTAGGCGGTGAAGCCCATCTGCTCGGCCTTGAGTTCCCGCACCCGGGCAGCCTCATCCTTGCCAGATTCGATGATCCGAGCGGGATTGCCAACCGCCGTGGCTCCGGCAGGAACCGGTTTCACCACCACCGCGTTGGACCCCACCTTGGCGCCCTCCCCCACCTCAAATCCACCGAGCACCTTGGCGCCCGCACCGATCACCACCCCTTTTCCGAGCGTGGGATGGCGCTTCGTACCTCGGTAAAGGGATGTGCCGCCGAGAGTTACACCCTGATAAATGGTGCAGTCGTCACCCACTTCGGCGGTTTCTCCGATCACCACACCCATTCCGTGATCAATGAAGACCCTCCGACCAATGGTTGCGCCTGGATGAATTTCGATGCCGGTGAGCATGCGCCCCACATGACTTGTGAAACGGCCAAGCCAGCGGAACCCCCGCCGCCATGCGGCATGGGCAAAACGATGCAGCCATAGGGCGTGCATGCCCGGATAACAGGTCAGCACCTCCCAGGTGGAGCGTGCGGCCGGGTCCCGCTCAAGGACGTTGGCTACATCCTCCCGCAGACGACTGAACATTAAAAACTCCCGAAACGATGCGCTGGAGCACGCCCACCCCCTGCCAGAAGGAGCCCGGTGGAGAACGCGCTTAATTTCCGACTATTTTAGTCTACTTTTTCTCGAAGGCGCTCAACATTCCCCGCAGGATATTGATCTCATCCTTCTCAAGCCGGATCCGTCCAAAAAGCCGGCGCAACCGCGGCCACAGGCGTTTGGAGTTGCTGGGGTGAAAGAAACCGCTGGCCGTGATGGCCCGATCCAGGTGGGCATAGAACCCTTCCACTTCCTCAAAACTGGCAGGCTCGAACTCAACCCCCGGCACACTCCCCGGATCCAGGACCGCCATGCGCAGTTCGTAGGACATCACCTGGACCGCAGCCCCCAGGTTGAGGGAAGAATAAGTCGCGCTGACCGGAATCTTGACCGGCATATGACACAGCATGACCTCCTCGTTGGAGAGCCCTACGGTCTCGTTCCCAAAAACCAGCGCCACATCACCGCCGGTCCGGGTACGGCCGACCAGGTCCGCGGCCGCCTCCCTGGCCCACCTGCCCGGAACCGCAAGCTCACGCTTCCGGGCAGTCATCGCCGCAGCAAAAACCGTGCCCTCAAGGGCCTCCTCCAGCGTCGCCACAACCCGGGCATGGGCCAGAATATCGCCAGCGCCAGCGGCCCTGGCCGTCGCCACCGGATCGGGAAAAGACTGGGGATTGACCAGAACGAGCTGGGACAAGCCCATGGTTTTCATGGCCCGGGCCGCGGCGCCGATGTTGCCTGGGTGACTGGTGCGGGACAATACGACACGCACGCGCTCAAGCGCGCCATCAAGGTTCATATTAAACTATGGGGTTTTCCGAATTAGAGTCGACCGGTGGGCCTGTTGCCCGGGCCGGCAGACCACGCCAGACACCCATGCATCCCACACTGAACATTGCCATCAAGGCCGCGCGCCGCGCCGCCACCGTCATCAACCGGGCCTCCCTTGACTTGGACAGCATCCGGGTCGAGACCAAGAGCACCAACGATTTCGTCACGGAGGTGGATCGGGCCGCCGAAGAGACCATCATCCAGGTGCTTCGCGAAGCCTATCCCAGCCACAGCATTCTAGCAGAAGAGTCCGGCGAGACCGGCCCGGAGGCTGAAACCGAGTACCAGTGGATCATCGACCCCCTTGATGGCACCACCAACTTCGTGCACGGGTTTCCTCAATACGCCATCTCCATCGCCCTGGCCCGCCGCGGCGTGGTGGAACAGGCTGTGGTCTTCGACCCAAACCGCAACGAGCTGTTCACCGCCTCCAAGGGTGCCGGCGCCTTCCTCAACGACCGCCGTATCCGCGTCTCGAAGCGGGTCAAGCTGCAGGATTCCCTGATTGGCACAGGCTTCCCCTACCGGCAGTTCAGCAATGTCGATACCTACCTGGCCATCTTCAAGGAACTCACCCAGAAGACCGCCGGGCTGCGCCGCCCGGGTGCAGCCTCCCTGGATCTGGCCTACGTGGCGGCAGGCCGTCTGGACGGCTTCTGGGAATTTGGCCTGTCCCCCTGGGACATGGCCGCCGGAGCGCTCCTGATCAGCGAGGCAGGCGGTCTTGTGTCGGACCTGGCAGGTGAATCCACCTACCTCACCAGCGGCAACCTCGTTGCCGGCACGCCGAAGATCTTCCCTGCCCTGCTCCAGCTGGTCCAGGGGCACTGCTCCGGCAAGCTGTCCGCCTGAACACCATCGCGCCCCATGAGGCTCTTTTCCCTCCTGCTCCGCCATGCCGCCCTGGGCCTGCTTCTGGTGGCTGCCCCTGCCTGGGCAGGATCGATACTGGTATGGGGTGACAGTCTGTCGGCCGGCTACGGCCTCCAGGCTGGAGAGGCCTGGCCAAGCTTGCTGCAGGAACGGCTCCGCAAGGAAAAGCTGCCTCATCGGGTGGTGAATGCGAGCATCAGCGGTGAAACCACTGCGGGGGGGCGCAGCCGCCTGCCTGGCGCATTGCAGACCCACCAACCCACCGTGGTGGTCATCGAACTGGGCGCCAATGATGGTCTGCGCGGCCTGCCGGTCAAGACCCTGCAGGCCAATCTGCAAGCCATGGTGGATGCAGCCCGGGGGCACGGGGCCAAGGTGCTCCTTGTAGGCATGCGCATGCCTCCCAACTACGGCCCCGCCTACACGCAGGCCTTCGAAGCCAGCTTCAGGGACATCGCCCACGCCAACCGGCTACGGCTGGTACCGTTCATGATGGAAGGCTTTGCCGAGCAGCGCCGCCTCTTTCAGCAGGACGGCATCCACCCGACGGCCGAAGCTCAGCCACTGATCCTCGACACCATCTGGCGGGAACTCAAGCCCCTGCTGCGCTGAAGCCAGGCGGCAGACGCAGGGAAGGATGGTGTCCCTTGACGGCGCAGATCCGCTGGATAACCGCAGGTCTGGGCTCACTCACCTCGCCTTGTTCGTAAGCAAGCACCGTGCACGCCCCCGCCACCCGTTCCAGCAGCTCATGGGAGCGCAGCAGAAAATCCGGATTGCTGGGTTTCCCGAAACGCTCATTGCCCTCCATGAAGGTTTCATAAATCAGGACTCCGCCGTGATTGAGGGCACTCAGCAAAAGACCAAGCCGGGGGCGGAAAAGGTAGTTGGTCACGACAATCGCATCAAAGTGACGCCCATCGAAGGGCCACGGTCCTTCTTCCAGATCGACTTCCCTAGGCGTCACATGAGGTACCCCTGTCAGCAACTCCAGCGCCACTGCGTCGCGATCCACGGCCTCGACCCTGTATCCCCGGCTGACCAACCAGCGCACATGCCGGCCGCTCCCACAGGCCAGATCCAGCACCTCTCCCCCTGCGGGGATCAACGCCGCAAAACGGGTGACCCACGGCGAAGGACTCAACCCACCGGCGTGACGCATCATTGATCCACTCCCCCCAGGCACAGATACTTCAGCTCCGTGTATTCCTCGATACCGTGACGGGACCCCTCCCGGCCAAGCCCCGACTGCTTGACACCGCCGAAGGGTGCCACCTCGTTGGAGATGATCCCGGTGTTGATTCCCACGATACCGTACTCAAGCGCTTCCCCTACCCGGAACACCCGCCCCACATCGCGGGCATAAAAGTAGGCGCCCAGACCGAACTCGGTATCATTGGCCATGCGAATCGCCTCTTCCTCTGTCGAGAAGCGGAACAGGGGCGCCACAGGACCAAAGGTTTCCTCCCGGGCAACCCGCATCTCAGGCGTCACATCGACCAGCACGGTAGGTTCGTAGAAATGCTCGCCAGCCCCATGCCAATGGCCACCCACCAGCAGCCGGGCCCCCTTGGCCAGGGCGTCCGCCACGTGAGCATCCACCTTGGCCACCGCCTCCCCATCGATCAACGGACCGATGGTGACGTCCTGCTCCAGCCCGTTGCCAACCCTGAAGCTCTTGACCGCGTCCACCAGTCTGGCTGCAAAGGCATCGTAAACCGTGTCCTGAACCAGCAGGCGGTTGGCGCAGACACAGGTCTGTCCGGCATTCCGGTACTTGGAGGCGAGCACCCCCGCCACGGCAGCATCGAGGTCTGCATCATCAAAAACGATGAAAGGCGCATTCCCCCCCAGCTCCAGGGACAGCTTCTTGATCGTTGGAGCACACTGGGCCATGAGCAGACGACCGATCTCGGTGGATCCAGTAAAGGAAAGCTTCCTCACGATCGGACTACCGGTGAGCACGCGACCAATGGCCAGCGGATCACCGGTCAGCACATTGAAGACCCCAGCTGGAAAACCTGCCCGCTCTGCCAGCACCGCCAGGGCCAGTGCAGTGAACGGCGTCTGTTCGGCAGGCTTTATCACCACCGTGCAGCCAGCTGCCAGGGCCGGCGCCACCTTGCGGGTGATCATGGCGGCCGGAAAATTCCAGGGTGTTATCGCTGCACACACCCCCACCGGCTGACGAATCACCATCAGGCGACGATCAGCACTGGTGCTCGGCACTGTTTCGCCGTAAAGACGCTTGCCCTCCTCGGCGAACCATTCCACGAAAGACGCTGCATACACGACCTCCCCCTTCGCCTCGGCAAGGGGCTTGCCCTGCTCCAGGGTCATCATCAGCGCCAGGTCGTCAGCATGAGCGAGAATCAATTGAAACCAACGCTGAAGAATGGCCGAACGCTCCCTGGCCAGTAGTTTTCGCCAAGCGGGCCAGGCGGAATTGGCCGCAGCCACGGCCCTTTCTGTCTCCGCCTCCCCCATCAAGGGCACATGGCCAAGGCGTTCTTCCGTGGCCGGATTGATGACGTCAAGCTGCCCTCCTCCGTCGGCATGGCACCACTGGCCGGCCAGATAGGCCTGGTGACGGAAAAGGGATGGATCCTTGAGGTTTTTCATCGGTCTGGGTCCTGGAGAGGATGAAACACGAAAAGGGAAAAAGGGCCGTCCCCGCGGGAAAGCAGCTCAAGCCCGCCAGCGCCCAAAGACTGGAAACTGGAAAGAAAAATGGGCGCCGACCGGCGCCCATCATGACAAGCCAGCTTGATGATTTACTGGGCTTGTTCGTTCAGCAACGCCTTCATGGACAGACGTACACGGCCCTTCTCGTCGGTCTCGAGCACCTTGACGCGGACGACCTGACCTTCCTTGAGGTAGTCAGACACGGCATTGACGCGCTCGTTGGCGATCTGGGAGACGTGCAGCAGGCCGTCACGGCCCGGCATGATGTTGATGATCGCACCGAAATCGAGAATACGGATGACCGGGCCTTCATAGACCTTGCCGACTTCCACTTCAGCGGTGATGTCTTCGATGCGCTTCTTGGCCACCTGGGCGCCTTCGGAGCTCACGGAAGAGATGGTCACATTGCCGTCATCGGTGATCTCGATGATGGTGCCGGTCTCTTCCTGCAGACCGCGGATCACCGCACCGCCCTTGCCGATCACGTCGCGGATCTTCTCGGGGTTGATCTTCAGGGTGATCATGCGCGGCGCGAAATCGGACACTTCACCGCGGGCTTCGCCCAAGGCCGTCTTCATCAGGTCGAGGATATGCAGCCGGCCTTCCTTGGCCTGGGCCAGGGCAACCTGCATGATCTCCTTGGTGATGCCGAGGATCTTGATGTCCATCTGCAGGGCGGTCACACCGTTCTCGGTACCAGCCACCTTGAAGTCCATGTCGCCCAGGTGATCTTCATCACCCAGGATGTCGGTCAGCACGGCAAAGCGGCCGCCATCCTTGATCAGGCCCATGGCGATGCCGGCCACCGGAGCGGACAGGGGCACGCCGGCATCCATCATGGCCAGGGAGCCGCCACAGACGGACGCCATGGAGCTGGAGCCGTTGGATTCGGTGATCTCGGACACCACGCGAACGGTGTAGGAGAACTCTTCCTTGCTCGGCAGCACGCCAGCCAGCGCACGCTTGGCCAGACGGCCGTGGCCGATCTCACGACGCTTGGGCGAGCCGAAGCGACCGCATTCGCCAGTGGAGAACGGGGGAAAGTTGTAGTGCAGCATGAAGCGCTCGCGGTACTCACCGGCGACCGCATCGATGATCTGCTCGTCACGGCCGGTGCCCAGGGTGGTCACCACCAGGGCCTGGGTCTCACCACGGGTAAACAGGGCGGAACCGTGAGTACGGGGCAGCACACCGACACGGATGTCGATGGGGCGCACGGTACGGGTGTCACGACCATCAATACGCGGCTCGCCGCCGAGGATCCGACCGCGCACGACCTTGGCTTCCAGATCAAAGATGATGTTGTTGACGGTGTTGGCATCGAACTCGATACCTTCCGCCACCAGGGTCTCGTGCACTTCCTTGCCGATGGCCGACAGCTGCTGCGAACGGGCCTGCTTGGCGGTGATGCGGAAAGCTTCGTCGATCTTGGCGCTGGCGATCTCAGTGACACGGGCGATCAGGGCTTCGTTCTTCGCCGGAGCCTGCCAGTCCCACTCGGGCTTGCCCGCCACTTCAACCAGTTCGTTGATGGCATTGATGGCAGCCTGCATCTGGGTGTGGCCAAAAACCACGCCGCCCAGCATCACGTCTTCCGGCAGCTCGAGGGCCTCGGATTCGACCATCAGCACGGCCGTCTCGGTACCGGCAACCACCAGGTTCATCTTGCTGGTCTGCAGCTGGGTGGCCGTCGGGTTGAGGATGTAGGCACCATTGTCGTAACCCACGCGACAGGCGCCGATCGGGCCGGCAAACGGAATGCCGGCGATGGCCAGGGCCGCGGAGGCGGCGATCATCGCGGGGATGTCGGCGTCGACCTCCGGATTCAGGGACACCACCTGGGCGATCACCTGGACCTCGTTGTAGAAGCCTTCCGGGAACAGCGGGCGGATCGGACGGTCGATCAGGCGGGAAGTAAGGGTTTCCTTTTCGGTCGGACGACCTTCACGCTTGAAGAAACCGCCGGGGATGCGGCCGGCAGCATAGAACTTTTCAACGTAGTCGACCGTCAGGGGAAAGAAATCCTGGCCCGGCTTGGCATTCTTGGCCGCCACGACGGTGGCCAGCACTACGGTATCGTCCATATTGACGAGTACAGCACCATGAGCCTGGCGGGCAACTTCACCCGTTTCCAGGATGACGGTGTGAGATCCGTAGGTAAAACTCTTCTTGATTGCGGTAGGCAAAGAATATCCTTTCATTCAACCGGCTGGCGGCAAACTACAACCGCACATTTAGCCGAGGTAAGGCGCCGTCTTCTCAGGCGCACAGATGTGACAAAGCCGGCGGAAGCCACGTGGACTTACACCGGCTGTGCCCATGATCAATCCTGCACACCAGGCAGGGCTGTCACGTTCGCTACTGAAGCAGCTCTAATCCGCTTACTTGCGCAGGCCAAGGCGGGCGATCAGCTGACGATAGCTATCGACGTTCTTGCGCTTCAGGTAGTCAAGGAGCTTGCGACGCTGGCTGACCATCATCAGAAGGCCGCGACGGGAGTGGTGATCCTTGACGTTGGCCTTGAAGTGGCCGGTCAGGTCATTGATGCGGGCGGTGAGCAGAGCGACCTGCACTTCCGGAGATCCGGTGTCGCCCTTGGCGCGCGCGTATTCGCCGACGATTTGCGCTTTTTGTTCAGTGGAGATTGCCATTGTTTAACTCGGTTGGATTTAGCCTTGCGAAGCGCCGGATTATACCCAAGCCAGGGCACAAGGCTCAAGAAGTTTCATCGAATGCCGGTAGCCACCAGACGATTCGGGATCAGGGCTCCCTTTTCGTCCACGGTTCCGACTCCCAGGAAGCGCTCGCCCTCGTAGGCGCGATACATCCTGCCACACTCCCCTGCCACCTCCCTGGCCGGCTGGCCGTGGAGGAACTGCCGGGTTTGTTCCGCGTCAAGCCGGCACACCGCAAGGTGCACCAGCAACGCATCCGCGGGCGCCAGGCGCCCCTCCCTGGCCTCTTCGGGACAAGCTTCGAAATCAGCCAGGGTAACCGAACCCTCCAGGTCGAAGGGACCGATACGTGTTCTGCGCAGGGCAGTCAGATGTGCCCCGCACCCTAAAAAAGCACCCAGATCGGAAGCCAGCGTGCGCACATACGTACCCTTGCTGCAGGCCACCCGGACCTTCAGGCTGTCACCTTCCCTTGTCAGCACATCAAAGGCGTGAATCGTCACCTTTCGCGCCTCACGAGGAATCTCGATCCCTTCCCGGGCATACTCATAGAGAGCCTTGCCATGATGCTTGAGGGCCGAATACATGGGCGGCACCTGCTCGATCAGCCCGCGCAATCGCCCCATCACGGCTTCGATGTCACCGTCCGTAACGCTGACGGGATGCCTCTCGAGCACTTCACCTTCCGCATCCGCGGTGGTCGTGCTGATCCCCAGCAGAATGGTTGCCTCATAAGTCTTGTCGGCGTCGAGCAAGGTCTGGGAGAACTTGGTCGCCTCGCCGAAGGTGAGCGGCAGAAGACCACTGGCCAGAGGATCAAGGGTACCGGTGTGCCCACCCTTGGCAGCCTTCAGTAACCACCGGGCTTTTTGCAGGGCATGGTTCGAGCTCATCCCGACGGGCTTGTCGAGGAACAGGACGCCATCGACGATACGCCGGGGCGTGCGACGCTGAGGAGGACGGGACAAACGAAGATTCCAGAAAACGCGGCGCCTCAGCGCCGCAGGGGTCCATCAGGACTGGCGATCATCCGGACCATCCGTCACCGGAGGCCCGCCATCCAGGCCGTCGGCCGGATCTTCCCCAGACATCCGCCGGTCAGACTCAACCGCCTTGTCAATCAGTGCAGAAATGCGGTTACCGGTTTCGACGGATGGATCATAAGTGAAATGCAGTTCGGGAAGCGTGTGGATGCGAATACGCCGACCCAGCTCACGACGCAGAAAACTGCTGGCCCGGCGGAGACCCTTCTGAATCTCTTCCAGACCTTCCTGCCCCGTCAGCGAGGTGAAGAAGACCTTGGCGTGAGCGTAATCGGGAGTAATCTCCACGTCGGTCAGGGTAATGAAACCGACGCGGGGATCTTTCACTTCCAGGCGGATCAGCTCAGCCAGTTCACGACGGATCTGCTCCGCCACGCGCTGCCCCCGCGAAAACTCCTTTGGCATCGCTTACAGGGTCCGCGCAACTTCTTGGATTTCAAAGACCTCGAGCTGATCGCCCTCCTGGAGATCGTTGAAATTACGGACCTGCAGACCGCACTCGTAGCCGAACTTGACTTCCTTGACGTCATCCTTGAAGCGCTTGAGGGATTCGAGCTCACCGCTATGAATGACCACATGGTTGCGCAGCACCCGAACCTGGGCATTGCGCTTGACCAGACCTTCAAGAACGTAACAGCCTGCAATGGTACCGACCCTGGAAATGGTGAAGACCTGACGAATCTCGACCATCCCCAAGACCTGCTCGCGCTTCTCGGGAGCCAGCATGCCGGACAGGGCACTCTTGACCTCATCCACCGCGTCGTAAATGATGTTGTAGTAGCGGATATCCACGCCGAAGGTCTCGGCCAGCTTGCGGGCGTTGGCGTCAGCACGGATGTTGAAGCCGATCAGCACCGCACCAGATGCCTGAGCCAGGTTCACATCGGACTCGCTGATCGCGCCCACGCCACCATGGATGACCTGCACCCGCACTTCGTCGTTGGAGAGCTTGATCAAGGAGTGGGCCAGTGCTTCCTGGGAACCCTGTACGTCGGCCTTGATGATCAGGGGCAGGGTCTTGACTTCGCCATCACCCATCTGTTCAAACATGCTTTCCAGCTTGGCTGCCTGCAACTTGGCCAGCTTCACATCCCTGAACTTGCCCTGACGGAACAGGGCGATCTCGCGAGCCTTGCGCTCATCGGCCAGCGCCACGACTTCATCACCCGCACCCGGCACTTCGGACAGGCCGAGAATCTCGACCGGAATGGACGGACCCGCCTCTTCGATGGGCTTGCCGTTTTCGTCAAGCATCGCACGGACACGACCGAAGGTCGCTCCAGCCAGCAGTACGTCGCCCCGCCTGAGGGTTCCGGACTGAACCAGCAGAGTCGCCACCGGACCACGCCCCTTATCGAGACGGGCTTCGATGATGAGACCCTTGGCCATGGACTCCTTGGGAGCCTTGAGCTCGAGCACTTCAGCCTGCAGAAGGATGGACTCCAGCAGCTCATCGATACCGGTGCCCGCCTTCGCCGACACTTCCACGAACATGGTGTCACCACCATAGGCCTCCGGCACCACGCCTTCCGCGATCAGCTCCTGGCGGACCCGCTCAGGGTTTGCCCCCGGCTTGTCGATCTTGTTGACAGCAACGATCAGGGGCACTTCAGCCGCCTTGGCGTGGTGAATGGCCTCCTTGGTCTGAGGCATCACACCATCATCCGCAGCCACCACCAGCACAACCAGATCGGTGGCCTTGGCACCACGCGCACGCATGGCAGTAAAGGCCTCGTGCCCCGGAGTATCCAGGAACGTGATCATGCCGCGATCGGTTTCCACATGATAGGCACCGATATGCTGGGTGATGCCACCGGCTTCGCCAGCGGCAACCTTGGCACGCCGGACGTAATCCAGCAGCGAGGTCTTGCCGTGATCCACGTGACCCATCACGGTCACGACCGGAGCGCGGGGCTCCAGGGGGATGTCCTTGTGCTCGGCATGTTCCTCGAGGAAGGCATCCGGGTCGTCCAGTTTGGCGGCAAGCGCCTTGTGGCCCATTTCCTCCACCAGAATCATCGCCGTATCCTGATCAAGGACCTGGTTGATGGTGACCATGGAACCCATCTTCATGAGCGCCTTGATCACTTCGGTGGCCTTAACTGACATCTTGTGGGCCAGATCGGCCACAGAGATGGTTTCCGGTACGTGGACCTCGCGTACGATGGGCTCGGTGGGCGCCACAAATGAAGTGACTTCCTGATTGCGACCACCGTGACGGCCACCGCCACGACCACCGCCACGCCAGCCCCCGGCACCGCCGGTCGTATCGCCCCGGGTCTTGAGTCCGCCGCGGCGCTTGGCATCACCGGCAGCTTCTTTGACCACGGCCTTCTTGACGTC
>NZ_JAQUVG010000135.1 GCF_028693495.1 Zoogloea sp. | reverse complement strand
AGCCTTGCTTGCGCAGTACAAATGCTTGGCGACGAATGTGTTCCAGGGCTTCGGGCGGAAGCTTGCGGGCATCGATCTTTTCCATGCCCGAATTATATCAAAACCTATTTGATTGCCGGGTTAATAGCTAGGCAACAGCCGGCGGGGAGGGCTGGCAGGCCAAGGGCCGCCAGCAATTTCTCGAGGGTGTTCACTTCGGGGGTCTCCTGGGTGGCGGCCACGATGGCCGAGAGGGCGGTATTGACCCCGGTCAGGCCGGGGTCGTTGGTGAGCGCGAATGAGTGCAGGCCGGTGATGTCGCCGGTGCGAGGGTCGAACGGAAACACCGGGCTGCCGTAGCCGTATTCACGGGCGGTGAGGTGGCCGGCGGCGGTGGTGGTCCACTCCACTTCGGTGGCTACCAGGCCGACGCCGGGGCGGTACTCCAGATGGGCGGGGTCGATCCAGCCAGCGGCGGGGGCCGGGAGGCCGTCCTTGGCGCGGGTGAGGGTGGCGTGCTCGTAGTCGACCACGATCTTCACCCCGCGCTCGCGGCGGGCGGCGATCACCTGGGCGGCAAGTCGGGCATCGAGGCGCCAGCCGGGCACGCCCTCGGGGCGGCCGGAGCCGTCGGAGCTGCGAAACAGACCGTCGGGAATGAGGAGCTGCGCGCCGTCGCCCAGGGGCTGGGCGCTGAGCTAGAGGGCGGCAAATGCGGGTTTGGCTGTGCGAGGCATGCCGCCATGGTGCGGCGCGCGCGCGACGGGGGCGGATTCGCCTCGGCGCAAAAAAAGCCCGGTTTGGGCCGGGCGGGGTGGGATTTGTGGATTTCGTGAGGCGATGGCCCGAGCGGGAGGCCCATAGACCCCGTTAGTACCCCGTTAGTCGCTTCGATCGGTCTGTCTGATGGGGGTGTGTGGCTCCGCAGGCTAAAAAACGCGTGGCGGGCCGGATTTTCAGGGGGGGTGGGTTTCAGGCAAGCAGCCCGTCAAGATAGTCCAGCGCTTCGGCCACGATCTTGTTTTCGTCGTCGGCCGAGAGTCCCAGGAAGGGCCGGGCCGGGATGTCGCCCCACAGGTGGGGCCACTCGGCCTTGCTGCCGCCAAACTGCTGCATGGCGGCGTACTCCATCGTCGATCCGATCTCAAGGCCGCCGGCGAGCACGTTGTAAAAAATCTGCTGGGCCAGGGTGCCCTCGCGCACCAGCGGCTTTTTGCCCATGACGGCCCCGGTGCCTTTGGCGTTGATGCGGCCGTCCTTGCGGGTGGTTTTTGTAAAGCGGGCCAGGTAGGCCTCAAAGGTTACGCGGCTGTTGGGCGCCCAGCGGCTGCCGTCGGGGGCGGTGCTGGTGGCGAAGCGCTCCTTGGTGCTGGTGATCAGGTCTTCGCCGATGGCCTTGAACAAGGGCGCCGGGTTGCGGGTGCCGGCGGCCAGGCGCTGAAGCACGTCGATCACGGGGGCGGAGTCGATGCGGATGGTGATGGCGGTCATGGGCTATACTTTCTGTGTCTGGCTGCTGGTGCCTGCAATTGGAAACAGGACGGTCCTTTACCGCTTATGCAGGTTCGACTCCTGCCCGGCGGCCAGATACCTCTACGGGCACCCATTCGCCGCCCTTCACCGCGCCGGCAATCGCTTCGTCGCTCACCCTAAAAGCGCTCTCCACCACCGCCGCGGCGATGCCCTTGATTCGCGCCGGGTCGTACTCCACGGCCAGCTTGCTCGGGCCGATCTCTTCGGCCACGTAAATCAGCTTGCCCGACTTGCCATCCAGGTAAATCGCCCCAGGGGATTCCAGCAGCGCGGGCACGGCGCGCCATTCGTCGTGCGTCAGGGCGTTCTGCGCCGCTTCGTGGCGGGCCTGCTTGGCGCCGCGAACCAGGGCATCGCGGATGGCGATCTCGGCGCCGGCGGGCACCGGCAGGCCCTTGTCGGCGAGCCACGACAGGGTGTCGAGCTTAAGCGTGCCGACCACCGCAGTCCGCCCGCGCGGGTATTCGTCGGCCAGCCAGGCCTCCAAGGTATCCCACCACGCCAGCTGGCGCTCCATCGCAAGGGTTGGCGCCATCGCCTCCCACATCGCCGCGCCAATGAGGGCATCGAGCTTGAACAGCTTGGCGTCCACCATCTCCAGCAGTGGGCGGGTGGCGTTGGCTCCCGGCGCATGCCCCCAGCCCTTGTCAATGCCCGGTGGGGCGCCAGTGGAGT
Source organism: Zoogloea sp. (assembly GCF_028693495.1). Taxonomy (GTDB): domain Bacteria; phylum Pseudomonadota; class Gammaproteobacteria; order Burkholderiales; family Rhodocyclaceae; genus Zoogloea. The sequence goes on along the minus strand of NZ_JAQUVG010000135.1, from coordinate 4,563 downwards.
CGCCGATCTCGTCCCAGCCGGCGGGGGCCGAATCCAGCCCCTTGGCCTGGGCCGCGGCGATCTCGGCCCGGCTGGCGGCCTTCACGGTGCATTTGCAGCCCCAGCCGTTGGGCGGAAAGTGGCTGCGCCAGAACGGATCATCCTTGTGCAGCACCAGCCCGTTCCAGGCCTGGTGCTGGGGCCGCGGGTGGCTCACCAGGTCAGAGTGCACGTAGCGCCAGTAGGGCCGCAGGCTCGCCAGCTCCGGATCGTTGAGCTGCGCCCAGCGGCCGGCGGCGTAGCTGGTGGCCATGTTGGTCTGGTAGATCACCCGCGTGCGCCAGGCCACGCCGGCCTGGCTGCCCTCACCGGTCCAGCCCGTCCAGCCATTCTTTGCCACGATGGCGTCAAACTCTTTGCGGAACGCGTCCAGGCTCTTGCCGTCCTGGATCGCCCGGCCCACCGCCCCGCGCAGGTCGGCCAGCAGGTCTGCGGTCTGGGCGCCGGCCACCACAAAGGCGCGGTCATGGGCCGCGCCGGCCAGGTCGTCCCAGCGCTCGGTGGGCAGGTTGAGCTTTTGGCGGAAGTACGCCACCTGTTCTGTAAACGGCGCCTTCTACAAAGACAGCGATCTCCTGGAGACCCAACCAGATGGTTTTGGCGCCTGGCTTGCCGTCGTGTCGGCGGGCGAGGAAACTGCCGTGCTGTGCAATCAGGCGCAGCACGGTGTTCAGGGGCGGCACCGTTTTCGGGACGGGCTTCTTGTTGAGAATGAAGGCGGGGCGCCACTCGTCGGCCTCGAACACTAGGTCGGCGGGTAAGTCGGGCAGGGTGCGCCCCAGACGCATCAGGCGCTCGACCCGGCACCCCTCCTTGAGCACCAGGAAAAACAGCTCGATTTCCCAACGGGCCCGGTACCAGTCGAGCAACTCGACCGCCGCCGCCAGGAAGGCGCGGCGCGGTTGGTGAGCAGGCACCAGCACACAGGCTTGCTGCCTGCGGGGGCGTTGATCTCGGTGGCGATCAGACATGTCACTTCGAGTGTGCCGCTTTGGCGAACCGCCAGTTCGATGCGTTCGGTCCGCAGTGCCTGTTCGTCCGACCGCGCCTTGCGCCCACGCCCGGCGGGGAGCTCGAAGCGCACGCAGCCCAAGGGCGCGCCGGCCATGACCCGCTCCCACAGCTTGTCGCCCTCGGGGAGCGCCCGGTTGTGCTGGCAGCGCACCAGATAATCGGCCGGGTAGTCCAGGTTGCGTGCCTTGACCAGCAGCGACAGCATGTCCGACTCCCGGTCGCCGATGCACACATGTCGGCTCTTGGGCAGGGCGCGGGCCGTTTCGGCCCAGTTCTCGCACGCACCGGGAATGCTCGCTCCAGGCTTCTGGCCCAATCGCTCGGCCAGCAGCACCGCACGCTGATTCAGCCGAGCGTCGCCCAAATCGATCGTCTCAAACTCCTGCTTCGCCAGCTTATCTGCACGCTCCCTGTGTGCGTCACTCAGGACGATAGGGTACAAGGGTGGGAGATGTGTGTAATGGGATGCCTTTAAGCGCTCTTCAGTGGGGTGCCGTTCCAGGTCGGCGAAGGCTTCAGACTTTTCCCCCGCTAAAGGTAGGGGCGGCAAACTGGTTTAGGCCGCGATGGGCTCGCGCAGCCCGTAGGGCTGAATCAACACGTCCGCAGGAAGCCCCAGGCCGCTGCACAGCCGGCGGATCATCGTTACGGACAGAGGGCGAGTTCTGTTCATGATGTCGGCCACCCGGCCACGCGGGCCGATATACCGCTCCAGGTCTTTGCGAGTCAGTCCGCGTACATCCATGACGTACTCTAGGAATGAAATCGGGTCAGGGGCTTCAATCGGGAAATGCGCCTTCTCGTAGGCTTCCACCAACATGGCGAGGACTTCCAGCCGGTCTGCGTCTGCGCTGCCCTCAGGGGCGTCCCACAGGCGTTCGATATCGGCCAGGGCTTCGGCGTGCTCTGCCTCGGTTCGGATGGGCTTCAGTTCCATAGCGGCTCCTAGATTGTCTCAGCGTTGATCCGGTCGTACTCAGCATGGGTGCCGACGAAGCGGATGAACATCATGGTCGAGGTGTAGCGCACGGCCACCACCAGCCGGTAATCATTGCCCTTGATGTTGAACACGACGCGGTCGTTGGGCAGGAAGCTGGCGTTACGATGAGCGGCCTTGATATCAGACGGGGTTCTCCAATCAGCCCGGCTTGTATCGGCGTACCAAGCCCGCAAAGGGGTTTCTGCCTGCGGGTGCTTCTCCCAAAACTCGCGAAGCGTTTGTATCGCAATGATGTGCATGTCTGAATCTAGCATGTTACCGTTTTGGTATCAATCTATCGGCTTCCAAGCATCCGCAGGCCCGTTGCCTGCCCCTCGCCTGGTTGTTCGATGCCAGCCTGTTCGAGAATCCACGCCTCGATTTTTGTGTGCCACATGAGCAGCAGGTCGAGCGGCCGGCGGCGGTAGTGCTTTTCGGCCGTCGCGCTCGGCTTGTGGCCTTGGATCTGAGCCACCACGCCCACCGGGCATTCCACCCACTCGGCCAAGGTGCCGAAGGAGCGGCGCAGACCATGCAGGGACAGTGTCCTGCGCATCGAAGAGGATGCCGAGACCGGGAAGGTCTGGACCATTCGGGAAGAGCCTGTCACCGGCTGTGGCGGATCATGGACGACCCCGCGCCTTTCGCGCACTCTTTCGCTTGACGCACGCTGCAGCCTCGCGTCTAATCTCCACTCAGCGCCGATTTGAAACACAGCTTGCAGGCGCTTTACAAATGTTGCTAAAGCGGAACCGACAACCCGCTTTGGCTCATGCCCAGCGGGTTTTTTGTTGGGCGTCGCCGAGTTAAGACAACTTGCAGGGCGACTCACAAATGCTGCTAAAGCGTCGCCGCCTCTTCGCCCCCGCGAGGCCGGTTACGCCTCACTTCAGGGGGCAAGGAGTAACACCATGGTCACCACCGACCCGGCCGCACAGTCTGGCCGTCCGCAAAGCGCCGAAGCACTCGGCAAATTCGTCCCCCGCCTCCCCGCCGTCCGCTCGCCGCACCCGGCCGCGCGCAAAGCTTCGCCCGTGGACCTCCCCATTCTGCCCAGCTGGGCGGGCTGGCGCTGAGTCGCTGACACCATCAACAAAGGAACGACATCATGGGTATCCGCATCGTGTTTCAGATGGTTGTCATCAAGAAGAGCGCCGTTCGCAAGCACTACCCCGACGGTGAAGCAGGCTTTCGCAACACCTACCCCTTCGCCGCGGAAGACCGCTATCTGTTCGGTGTCGGCAGCATGTCCGACGGCGAGTTCGGGGAGATCCTGCAGGCGCTTACCGCAGCAGGCTTGGACCTGCCCGGGTGCGCCGCCATCGCCGATTGCCACCAGGGGCCCGTTAAGGTGCGCCCCGACATTCTGTTCAAGCAGTTCTCCGACGGGTTCGCCCCCTACTGGGAGGCGCGGCTAATCCGCGACGACTCGGAGGAAATGGCGGCAGAGGGCGCCCCGATTGTTCAATGGCTGATGGAAAGGGGATGGACCTTCAGCTTGCCCGGCGACCCGCGGGAGCCCCCGAAGAAGGCGCCGGCAAGGGCCAAAGTGAGGGAAGTTCCGCACGACGGGCGTCTGATCTTCGGGGGCTCAGGGGTGCTGATTCCCTTCCGGCCGAAGCTGGTCGATGCGCCTGCGACAGCCGAGAAGCTGGGTGAAGATCGTCACGGCGGCGACGGCAATGGGGAATGACATGAACCCTGCACGCATCGACGACGCGGCGGCCCTGATTCGCGAAGCCGACGGGCTGCTTGTGACGGCCGGCGCCGGCATGGGCGTGGACTCCGGCCTGCCCGACTTCCGCAGCGATAATGGCTTCTGGAAGACCTACCCGGCGCTATCCAAGGCTGGCATGCGCTTCGAAGCGATTGCCAGCCCCTACGCCTTCCACCGGGACGCCCGCCTGGCTTGGGGGTTCTACGGCCATCGGCTGAAGCTCTACCGGGACACCATCCCCCATGCGGGCTTCGGGATTCTACAGGCCATCGGTGCAAGGCTTGAACATGGGCTGTTCGTATCCACCAGCAATGTGGACGGGCACTTCCAGAAGTCCGGTATCGCAGCGGATCGGATCCACGAGATCCACGGGTCCATTCACCATCTGCAGTGCCTTGACCCGGGCTGCTCGATTGCCGTCTGGGATGCCGCCAGGTTCTCGCCTGAGATTGACGAAGCCGCCTGTCGCCTCACGAATGATCTGCCGGCCTGCCGCTACTGCGGGGGCCTCGCCCGCCCGAATATCCTGATGTTCGGGGATTGGGACTGGCGGCAGATTCGCGCGAAGCACCAGGCGCAGAAGCTGAATACCTGGCTGGCTGGCGTCGAACGGCTGGCGGTTATCGAGATCGGCGCCGGCATCGACGTGCCGACGGTGCGGCTGTTCAGCGACCAGCACGAGCGGCTGATCCGGATCAACCCACGGGCGCCGCAGGTGTTCGGGCCGCGGGCGGTAGGCTTGCCGCTCGGGGGCCTGGCTGCACTCGAAGCAATCGGCGCGCGGCTTCTCGCAGACCAATTTGGAGGACACACG
>NZ_JAQUVG010000134.1 GCF_028693495.1 Zoogloea sp. | reverse complement strand
AAGACTCAATCCCTCATTGCTGCACCGATGAATCTGATTACGTTCGTCCATCGACAACTGACTGTAGTGATTTCCCATGCCTACACCCTAACAAATCGGGGTGTTGCACTTCAGTCTAGAGCGCGCCAGAGGTATTTTCATACCTTGAAAATGGTAAATCCACTTAATTCCTGCGGCTTTGATAGAAAAAAATCATTTTTTCGGTAAAGTAAGCAGATACTCGACAGAAGTTCAGTGATGCAAGGCTGGGGCAGGACTGCCTTTCAATATTTCGTGCCCCTCGATTAAGGAAATGCCATGGAGAATTGGACGGGTAGCGGAGAAGCGCAGAAGGAGCTTCACGCAAAGCAGACTTTGCTGGACAACATGGGGGCACTGATCTTCAGCAAGGATCTGGAGCTGCGCTATACGTACGCCAACCAGAGCCTGTGCCGCCTGTATGGCGTCGAGCTGCCGGAGCTCATCGGTCATCAGGCGGACGAGTTCGTGGATGCGGAAACCAGCCAGAGGCTGCGCGCGGTGGATTGCAGGGTGATCATCCAGGGGGTGCCAGACCACATCACCTGTGCCTTCCGTTTCAGGCACTGCCCGGACGTTCATCATTACCTGACCTTGAAAGCACCCCTGAAGGATGTCCGCGGTGAGGTGATTGGTTTGTCTGGAGTGGCCGTCAATGTGACCGAGCAGGTCCTCAACGAAAAACGGCTTCACGAGCAATGGCAGCTGCTCGACACGGTGCTCACCCACATGCCCGGCCTGGTCTTCATGAAGGACCGGCAGCGTCGCTACCTGTACGCCAACCAGGCCGTCGCCGACCTGTTCAAACGTCCCCCGGAGGCGCTCATCGGCCATCGCGACGAGGAGCTCCTTCCCGCCGCCGCGGCGGCCCTTTTGCGGGAGCAGGATGAACGTACCCTGGCCAGCGGTATCCCTCAGGCCCATGAGTGTGAAATCCGGGATCCGGATGGCTGCCTGCGTGCCTTTCAGTGCGTTCACCTCATCGTTCCCCACGCAGACCAACCTGATCGCCTGCTGGGATTGTGCACCGAGACGACCGCTACCCGACAGGCCGAGAAACGCTTTCAGACCCTCTTCGATACCAGCACTGAACCGTTTTTTGTGGCGATCCGGAACAGGATCACGGACTGCAACAGGGCCGCCCTCCAGCTGCTCGGAGCGCAGAGCAAGTCACAAGTCCTTGGCCGCGGCGTACGCGCCCTTTCACCGCCCTTGCAGCCGGGCGGCGTGCCGTCGGCCAAATGTCTGGCGGAGATTGCCGACAAGGTCCAGCGGGACGGCACACTCAAGTTCGAATGGACCGTGCGCCGGCTTGACAACCGCATTGATGTCCCCGTGGAAGTGGTGATTACACTCACCGAACTGGATGGGCACACTGCGCTGTTCGCCGCCGTGCGGGATTTGAGCGAGCGCAAGGATTACGAAGAGCGCATCCATCATCTGGCCTACTTCGATACCCTGACGGGCCTGCCCAACCGCAGATTGTTCTTTGACCGTCTGGCCCAGTCCCTTGCCCAGAGCCAGCGCAGCGGGCAGCACGGCGCGCTGATCTATCTGGATCTGGACAATTTCAAACCCCTCAATGATTTTCATGGCCATGAGGCTGGCGATCAGTTGCTCAGGGAAGTGGCTGGCAGGTTGCTCCAGTGCGTGCGCCAGCAAGACACCGTGGCCCGCCTGGGAGGAGATGAATTTGTCGTGCTGCTGGGTCAGATCGAGGCAAAATATCCCCTCTCCCAGCAGACATCCACTCGCGATCATGCCATCCGGATTGCCGAACGAATCCGCGATGAACTCGCCCGGCCCTACCTCTTGTCTCTCCAGGAAGCCAGCGGAAAACCCTATGTCGTCGGCCACCAGTGCTCTGCCAGCCTCGGGGTCACCCTCTTTCCGCCCTGCGAACTCAGCGGTGAAGCCATGCTCCAGAGAGCGGACAAGGCGATGTACGCAGCCAAACACGCCGGACGCAACCGGATCTGCTTCGCTGACAGCGGGCAAACCCACTGATGCCCGGGCTCAAGCCAGCAACGACCGGGCTCCCCCCAGACACGCCAGCAGGGTCTCGAACAGAACAGTGTGCTCGACTGGCTTGGCCACAAAGGCGTTCATCCCGGCCTCCATGCAGTGCAGCCTGTCACCCTCATAGGCATTGGCCGTCATGGCAACGATGGGTACCTCGCCATACCCTGGGTGCATTCGAATGACACGAGCCGCCTGCAGGCCATCCATGCGGGGCATCTGCATGTCCATCAGGATCAGGTCGTAGCGCCGTTGCCGGGCTAGCTCGACGGCCTCCAGCCCATCGTTGGCCAGGTCCACCTGCAGCCCGGTATCCTCCAGAATGCAGCAGGCGATTTCCTGGTTGATCGGGTCATCCTCCACCAGCAACAGGCGGCTTCCGGAAAAATGCCGCTGCAACAGGGTTTCGGCGGAGTCCCGATCACTGCGTGTCAGCACTTCGGGCGGGGGCTGGCACCGCCTGAGCCGCGCCGTAAACCAGAAGGTACTGCCCTGGCCCTCCCGGCTGTCCACGCCCGCATCCCCTTGCATCAGTTGCGCAATCCGGCGGGTGATCGCCAGGCCGAGCCCTGTCCCGCCGAAGTGACGTGTCGTAGAGTTGTCGGCCTGTTCGAAATCCTGAAAAAGACGCGGCAGGACATCCGCTGGAATACCGATTCCTGTATCCCTGACCTCCATGCGTACCAGCACATCGAGGGGTGTTTCCTCCTGCACCAGGCAGACCAGCTGGATTGAACCGGTTTCGGTAAATTTGACTGCATTCGACAGGTAATTCAGCAGCGCCTGCTGCATGCGGGTTGCATCTCCCTTCAAGGGCAGGTGCTCCGCGCTCCCCTTGACGGACAGGGTGATTCCCTTCGCGGCCGCCTTGTCCTGGATGAGGGCCAGGGCGCTGTTCATCAGGGCGTTCAGATCCATGTCCTGTTCTTCGAGGGTCAGCTTGCCGGCTTCGATCTTGGACATATCCAGCACCGTATTGATGATCTCGAGCAGATGCTGGCCGGCCGCCTCGATCTTCCTCAGGCGCTCATCCTGTTCCGGCGTCACCCCGGAGCGCCTCAGCATGTAGAGCATGCCGCTGATGGCATTGAGCGGCGTCCTCACCTCATGGGAGATATTGGCGATGAAGGCATCCTTGGCCCGATTGGACGCGAGAGCCGCTTCCCGCTGACTGCGGATCCGGATCGCCCCTATCCCGTAGGACAGATTTGCCGCCAGCTCTTCCATCAAGGTGATCTCGTCAGAAGTGAACGCCTCGCCGTCACCCTCCAGCAAGGTCAGGACACCCAGCACCCCCTCCTGACCGATCAAGGGCAAAGCCAGACTCGTCTTGGCCGATACCGCGGCAGTTCCCTGCCCCGCAGCGGCCAAGCAGAGTGCACCCAATTCGGTCTGACCGGTGCGCAGCGCTGCCGCACTGGCCGCATCCGGAGCACCCTCCAGGGAAACCAGTGTGGCCAGGACTTCAGGAGTCCGGGCGGCCCGGGCCGTGGGCGCTCCAGACACCAGGCGGCCCTCCTGGGCCAGACGGATCCAGGCCAGGGAATACCCCCCCGTGTCAACGATCAGCGAACAGATATCGTCAAACAGATCGCCAAGATCCTCGTTGCGGGCCAGGGCCAGATTGCACTCGCTCAACAGCCGCAGGGCTCGGTTGAGGCGCTGCTGCTCCAGGACCGCCTTCTTGTGCTCGGTCACATCCTCGTAAATACCCAGAACACCGATGATGTCGCCCTGGGGGTCCCTGAGAGGCGCCTTTGAAGTGCTCAGCCAGACAGTGCGCCCGTCCGCCGTGGTCTGGCACTCCTCATAGGCCAGCCGCGACTGACCGGACTGAATCACCGCCTGATCGTCACGCTGGTAGCTGGACGCATGGGCGGCCCAGCCCAGTTCGGTGTCATCCCGACCGACCAGCGCATCTGCAGAGGACAGACCGGTGTCCTGCACGAACGCCGGATTGGCTCCCAGATAACGCAGATCCCTGTCCTTCCAGAAGACCCGGATCGGAGCCGTGTCGATCACGGTGCGGAGCAGCCCCTGGGACTCCTCAAGCGCCTCCCGGGCCAGACGATGCTGGGCCAGTTCCCGCATCAGCTTGAGGGTATTGTTGGAAAGGGTGGAGTAGATGGACAGGATGATGTCGATCAATACCCGGGTCGCTCCCCCCATCTGCTCCTTGGCCCAGGCCTTCGCCGCCTGGACATCCTGGCCCGCCTGACGGGCCCGGACCACGTAGGCCAGATAGCGATCCGACTCAAGAATGTGGGCGGCCAGCCAGCGGGCCAGGAAACCCAGGACCTCCTCCCCCAGTTCGATCAGGGGACGCGCCCCCAGGCTGCCCTTCATCCGTTCCACTTCCCGGACAAAATTGCAGTGGACCTCCCTGTGACTGATCTCGGCCCGATCTTCGGGCAGGTGGCGATGCCAGATGGCCTCCTCCGAGGCAAAGTGGTGGAGGGCATAGGCCGTCAGCTCATCGAAGACCTGCTCCAGCACCAGGTCATCCGCCTGGTAGGCCACGAACGCTGCGAGACGATTGAGCAGATCCACAAGCACCCGGTGCTGTTCGTCGATCTCAGCAATTCCGGTACAGAAATTGTCGTCCCAGGGAAATATGTCTATGGCGTTCATGTCGCGCATTCTGCCGGATATCGGACGGTCCCGGCATGACCAGCCCCGCAATATTTCCTGCCCGGCGCAGCTGTTCCACCCGCTCTGTTACGGATTTCACGGTCAGTGCAGAATCGGGCCGCGTCGGAGCACGGGCGCCGTCAACCGGAGCGCCCCCCGACAGAATGAGCTGCCGTGGGACACCCGCTTGCGCCCCCTCAGGAAACGCTGCGTCGATGGCGCCGCAATTCAGCGAGGGTGGCTGGTACAAGATGCTCCAGAACCTCCCCCATCGCCTCCCGCCAGTCCCGGGACATGCCCCGGGGAGCCAGGCCGAGGACATCCCAGGCGGCCCAATCGATGCTCGGCAGCTTGATGCGGGTCAGGACGGGCATCGCCCGGGCGCTGTCCCGCATGGACTCGAGACAATCCAGCACCTGGTCACGATCGGCCATGGACAACGAGCCAGCAGGCCGGATGCTCCGCTGCAGGATCCGCAGGATCTCTTCAGCACCATCATGGAGGTTGCCCAGCAGGGCTTCGGACAGGACCGAAGAGGTCAGGCAGGGTGCCGATGAACGGCTGCGGACGCGGGAAGGAAGGGTGCTGCGCATGAGTGGGGAAGTATTCATCTGGAAGGGAATGAACTTCCTTTTACCCGGCCAATATTGCAACTCGTCGCAATCCCCCCCTTGCCGCCCCTCCTGCCAGGTGCGGTCCGCCCTCAGTCGGGCAGGAGGCTCTCCACCACCAGCGGTGCGCTGCCCGCATCCGCATACCCGAGCCGATAGGCAGCCGCAAAGGAGAGATCTATGATCCTGCCAGGTACAAAGGGGCCCCGGTCGTTGACCCGCACCACGACCGATCGGCCGTTGGTCCTGTTGGTCACCCGGGCGTAGGAGGGAAGAGGCAGGGTTGGATGGGCAGCACTCATGGAAAACATATCGTAGAGGTCGCCGGTGGAGGTGGGCTTGCCATGATAGCGGCGACCATACCAGCTCCCGGTCCCCTCCTCCCGGAAGGGCCGCAACGCCGTAGCGGGAGTGAAGGTCCGTCCCTGCACCGTATAAGGCCTAAGGGTCCACTTGTTCAAGGGCTCCCGACGGGGGGTTGCATCGGGCAGGCGCTCCAGTACTGCCGGATCGAACTCAGCCGGGCCATCGTTCAGGTAATACCTGCCCCCACTACCTGGCCTCACGGAGGTGCTCCCCGAGCAGCCTGCCAGTGCGCACAGGACAAGCACCCGCACCAAGCCCCGGCCCTTCATTTCCCTGTCTCGCCATGTTCCGCTGCGGCAACGGCCGGCAGCAGCTTGCGGGTGTCCACCATCAGGGCTGTCAGATCGTCGTGGGGGGCCTGCCCGACCATGTGTTCATGCACCACCCTGCGCAGCTGATTGAAGCGCCGGGAAGCTGGAGCAGCGGCAAGCGCCATCTCCACTGGGGCTTCACCCAGGGGCTTCCCTTCCGGAGACTCAGCATCCGTCAGGCCATCGGAGCAGGCAAAGAACTGGCCCTCCCCCTCCCAGCGATGGAACACGGTGTGCGGCGGAGCCCCCCCCTCATCCAGTCCAAGAGGCAGATTCTCGGAGGTGAAGCGCCGAACGATCTGTCCTGCTTCATTGAGGAAAAGTGCCATCGGAATGCCCCCGTTCCATACCTCGAGCAGACGGTTCGCCTGATCGAAACAAAGGATCAAGGCGACCACGAAGCGCCCGGGGGGGGACTGGTCACGGACACTGGCGTTCATCCGCTCGGCGATCAGCCCCACCGGCAGGTTCTTGCGCACCATGGTGTAGAAAACCCGGTTGATCGGCAGCAGGTTGATCGCCGCCGGCAAGCCATGCCCCGTCGCATCCGCCAGCATCACGTAATAGCGGCCGTGGGGAGAACGGGCCGCCGCCACCAGATCTCCCCCCATCCGGTCCGCCGACTGCATCCAGTACTCCATCGCCGAGGCATCAAGACGGTCCGGGCGCATCATGCGGGTCATCAGCGACACCAGCAACTGCTTCTCCTCTTCGGACTCTTCCTTGTAGGGGTCGTCTCAGAAAACGGAAAATAAAGCACGCTAAGCCGGTGGCAGCGGTCGCAATGGCCTGAACTTCCCCGCACCGACCTTGGCACTGCTGCGCCATAGGTAATCGCCGGTCAGGTTG
>NZ_JAQUVG010000133.1 GCF_028693495.1 Zoogloea sp. | reverse complement strand
GTGGTACCACTCGTCTTCTTCGGGGCATCCCCCAGGCGGGTGAGCGGTTCGATGACGTCACCGCCGGAAAATACCAGCCGGTGGCGTCCGCCGTCGCGCACCACGTCCACCTCCATGCGGTGGGACAGGGCGTTGGTGACGGACACGCCCACACCGTGCAGGCCGCCGGAGAAGCGGTAGGCGGAATCGTCATCGGTCTTGTTGAACTTGCCCCCCGCGTGGAGACGGGTGAACACGACCTCAACGGTGGAGACGCCTTCGACCGGGTGGATTTCCACGGGAATGCCGCGTCCGTCATCGGATACGCTGACGGAGCCGTCTAGATGCAGGGTGACGCCAATCCGGCGACAGAAGCCGGCCATGGCTTCATCCGCCGCATTGTCGATGACTTCCTGGATCACATGGAGGGGATGTTCAGTGCGGGTATACATGCCCGGCCGCTGCTTGACCGGTTCCAGACCCTTGAGAACGGTAATCGAGTCGGCGTTGTAGGTTTTCTGGGACATGCTGAAAAAAAAGACAGGTGATGATCTGGGGCGGCCTGAACTATACCCCGCCGGGACGCCGGCGGGGAGGGGACGTAGGCTTTAGGGGTTCCAGCCGGCGCGCCCTGCATTTTCGCTGACGGCTTGGGCAATCCGGGCCATCAGCGCATTGGCCGCCTGCCCGCCCGGACTGGTGGCCGGTGCTTCCCGCCAGGCCAGATGCACTGTCTTGTGCTCTCCAGGAAGCGTGTAGATGGCCACGGAGAGGGGGCAGAGGGCAATCTTCCAGGGGGCTTCCCGAGCCACCTGCCAGGCGATGCGGGCGCTGCAGAAGTGCAGCACCTCTGCCTCATCGTAAACGGGTGCATCCTGGTCGAGCGCTGGGCCGGTGCGCGCAAGCATCTCACCGAAGCGGCTGGGGGGAGAAGGAACGAGGCCTTCGGTTTCGATGGCGTCCACCAGTGCTTCCCGGGCGTCGGCGTAGCGGCTGGGATGGATCTGTAGCTGCCGGATGCCGTCGGCCCCGGAATCGAAGGGCGACAGGAGCAGCAGGAGCAGTACGGCGAAGGTGGCCGGACGGTGCATGGCGTTCTCCAGGGCAGGATTCAGGGGCGGACGATACACCCGTCCCATCCCCATGCGGCAGGCAAAAAAACGGCGCCCCGAAGGGCGCCCGAAGGAGGGAGAAACACACAGGGATCGTTTCGCGGCGACATCTGGGGTGCGCCTGGCGGAAACCGGCCCACCCCGGAGGTGGGCAAATGGCATGAAGATCAGAAGAACAGGATGGCGCCCGCGGAGATGGTGCGGTTCTTGGTCTCGCTGTCATCCACGGTGCTGGTGATCTTTTCCTGGTTCAGCTCGCCGACCAGGGTGATGAACTTGTTCAGGCTGTGATAGACACCCAGGGTATAGGCCTTGTTCTTCCGCTCGTTACCCTGACCCAGGACGCCATCGTTGTCCTTGTTCTGACCGAAGTTGATACCCACCTTGGTCTTGTCGAACTTGTAGGTGCCCTGCAGGAAGTAGCCCTTGGAATCCGTCTTGTTGCCGAGGCCATCGCTGCCGCCGTAGAACTGGGCACCCACGGTGGACATGCCCAGACCCTTGCCGGCGAAGGCATAGGCCACGGCCTCGAAGTTGTTGATGCCGGCCTTGGCGCCCAGCTCATAGCCGGTGGCGGTGAAGCTCTTGGCCGGGTTGGCGCCTACGCCGTCACAGGTTGCCCCCTTGGAGCAGCTGGTGCTCTGGGTCACGAGGCCGCCCCATACCTTGCCAGGAACGCCACCTTTCCAGTCGTAGTCCACCTCGGCCTGGAAGCCCGGGGTCTTGGTCTGGTCGCCGCCAAAGTTGCTCGGCTGGAAGATGCCGGCCGAGGCTTGCAGACCGTTGTAGTTGGGGGTGGTGTAGGTGATCTGGGCCTGGAAGCCGGTGTACATGTAGCCGTGGCCGATCATGCCGAAGGTGGTGTTGTAAGGCACGCCGGCGTTGGAGGTGCCGCCCACGCCCAGCAGGGTCATGTCGGACAGGATGATGTTCTGACCAAACAGGCCAATGTCGCGGCCGAACTTCAGGGTGCCCCAGTCGTTGTTACCGAACTGGAAGTAAACGTTACGGACGTCGATCTGGCTGAAGGGGCTGTTGCGGCCGCCGGTGGCACCTGCTGCCGGATTGGTCGGCAGGCCTATCACCTCTGAAGAGTCGTTGATACCCGGAGCAAAGCTGAAGTGAGCCTTGATGTCCTGGCCTGCGTGCTTGGTGGTGGCCACGAAGTTGATCCAGCCCGGCAGCAGGCCGTTGGAGAGGGCGCTGTTCTGGGACTTGGTCTCGGGACCGCCGGCGATGGTGGTCTTGGATTCGCGATTGACGTAGAAGCCGTTGATCGTGCCGTTGATGTCGATGGTCACGTCATTCTGGGTAAAGCTGACGGCCTGGGCGCTGCCGGCAGCAGCGGCAAGTGCGAGGGCGACGGACTGGGCAAGCAGGGTCTTCTTCATAACGATGGTCTCCGGAATTTTGTCGTTGATATCACCAGCGGGACGCGGGCTATGGTGCGCCGCTACCCCGTTCCTCCCTTGGTCGTGTCCCTGGGAAACACGCCGTTTCGGAGCGGGATATCTAGTGCGAGGGCTGTGCCAGTCCGGGCTGAGAGGCAGGATTTTTTTCCTTCTTTTTCATCAAGCAATTGAAAACAAAAAGAAAAATATTTTTCCCCAGTTTTTTTATCAATGTTGTTGATTTGTGGATTTGTATAAATAATGGACACATGTGATGTGACCTGGCGTAAAGGCTGGTGCACTTCGTGACACTGGGTGGAGCATGCTGTGATGCAGCATGGAGCAGTGGGCCACTTGGGGCAGGGGGTGCCGGATCATCTCGCCGGACTGGTAAAATCGGACCTTCGTCATCACAACCTGGGCTTCGTGCCCCCTGCTGACATGGATTTCCGTACCAAGCTGGCGGCCGCCTGGCAACGCCATGATTCCTTGCTATGCGTCGGTCTTGACCCTGACCCATCCCGTTTTCCGGATCATCTGAAAGCGCGTCCCGACGCGGTCCTGGCCTTCTGCAAGGGCATCGTGGACGCCACGGCAGACCTCGCCTGTGCGTTCAAACCTCAGATCGCGTATTTTGCTTCCGCCCGGGCGGAGGATCAGTTGCAGGATCTGATCGCCTACATCCATCAAAAGCACCCTTCCGTACCGGTGGTGCTGGATGCCAAGCGGGGTGACATTGGCGCCACGGCCCAGCAGTACGCCCGTGAGGCCTTCGAGCGTTATGGCGCCGATGCACTCACCGTCAATCCCTACATGGGCTTCGATTCCGTCGAGCCCTACCTGGAGCATGCGGGCAAGGGCCTGATCGTCCTGTGCCGGACATCCAATCCGGGCGGCTCCGATCTGCAGAACCTGACCATCGACAGTGGCCGCAAGCTTTATCAGCACGTGGCTGAACTGGTTGCCGGAAAATGGAACGTGCATGGGCAGAATGCCCTGGTGGTGGGGGCCACCTTCCCCCAGGAGCTTGCGGACGTGCGGGCCATCGTCGGAGATCTGCCCTTGCTGGTGCCCGGCATCGGAGCCCAGGGGGGAGACGTGGAGGCCACCGTGAAGGCGGGTCGTACGGCGGGCGGCAGCGGGCTGATGATTTCCTCGTCCCGCGCCATCCTGTATGCGGGCAAGGGCGAGGATTTTGCGGACAAGGCCCGGCAGGTGGCGCTTGCTACCCGGGACGAGGTCAACTTGTACCGGACCTGAGCGTCCTCAGCTGCTTGTCAGGCGGTTCAGCAGCAGATGGATTTCCACGCTTGCGCTGTAGTCGAGACCGGGATGGTCGGCCAGCTTAGGGTCCCGGTTACCGGCCACGATGGCCCGCAGGACAGTCATGAAAGGCCGGAGGCGGGCCGGAAAGCCTGATTTCCCGGCGAGCTCTGCGAGGCTCTCGTCCAGCTCGCCGGCCGCGTCTTCCTCCAGTCCCTCCAGGACCAGGTGTGCCAAGCGACCGTCCAGATTTGTGTTTTCCGCCCCCGTGCGGCGGTGGGCCAGGTACGTCTCGACCGCTTTTTCCCTGGCCTCGTGTGCTTTCTTTTCCTCATTCCGTGCCCGCTGGATGTCTGCGAGGACACCCCAGCTGGTCCAGGGGACTGCGGTGTCGCCGGCATCGGCTTTGCAGCGGATTGCCCGTTGAATTTCATCCAGGGCTTCCTGCAGTAGGCCTTGCTTCAGCAAGGCGCTGGCCAGGTGGGTACGGGCATGGCCCTCGCTCACAGGCGCATTGGCCTGGGCACAGAGCTGGGCAGCAGCCCAGTGGTGTTCGGTGGCTTCGGCAATTCGGGACGGGGTGCGGGTACACAGATGACCGATCTGCTGATGCAGTTCCGCCAGAAAAAGTGGGTTGTCTTCTGCTGCCGATATATCCAGTGCTTCCCGCCAGGCTTTTTCGGCGGCCTCCCCATGGCCTTCCGCATCCTCCGCCAGACCGATCAGGTGCAGGCAGGCCGTGCGGTCTGCCGGGCGTTCCAGCTGGCAGGACAGCTTCAGGGCTGCGGTCAGGCTGTCCAGGGCGGCTGCCCCCTCTCCCTGCTGGAGCAGCAAGCGCCCGTAGTCCCTGAGAAGCTCAATCTGCAGCTCGGAGCACTCTTCCTGATCCGCCAGCGTCCCGAGGGCTTCGGACAGCAAGGCGATTGCCGCTCCCGTATCGTCGCCGCCTTCCAGGACTCGTGCCAAGAGCCCCGCGGCACGCGCACCGTCCAGTCCGGCTTCCGGATAAGCAGCGGGTCCGCTCCAGCGGGCCCGCTGATAGAGGCTACGGGCCAGGGCAAAGGCTTCTTCCAGGTGGCCGCTGGCCAGGAGGTGCTCCGCAGCATCCGCCTGGGCGGCGAAGCGGGGGGCGCTCCAGCCTGCCTTGAAGCGGTTCAGGCCCCTTTCGCAGGTAGTTTCGAGTCGTGCCAGGGTGTCCTCGTCTGCTGAAGGCTGAAGCAGGCCGAATAGCAGGGTGCCCAGCTCCATGGCCTGATCGGGTTCATCGCCATCAGCCAGGACATCCAGCAGTGCCAGCAGGTTGTCCTGGTCCTGGTGCGCCAGGCTGGCAGCGGCTTCCGGATCGGGATCCTGCTGGCGGGCGAGGAAGCTGGCGTAACCGAGCATTGAAGCGATCCAGGCGGCATCTGCCCGCTGGAGCACCTCCGCTGGCAGACTCGACCGCAGGTGTGGCCGCAGTTCAGGGTGGAGTCCCAGGCAGTGCCACGCACGGGGTTCGGCCAGCCCGGCCTCCTGAAGTGCCCGGGAAAGGGCTTCCAGATCCGCCTGCTCGGCCATCCCTTGAAGCACATCCAGGTTAACAATCCCGTGAAAGGGGGCGATCAGGGGCAGCAGTCCCCGGTTTTCCGTGGAGAGTGTGGCAAGGGTGGTTACGATGCTCAGGGGCATGGGCGGCTTTCTTGACGATCTGGCAGGGCTTGCCAGGTCAGGCAGCGATTGTGGGCAGGCATGGCGCGATCCTCGAGCAGCTGGAGGCCTGCCTTCTGGGCGAGGGCATCGACAGCCTCGAAATCCCGGATGCCTTGAAACGGGTTGTCTGCCCTCAGGGCTGAGTCGAACTGGGCATTGCTCGGGCTTGTCGGGCGACCTTCATAATGGAAAGGGCCGTAAATGCAGACACGTCCGTTGCCGGCAAGGACGTCCGGGAGCCGGGTGAAGAAGGTCTGGACTTCATTCCAGCGCATGATGTGCAGGGTGTTCGCGCTGAACACGGCATCAAAACGGATAGTCGGCCATGCCCCCCCTACGTCCAGGGCAAGGGGCGGTGGTGTATTGGGGAGTTCAGCCTCCGCCAGCCACAGCCGCAGGCCTGGCAGGTTTTCTGGACGATCGCTGGTTTGCCAGGTGAGATGGGGCAGGGCCGCGGCGAAGTGAATGGCGTGCTGGCCGGTGCCCGAACCAATTTCGAGCACATGACGGCAGTCCACCGTGTGGAGGCGGAGCGCCTCCAGGATCGGGTCCTTGTTCCGCTCACAGGCTGCGGAGTAGGGCTTGTCGAAGATGGGAGGGGGCATGGCGTGCTCGCTGTTGCTGGGCTGGCCTGTCTGGCCAGATGACGAGGCATGGCCTCATCGGCGGTTCCGGGAGATCTGGCGGGAGAGCGCGATCAGGGGCAGCAGGCCGACGGCGACGATGGTCAGTGCGGCGGTGGACGCCTCGGTCAGACGCTCGTCGGAGGCCAGCACATAGGCCTGAGTGGCCAGAGTGTCGAAGTTGAAGGGGCGCATCACCAGGGTGGCGGGGAGTTCCTTCATCACGTCCACGAAGACCAGCAGACCCGCCGTGAACAGACTGCCCCTGAGGATGGGTACGTGCACCCGGCGCAGGGTGGCACCCTGACCGAGGCCGAGGCTGCGTGCCGCATCGTCCATGCTGGGGGTGATCTTGGACAGGCTGGCGTCCACCGTCTGCAGGGCGACTGCGAGAAAACGGACCAGGTAAGCGTAGATCAGTACGGCGATTCCGCCGCTGATCAGCAGGCCCGGATTGGTACCGAAGGTGTCCTGCCACACGCTGGCGATCCAGTTATCGAGACGGGTGACGGGAATCAGCACGCCCACCGCGATGACGGTGCCAGGCACGGCATATCCCAGACCGACCAGTCGGTTGAGGCCCCGGGTCAGCAGACTGCCGGAGAGACGCACACTGTAGGCCATCAATACTGCCAGCATCACGGCGATCAGCGCCGTGAGCCCGGCCAGGGTGAAGCTGTTGCGGGCCAGCAGGATAAAACGCTCTCCGAACTGGGCGTCACCCTCACCGAGGGCCATGCGAAGGAGCAACCC
>NZ_JAQUVG010000028.1 GCF_028693495.1 Zoogloea sp. | reverse complement strand
CGACGGGCAATGGCGGTAACGATGCCACACATGGCGGAGGCCTTTCAGAGAGAGCGTAGGGGGGAGTGCATGCGGTCGGCGGGTTTATTTCTTGACCTTCACCGGGCGCTGCCAGCCGGGCACGGACCCATGGGTTTGCCTTGGTCGGCGGCGCAGATGATTTCCATCGTGGATCCGGGTTTCGGGTTGTTATGCCCGCGGGATTCTAGCAGGGCAGTGTGACGGATTGTGGCAGTGCAGCAAACTGATTTGGGTTTTTGCGCCGGGGCGGGAACGGAGGGCGGTCGTGTCATGGTTGTCCGGGTAAATTTGTCACTGGCGGGGCGCCGCGGATTGCTGCTGAGTGGCGTACCTGTCTATCATTCCGCGCAAAGTGGATTTTTCTCATGACTGACCAAGGGCGTGACGCATCATGGAACTTCAAGCGGTGATTCTTTCGGGGGGTTCGGGCACGCGCCTGTGGCCGCTTTCGCGGGAGCAATACCCCAAGCAGCTGCTGGCCCTGGTGGGCGATGAGACGATGCTGCAGGCTACGGCGGGGCGGCTGGCAGGGTTCTCGGGGCGTTTGCCGGTGGCCTCGGCGCCGGTGGTGGTGTGTAACGAGGAATACCGTTTCGTGACTGCCGAGCAGCTGCGCGCCGCAGGCCGGGCGAGTCAGCATGTGGTGCTGGAGCCGGCGGGCCGCAACACCGCACCGGCCCTGACCCTGGCGGCGCTGGCGGTGGAGGAGGCCGATCCGGTGATGCTGGTGATGCCGGCGGACCACGTGATCGGTGATCTGGCGGGTTTCCAGCAGGCCATCGACGGCGGGATTCCGGCCGCGCTGGAGGGAGCCATCGTGACCTTTGGCATCGTCCCCACCCATGCCGAAACCGGTTACGGCTACATCCGCTTTGGTGCGGACCGGGCCGATGGCAGCAAGGCGATTGCCGCCTTCGTCGAGAAGCCCGACGCAGCCACCGCCCAGGCCTATCTGGACAGCGGTGAGTACCTGTGGAACAGCGGCCTGTTCATGGTCAGGGCCAGCACCTGGCTCAAGGCGATGGCGCACCTGCAGCCGGCCATGATGGAGGCCTGCCGCAGGGCGTGGGCGGGGGGCAGCCGGGATGCGGATTTCCTGCGGGTGGACAAGGCGGCTTTCCTGGCCTGCCCGTCGGATTCCATCGACTATGCGGTGATGGAGAAGCTGGCGGAGGCCAGCGGGCTGGGCATCCCCGGCTGCGTGGTGCCGATGAGCGCCGGCTGGTCGGACGTGGGGGCCTGGGATGCCCTGTGGACCATTGCCGACAAGGACGCGGCGGGCAACGTGGCCCGGGGTGACGTGCTGTTTGAGGACAGCCGCAATACCCTGGTTTATGCCCAGGACCGGCTGGTGGCCTGCGTGGGGATCGAGGATGCGGTGATTGTCGAAACCCCCGATGCGGTGCTGGTGGCCAGCCGGGAGCGCACCCAGGACGTGAAGCAGATCGTGGCCAGCCTCAAGGCCGGCAAGCGCAGCCAGGCTTCGGCCCACCGCAAGATCCATCGTCCCTGGGGCTGGTACGACTCCATCGACAGCGGCGAGCGTTTTCAGGTGAAGCGCATCGTGGTGAATCCGGGGGCCCGGCTGAGCCTGCAGATGCATCACCATAGGGCCGAGCACTGGATTGTGGTCAAGGGCACCGCCGAGGTGACCAATGGCGACAAGGTGTTCCTGCTGGGGGAGAACGAATCCACCTATATTCCCCTGGGCCATGTGCACCGTCTTGCCAACCCGGGCAAGCTTCCCCTGGAGATCATCGAAGTCCAGTCGGGCAGCTACCTGGGCGAGGACGACATCGTCCGCTTCGAGGACACCTACGGGCGTAACTGAGGCGCGGGCTCCGGCGTGTTTGCCCTCAGCGATGGCGGGATTGAATCCCGCCTGCCGGTGGTTTAGGCCCTGGATTTGCGACGCAGGGCGGCGAGGCCGGCCAGGCCCAGGCCGAGCAGGGCGCCGGAGGTGGGTTCCGGGACGGCCTGGCTGTTGCCGTCACGCACCAGCACGTAGCGCTGCCAGGTGTTGTCGTCATTCAGCCAGGTGTTCAGGCCGGAACGCCATCCGCCGGTGACCATGTCGTTGCTACCGGTGTGCCAGGAGAGGCGCTGGTCGGCCTCGGCGACGCTGAGGTCGGCGTTTCCGATACCGGAGCCCACCACGTCGGCGGAGTTCTGATCGATGGTCCCGTTCGGCGTAAAGCCGACGGATTGGTCGTTGCGGTACCAGTAGGTGCCGTCGGCGAGGAGGGTGCCGTTGAAGCCGGTGATGGTCTGCAGGACGCTCAGGGAGGTGCCGGCGAACAGATCGAAGGTGGTGGCGTTGCTGTCGGCGGAGGAGGCCAGGGCTACTTGCGATGCCGGCGAGAGGCTGTTGAGCAGGCTGCCGTAGTTGAAGCTGCTGCCGTAGGCGCCCTGGTACACCACGGTCCAGCCGTCGGCGATGGCGGTGGATTTGCTGTAGTCGGAGATGATGGCGGCGTTGGCCGTGCTGCCGATCAGGAGGGTGGCGATGAGGGCGGAGAGTTTGAGGATTTTCATGTTGATTTTCTTGAGCAGGGTTAATTGACTGAGTGTCCTTTAGCAATTACGGTGCCAGATTATTTTGTTTATTTTTTTCAATGATTTGGGAAATGTTTTTTGGATTTTTTTTGCCGTTGGATTTGGATTGTAAAAAACATCGACGCGGCATGAATTGACGGCGAAATAGAACCCGGCGTTTGTTGTGCCGCACAAAAAATTTTTTTGAACGTGTTAAATAATTAACGGGTAAGTGTTTTTTTGCCTGGGAAATGTGACTGATTTGGCGCCATGTTTTCCGGGGAAAGTCCCTTGGGGACAAGGCTTTAAAGCGCTTTTCGGCAGGTGTCGACATTTTTTACACTTTTGGGGGCGGTTTGCTGCGGGTCTGGCCGCAAGCGTCCCGCCCTGCGGGGACTCCGCTGCGCAGGGGCTTGTTGTTCTGGAACGATTGCTTGTGCCGGGAGCGGCTTCGGGGAATAGAATGATGTCATGCATATCGACATCATTCATCACGGCGCTTTTCAGGGGGTGACGGGGTCGTGTCACCAGTTGTTCATTGATGGTGGCCGGAGCCTGCTGATTGACTGCGGGCTGTTCCAGGGAGCCGAGACGGCGCCGGACGGGCAAGCTGCGGCGGACCGCCTGGAAATCGGTTTTCCGGTGGATCAGGTGGTGGCGCTGGTGGTGACCCACGTGCACATCGACCACGTGGGACGGATTCCCTGGTTGCTGGCGGCGGGGTTCAAAGGGCCGATTTATTGCAGCGAGCCGTCGGCCCGCTTGTTGCCGGTGGTGCTGGCGGATGCCTTTGCCGTGGGGGTGAGTCGGGATGCGCGGCTGGTGGAGCGCTATGTGCGGATGGTGGAGGCACGCATCCGTCCGGTGCCCTTCAAGACCTGGACGACGGTGTTTGCGGGGGCGGGGGGCGAGTGCCGGATCCGCCTGCAGCGGGCCGGCCATATTTTGGGTTCGGCTTATGTGGAGTGTGATCTGCGCCGCCCGGGGGATGGGCCGCGTCGGGTGATCTTTTCGGGGGATCTGGGGGCGCCTTATGCCCCCTTGCTGCCGGCACCCCGGCCGCCCTGGTCAGCGGATGTGGTGGTGCTGGAGAGCACCTACGGGGATCGGGTTCACGAGAGCCGCCGTTTCCGTCGCCAGCGTCTGCAGGCAGTGGTGGAGAAGGCCCTGGGCAATGGCGGTACGGTGATCATTCCGGCCTTCAGCATCGGGCGGACCCAGGAGCTGCTCTACGAGTTCGAGGACATCTTCCATCGTCAGGCAGTGAAGCCGGGCAGGCACGCGGCGCGCTGGGCCCAGCTGAAGATTTATCTGGACTCCCCCCTGGCCGGACGCTTTACCCGGTTGTATCGGGAATTGCAGCCCTTCTGGGATGCGGAGGCCCAGCGGCGCCTGAAGGCGGGACGCCGGCCCCTGGCATTTGATCAGCTGGTGGCGGTGGATGAGCACGCGGAACATCAGGCGAATGTGCGCAGGCTGGCCCGCAGCGGGGAGCCGGCGGTGGTGATCGCGGCCAGCGGGATGTGTGCCGGGGGGCGGGTGGTCAATTACCTCAAGGCCATGCTCCACGATCCCCGCCATGACGTGCTGTTCGTGGGCTACCAGGCCCGGGGGACTCCGGGCAGCGTGATCCAGAGCTTTGGCCCGCGGGGCGGGTACGTGGATCTGGACGGAGAGCGGATCGTGATCCGGGCGGGCATTCATACCTTGTCCGGCTATTCTGCCCATGCGGACCAGAACGATCTGGTGCATTTCATTGCACGGATGCGCCACTGGCCGGCGGAGGTGCGCCTGATCCATGGTGATGACCCCGCCCGCGCGGCTCTGGCCCGCAAGATCAGCGAGGCTACGCAAGGACGCGTGAGGGTGAGCAACCCGTAGGCCCGGATGCCTCCGGGCAGCCTTGGCCGGGGGAGTGATGCCTGCTTTGCAGGGCTGGATTCAGCCCGCTGTCAGTGGCTTGCTCCAGCCCTACGGTATAATCCTGCCCTTTGCATCTTCTTCGGAGCTTAATGTGCTGATTTCCAACGCTTTTGCCCAGGCCGCACCGGCCGCGGCAGATCCCCTGGGCGGTCTTGGTGGTATCCTGCCCATGATTTTCATGTTTGCGGTGCTGTGGTTCCTGATGATCCGCCCGCAAATGAAGCGTGCCAAGGAACACAAGGCACTGCTTGAAGGTCTGCAGAAGAACGATGAAGTGCTGACCGGCGGCGGCATTGTGGGCAAGGTGGTGTCGATTGCCGATGCCTACGTGACCATCGAAATCGCAGCCAACACCCAGATCGTCGTCCAGAAGCAATCCATCGGCGCCGTGCTCCCCAAGGGTACGCTCAAGTCGCTCTGATCTGATCGGGCTGAGCTGGCCGGGAGGCATGCCTTCCGGCCATCCGGTGTCTGTTTTACCTCCATCCAGCCAGACCATGAATCGCTATCCTCTCTGGAAAAATCTCCTCATTGCCATCATCCTGGTGTGGGGCCTGATCTATACCCTGCCGAATTTCTACGGAGAGGTGCCCGCCGTTCAGGTTTCCAGCGGCAAGGCCACTCTCAAGCTCGATCCCGCCACGACCATGAAGCGCGTGGAAGAGGGCCTGGCAGCTGCGGGCATCCAGCATGACGGCCTGTTTGCCGACCTGAGCAGTGTGCGGGCGCGCTTCCGCGACACGGATACCCAGCTCAAGGCCAAGGACGCGATTGAAAAGACCTTCAATCCGAATGCGGCCGATCCGTCCTATGTGGTGGCGCTCAACCTGCTTTCCGCCAGCCCCCAGTGGCTCACCAACATTGGTGCGCTGCCCATGTACCTGGGCCTCGACCTGCGTGGGGGCGTGCACTTCCTGCTTCAGGTGGACATGAAGGGCGCCGTTACCAAACGCCTCGATTCGATTACCGGTGACCTCCGCACCCTGCTGCGGGACAAGAGCGTGCGCCACGCGGGTATCTCCCGTGAAGGGCAGAGCGTGGTGATCCGTTTCCGGGATGCGGAAACCCAGCAGAAGGCCCGCTCGGCCATCATGGCCAGCAACAATGACCTGCAGCTGATCGAGGGGCAGGACGGTGCCGACTTCAAGCTGACCGGCACCCTGACCCAGCTGGCTCAGAAGACCATCCAGGAATTTGCGATCAAGCAGAACATCACCACCCTTCACAACCGGATCAACGAACTGGGCGTGGCCGAGCCGGTGATCCAGCAGCAGGGTCTCGACCGGATCGTGGTTCAGCTTCCCGGTGTGCAGGATGTGGCCAAGGCCAAGGACATCCTGGGCCGTACCGCTACCCTGGAGGTCCGTCTGGTGGATGATTCCCCTGGCGCCCTGGAGGCGGCGATGGGCGGGGCGACTCCCCCGGGTACCGAGGTGTACAACGACCGGGAGGGCCGTGCCCTGCTGGTGAAGAAGCAGGTGATCCTGACCGGCGAGCGCCTGACCGATGCCCAGCCGGGCTTCGATGGCCAGACCCAGGAGCCGGCGGTGCACCTGACCCTGGACAGCGCCGGCGCCCGGATCTTCAAGGATGTGACCCGCGAGAACATCAACAAGCGGATGGCCATCCTGCTGATCGAGAAGGGCAAGGGTGAGGTGGTGACCGCGCCGGTGATCCGCAGCGAGATTGGCGGGGGCCGGGTACAGATTTCGGGCCGGATGACTTCCGAGGAGGCCACCGATACGGCGCTGCTGCTGCGGGCCGGCTCACTGGCCGCACCGATGGAGATCATCGAGGAGCGCACCATCGGCCCGAGCCTGGGAGCCGAGAACATCGAGAAGGGTTTCAAATCCACCCTGTGGGGCTTTGTGGCCATCGCGATCTTCATGTGTGGCTACTATGCCCTGTTCGGCCTGATTTCCTCCATCGCGCTGGCGGCCAACCTGCTGCTGCTGGTGGCGCTGCTGTCCCTGCTGCAGGCGACCCTGACCCTGCCGGGGATTGCCGCCATTGCGCTGACCCTGGGCATGGCCATCGACGCCAACGTGCTGATCAACGAACGCATCCGCGAGGAACTGCGCAATGGCTCCAGTCCTCAGGCGGCCATCAGCGCGGGCTACGACCGGGCCTTTGACACCATCCTCGACTCCAACGTGACCACCCTGATCGCCGGCATCGCGCTTCTGGTGTTCGGCTCCGGCCCGGTGCGTGGGTTTGCGGTGGTGCACTGCCTGGGCATCCTGACCTCCATGTTCAGCGCCATTTTGGTCTCCCGCGGCCTGGTCAACCTGGTCTATGGCAAGCAGCGCAAGCTCGAGAAACTGGCCATCGGGCAGGTGTGGCGGCCGGACAGTCAGTGAGGGGCGAGGGGTGAGGCAGCTCACCCTGGCACGCACCCTCGGTTTTGCCGGCCATACCCGGACGGCTGAAGAGCACGTCGAACGCACTTTCAAATTGATGGGTGGGCTGATTAACGCGACACGCGCGGAGATCGGTTCCCCTCACTCCTCATCCCTCACCTGAGGACCAAGCAATGGAATTCTTCCGCATCAAAAAAGACATCCCGTTCATGAAGCATGCGCTGGTGTTCAACGTGATTTCGTTGGTCACCTTCCTGCTGGCGGTGTTTTTCCTGGCCACGAAGGGGCTGCACTTCAGTGTCGAGTTCACCGGGGGCACCTTGATGGAGGTGGCCTACAGCGAGCCGCCAGCCCTCGAAAAATTGCGTGAAAAGCTTGCGGCGGAGGGGTACCCCGACGCCCAGGTGCAGAACTTCGGCAGCGCCCGCGACGTGCTGATCCGCCTGCCTAACCGGGATGGCATGGAAACCGGCAAGGTCTCCGAGCGTGTGATGGCCAGCCTGGCTGCCATCGAGGGGCCCAAGGCCGAGATGCGCCGGGTGGAGTTTGTGGGGCCGCAGGTGGGCAAGGAGCTGGCGTCCGACGGGGCCATGGCCTTGCTGCTGGTGATCGTGGGGATCGTGGTCTACCTGGCGATGCGCTTCGAGTGGCGCTTTGCGGTGTCGGCGATCATCGCCAACTTCCACGACGTGATCATCATTCTGGGCTGCTTTGCCCTGTTCCAGTGGGAGTTCTCGCTGCCGGTGCTGGCCGCTACGCTGGCGGTGCTGGGCTATTCGGTTAACGAGTCGGTGGTGGTGTTCGACCGGGTCCGCGAGACCTTCCGCAAGAAGCGCGGCCTGAGCACGCCGGAGGTGCTGGATCACGCGATCACCAGCACCATCAGCCGGACCATCATCACCCACGGGTCCACCCAGGTGATGGTGCTCTCCATGCTGATCTTCGGCGGCGAGACCCTCTATTACTTCTCCCTGGCCCTGACCATCGGCATCTGCTTCGGGATCTACTCGTCCGTGCTCGTGGCCAGTCCGCTGGTGATGTGGCTCGGGGTGTCCCGGGAGCAGTTCATCCAGCCCAAGAAGGACAAGCAGGAAGCGGTGGTGTAAGCGGGAAGGGCGGGGTTCGTCCCGCCCGCGTCCGGGGCCTCCCTCGAAAAAAAGCGGCGTCTGTCTTGCGACAGACGCCGTCGAAGTCTCCTTTAACAGGAGAGGAGGGAGAAAAACCCGGTGCGGCAGGCCTGAGCAGAGACTCAGGCGGCCTTGTTCAGTTGTTTGCAGAAGCGCTGCCAGTTGGCCGACAGGGCGGTAAACATCTCTTCTGCAGCCAGCAGGGGGAGGAGGCCCATCCGGTTCTGGGTGCGGATGAAGGTTTCCATCTGCGGGTCACAGAGGGTGTTCTGCTCTTCCTGCAGTAGTTCCAGGAAGCGGGCTTCGGCGGCGCCCCAGAATTCGGAGTTGCCCACCCAGCCGGTGTCGGCGGTGGCTTCGCGCAGGGCCTTGCGCCAGAGGGCTTCGGCCCGTTCGATCGACACGCCGGCCTTGCGGGCGTGCCAGGGGAGTAGTTTCGGCGTTTTCATGGCTGTTGCTCCTGTAGGGGCTTCAAATGAAGGGGTCAGCTATCGGCTCCTCTGGTGGTCGCCTGTGGTGCATCGCAATATAAATATTTCTGATGCAATCCAATGTGTTAACTCTGCTTTTGACCCGCTTCCATGCTTTGTTTGTTGCAATGCACAATCACAGTCTAGGTCGGCTTGGGCGACTTGGCAAGGCGTCTGCCGGTTTTCTACGGTAATAATTCACAAATTTGCTGGGTTTTCACAACACTGCGCTGTTTTTTTGTGGCAGCTAGGGGTAAACCGCAATAAGGCTCCAGCGGGGCTTTTGCGGGCGATGCACCTATATATTCAGTCAGTAGCGTTAGAATGAACGTTGTTGCTGTTCTCTCTTTCGCGCCCCATGTCCCAGCTCCTCGACAACCTGAATCCCGAACAACTGGCCGCGGTGACCTTGCCGTCCCGACATGCCCTGATCCTCGCGGGGGCGGGTTCGGGCAAGACCCGGGTGCTGATCACGCGCATTGCCTGGCTCATCCAGAGCAGCCTGTGCGGCCCTCAGGGAATTCTGGCGGTCACCTTTACCAACAAGGCGGCCAAGGAGATGCTGACCCGCCTGTCGGCCATGTTCCCGATCAATACCCGGGGCATGTGGATCGGCACCTTTCACGGTCTGTGCAACCGCTTGCTGCGCGCCCATCACCGGGATGCGGGGCTACCCCAGTTGTTCCAGATTCTTGATTCCGGTGATCAGCTGGCCTCGATCAAGCGTCTGCTCAAGGCCTTGAACGTGGATGACGAAAAATTTCCACCCAGGGATCTGCAGCACTTCATCAATGGCCAGAAGGAGGCCGGCCGGCGCCCGGCTGCGGTGGAGGCCTGGGACGATTACACCCGCCGCCGGGTCGAGCTGTATGCGGAGTATGAGGCACAGTGCCAGCGGGAGGCAGTTGTGGATTTCCCTGAGTTGCTGCTGCGCTGTTATGAGCTGCTGGAGCGTAACGAGCCGATCCGCCGGCATTATCAGGCCCGCTTCCGGCACATCCTGGTGGATGAATTTCAGGACACCAACGTGCTCCAGTACCAGTGGCTCAAGCTGCTCGCCGGTGGGGGTGGGGAGGAAGGCGCCTGCCTGTTCTGCGTGGGGGATGACGACCAGTCCATCTACCGCTTTCGGGGGGCCGAAATCGGCAACATGCGGGATTTCGAGCGGGATTTCCGGGTGACCGACGTGATCCGCCTGGAGCAGAACTACCGTTCCCACGGCAACATCCTGGACGCTGCCAATGCCCTGATCGCCAACAACACGGCGCGTCTGGGCAAGAACCTGTGGACCGATCAGGGGGCGGGTGAGCCGATCCGGGTCTATGAGGCTTTCACCGACAATGACGAGGCCCGCTGGATCGTCGAGGAAATCCAGTCGCTGGTGCGAGAGGGCACCAGCCGGGCGGGCATGGCCTTGCTCTATCGCTCCAACGCCCAGTCCCGGGTGCTGGAGCACCAGCTGTTTTCCAGTGGCATTGCTTACCGGGTGTATGGGGGGCTGCGCTTCTTCGAGCGCCAGGAGATCAAGCATGCGCTGGCCTATCTGCGCCTGATCGCCAATCCGGACGACGATACGGCTTTTGCCCGGGTGGTCAATTTTCCGACCCGGGGCATCGGTGCCCGCTCCCTGGAGGCGCTGCAGGATGCGGCCCGTACCTGGAACACCCCCCTTTACCAGACGGTGCCGCATCTTTCCGGCAAGCCCGGGACCAGTCTGGCCCAGTTCGTGATGCTGATCGAACGCCTGCGCTCCGAGACCCGGGCCCTGCCCCTCCACGAGATGGTGAGCCATGTGATCGAGATGTCCGGGTTGCGCGCCCATTACCGGAACGAAAAGGAGGGCCAGGAACGCCTGGAAAACCTGGACGAACTGGTCAACGCTGCGGCCAATTTCAGTGCCGAGGTGGGGGCGGGCCAGGCGCCGGGGGAGCTGCCTGCCGAGACGGCGGCGGTGCTGGCGGAGTTCCTGGCCCATGCCTCCCTGGAGGCGGGGGATCACCAGGCCGACGTGGGAACGGAGGCGGTCCAGCTGATGACGGTGCATGCGGCCAAGGGGCTCGAGTTCGACGTGGTGTTCCTGTCGGGACTGGAGGAGGGGCTGTTTCCCCATGAGAACAGCGCCCGGGAGGCCGACGGGCTGGAGGAGGAGCGCCGTCTGATGTATGTGGCGGTGACCCGGGCGCGCAAGCGCCTGTATGTCAGCTTCACCCAGAGCCGGATGCTCCATGGGCAGGTGCGCTACAACATGCGTTCGCGTTTCCTCGAGGAAATCCCCGAAGCTCTGCTCAAGTGGCTGACGCCGCCCAATCCGCGCAAGAGTTTCGTGGTCGAGCCTTCCACCCGGTATTACACGCCCGGCCCGGGCAAGGCGGCGACGCCGGCCATGCCACCGCCTCCGCCCCAGAAGTCCCGGGATCTGGGGGGGCTGCGGATCGGCCAGAGCGTCCGCCACGTGCGCTTTGGCGATGGCGTGATCGTCGCTGCCGAAGGCAGCGGGAATGACGCCCGGGTGCAGGTGAAGTTTGCCGCCGATGCCGGTACCAAATGGCTGATGCTCGCCGTCGCCAAACTCTCGCCCCTGTAGCAGACCAGGCGGCCTGAATCCGGGCGGGGCGTTTCAGTGCTTCTTGTGCCTGCTCAGGATGTCCTCGATGTCGGTCATCAGGGGGGAGGGCGTGGCGACGAGCCGGGTGACGCTGCGTTGGTCTTCTGCCAGGTGGTGTTCGATGCTGGCGGTATCCAGACGCACGCCAAATTCGCCCTGGTTCAGTAGTATCCGTTCGAGGATCTTGTCGCCCAGCTCTTTCTTGAAGTGCCCCGCTTCCCAGTAATAATGGAGCCGGGTTGTCCGGTCCCCCGGTGGAGGAATGGCTTCCCGGGTTTCCTCGCTCAGGGTGCTGAAGTCCCACAGGGCGAGGGGGGCCTGCCCCGGTTGCCGTCGGGACGCCAGGGTGTTCATCTGGCGCTTCCATTCCAGGAAGAGGGGTGTGAGCCCGATTTTCTCCATCATTCCGCGGATCTGGGCGTGGTAGGGGTAGATCACCAGATGTACCGTGCTGCCCTTGCTCTGGGCCAGGTCCAGGATGGCCTCCAGGGCGAGGAGGTCGGATGAAGGACCGCCCTCCGCGGGTGCGAGCCGGGGAGGCTTGGCGGTCCATAGGCCCAGATTTTCCTCGGCCCGCTGGCGGAACAGCGGGGAATGCCCTGCGTGCGCCACTTCGTCAATGTACGGGAGGAGCGGGTTGAAGCCGCGCTCGGTAAGGATGCCGGGGTTGCGGGTGTGCTGGATGCGCAGGGTCCGGAGGGCGTCCCCGAGGCCGCTGATGGAGAGGATGTTCTCTGCCAGGAAGGGGAGGCCGATGGCGGGTGGGGGCCCAGGGCGGGGGAGTGGCACTTCCTGCAGTGATGTGCCGCCCAGAAAGTTGAAGAAGTCCAGACCGATGATCAGCGTTCCGGGCAGGCAGCCGATGTCCTCGAGCCAGTACAGTTGTTGCAGGCTGGTATGCAGCCGCGAACCGGGAATGGCGTGATTGAAGGCGCTCAGCCCGACGCCCTGAAAGGCCGGATGGAGGGGGTCGAAGCCGATCTCGGCCCGGGAGTTGCCCAGAATCCCGGTGTTGGCGCAGAGCCGCTGTGCGCGTTGCCAGCGAGCCAGTTCCCGGTGGTGGTCCAGGTAGGGTTTGAGGGCGTTGATGCCCCGGATGGTAGGGCTGCCTGTGACGTCGAGGGGGTCGATCAGGGCGTTGATGCTCCCCGTCAGGCAGAGCACCCCCAGGAGGCTGCCGAGCATCCAGCGCAGGTAGGAAGACCAGGGTAGGGGCATCAGAACTGGAAGTACAGGAATTCGGTAGGACGGCTCAGGGCGAGGATGCCCAGGGCCAGCAGGCTGCCGATCAGCATGGCTTCCCGGCGGGTGCCCTGCAGGGCCAGACGGCGGGCGGGAACGATCGGGTGCAGCGGATCGGCATTCAGGGCCGGGGTGTGGTAGCCAAGAATCTCCTGGGTATTGGGGGCGAAGAAGGCGATGCCTCCTGCGGCCAGCACCCAGCTCCAGGTGGCAATGAACTGACTGCCTCCCCCCAGGAAGGTGGTGACCCCCAGGGCTTCCAGCGGGCCTGCCAGCGGACCCAGGCGGCTCATCAGGGCATCCGGCAGCGCCACACCCGCTTGACCCAGCATGCCGAGCAGGATGCGGTGGGCGCTGTCCAGGTCGGGTGCGCGGAAATACACCCAGGCCAGCACGACGGACAGGAAGGTGAGGCTCCAGCTCAGGAGCCGGGTCAGCCGGGGCGGGAGGTGAACGGGGATCTGGTGGGCGATCCCCTGCCAGCTGTGGTTGATGACCAGATAGGCGCCATGCAGGGCGCCCCAGATGGCGAAGTTCCACCCGGCGCCGTGCCACAGGCCACCCAGGAACATGGTGGTCATCAGGTTGATGTGGCGTTGCAGGGGGCCTTTTCGATTGCCGCCGAGGGGAATGTACAGGTAGTCCCGCAGGAAGCGTGACAAGGTCATGTGCCAGCGCCGCCAGAAGTCGGTGATGTTGCTCGCCTTGTAGGGGGAGTTGAAATTAAGCGGCAGGCGCACGCCGAACAGGCGGGACAGGCCGATGGCCATGTCCGAGTAGCCGGAGAAGTCGAAGTACAGCTGGAAGGTATAGGCGAGGGCTCCCCCCCAGGCCATGAGCAGGCTGGGTGCGGGGGCGTCGGGTGCGAAGATGGGGTTGGCGTATTCGGCCAGGTTGTCGGCAATCAGCACCTTCTTGGCCAGCCCGATGGCGAAGATGCTCAGGCCGACCGCAAAATTGGCGGAGTCGGGCCGGTAATTCCTGTCCTCATCGAACTGGGGCATCATTTCCTTGTGGTGAAGGACCGGGCCGGCGATCAGGTGGGGGAAGTAGGTGACGAACAGGACGTAATGAATGAACCGGTATTCGGTGACCTTGCCCGCGAAGGCGTCGGCCAGGAAGGCGATCTGGGTGAAGGTGAAGAAGGAAATGCCGATGGGCAGCAGGATGTCCAGCAGGGGGTGGTGGGTGCCGAGGAGGGTGTTGAGGCTGCCGAGGAAAAAATCAGCATATTTGTAATAGCCCAGCAGGGCCAGGTTGCCGGCGACTGCCAGGCCCAGCAGCTGCTTTCCCCGGGTGGTGCCGGCATGCTGGGCGATCTGTCCGCCGAGCAGGTAATTGACGCAGATGGAGCCCATCAGCAGGGTCAGGTAGGTGGTGTCCCACCAGGCGTAGAAAAAGATGGAGCAGGCGGCCAGCCAGGCCGCTCCGGCCTGCTTGCCCAGGCGTCCTAACGTGAAGAAGCCGATCAGGGTGACCGGTAGGTAGGCAAGCAGGAAGGCGTATGAGTTGAACAGCATGGGCCCTGCCGGTGTCTCGGTGCGTCGAAGGGGTGCCGCAGTGTATCCCCAGCGGGCAGGCTGCATCCTGGCCTGCAGGGGGCGGCGGGGCGATCAAGCCCTCAGGCGGTGCGCAGTTCGTCGTGGAGGGCGATGAATTCCTGGGCGAGTTTGTGTCTGGGGTCCAGGTGGATCATCGGTTTGGCCTGCTCGTGGCTTTCGCGGATCTTGATGGAGCTGGACAGATAGGTCTTGAAGATGGGGAGGCCTTCGTCGATGAGTTCCTGGACGAGCTTCTGGGGCAGGCTGGCCCGGGGCTGGAACTGGTTCACGACGATGCCCTCCACCTCCAGAGCCGGGTTGTGGTCGGCCTGGATCTCCCGCACGTTTTCCAGCAGCGAGTACAGGGCCCGGCGGGAGAAGTCGTCGCAGTCGAAGGGGATCAGGCACAGCCGGGTGGCGATCAGCGCCGATCGGGTAAAGAAATTGAGGGCTGGCGGGGTGTCGATGAAGATTGCGTCGAAGTCGCCGGCCAGTTCGTCCAAGGCGTCCCGCAGCTTGAAGATCTTGTAGCGGGATTCCAGCTTGCCCTGCAGGTCCTCCAGGTCAGGGTGGGAGGGCAGGATGGACAGGTTGGCGAAGGGGGTCGGCCGGATGAACTCGACGGTCTTCCTGGGATTGAACTTGAAGCTCAGGGTCTGCTCGAAGTAGCCCGCCAGGGTTTCGCTGGCATCGTCGGCGGCGTCGCCGAGCAGGTAGTGGGAGGAGTTGCCCTGGGGGTCCAGGTCCACAACCAGCGTCCGCAAGCCTTTTTGGGCGCTGATCGCGGCCAGGTTGCAGGTGATGGTGGATTTGCCCACGCCGCCCTTCTGGTTGAACACCACGCGTCGCATTGAATTTTTCCCCTGGGTTGGATGTGCGGTCGGTCTGCGCGGGATTGTGCCATGGCTTGGCCCCGGTTCCGTCATTACCGAAGGTGCGTAATTGGCATAGGTCGGGTAAACTCTTATTTAAATAGCACGAAGTTTTCATCGATTTCTGCCGTCGATGAAGCGCCAGCGGTCCTGCAGGGTCGAGTCCTGCCAGCCTGGTTGCCCTGAAAAGTTTGTTCTGATGGATGTTTGACCGCATTTAACGCAGGTTTTGGCCACGATCGTTGTTGATCCGGCCGCTTTCGGTGTTTCCGATCGTGGCCCGGCGACGGTCTGCCGTTTTCATAGAAGAGAGAACATGGACAAGGATTTCATTGCCGCCGCCCTCGAATACCACCGCGCTCCGACCCGGGGCAAGATTTCGGTGGTCCCGACCAAGGGCCTGACCAACCAGCGCGACCTGGCGCTGGCCTACTCTCCGGGCGTGGCTGCTGCCTGTGACGCCATCGTGGCGAATCCTGCTGACGCTCAGGAGTACACCTCCCGGGGCAATCTGGTGGCCGTGGTGACCAACGGTACAGCGGTGCTCGGTCTGGGCAACATCGGCCCGCTGGCGTCCAAGCCGGTGATGGAAGGCAAGGGCTGCCTGTTCAAGAAGTTCGCCAATATTGATGTCTTCGATATTGAACTGGCAGAGAACGATCCGGACAAGCTGATCGACATCATTGCCGCTCTCGAGCCGACCCTGGGGGGCGTCAACCTCGAAGACATCAAGGCACCCGAGTGCTTCTACATCGAACAGAAGCTCCGCGAACGGATGAATATCCCGGTCTTCCACGATGATCAGCACGGTACCGCGATCATTTCCGCCGCTGCCATGCTCAATGGCCTGAAGGTGGTGGGCAAGAAGATCGAGGAGGTGAAGGTGGTGGTGTCCGGCGCCGGCGCCGCAGCCATCGCGTGTCTGGATCTCTGGTGCGGCCTGGGCATCCGTCGCGAAAACATCTTCGTGTGCGACTCCAAGGGGGTGATCTGGGTCGGACGCGACGAGAAGATGGAGGCCAACAAGGCCCGCTACGCCCAGAAGACCGAGTTCCGCAGCCTGGCGGATGCGCTGGTCGGCGCCGACATCTTCCTGGGCCTGTCCACGGCGGGCGTGCTCAAGCCCGAGATGGTCAAGACCATGGGTGACAAGCCCATGATCTTCGCCCTGGCCAATCCGATGCCGGAAATCTTTCCCGAACTGGCCAAGGAAGTGCGCCCGGACGCGATCATCGCCACCGGCCGTTCCGATTACCCGAATCAGGTCAATAACGTCCTGTGCTTCCCCTTCATCTTCCGTGGCGCGCTGGATGCCGGCGCCACCAAGATCAACGAAGAGATGAAGCTGGCCTGCGTGAAGGCCATCGCCGAGCTGGCCGAGGCCGAACAGTCCGACGTGGTGGCGCAGGCTTACGGTGGTGCCGACCTGACCTTCGGCCCCAACTACCTGATCCCCAAGCCCTTCGATCCGCGCCTGATCGTCAAGATCGCTCCCGCCGTGGCCCAGGCCGCCATTGATTCCGGTGTGGCGACCCGCAAGATCGACATGGAGGCCTACGTCCAGAGCCTCAACGAGTTCGTGTACCAGTCCGGCATCATCATGAAGCCGGTGTTCACCCTGGCGAAGGCCGTTCCTGACGACAAGAAGCGCGTGCTCTACGCCGAGGGCGAGAGCGAGCGCGTGCTGCGCGCCGTGCGTGCGGTGGTGGACGAGAGCCTGGCCCGCCCGATCCTGATCGGCCGTCCTGCGGTGATCGACATGCGGATCGAGAAGTTCGGCCTGAATCTGGTGGCAGGCCGGGATTTTGATGTGGTTAATGTGGAGTCCGACGCCCGTTACCGGGAGTTGTGCCAGGAGTATTACCACCTGATGGGCCGGGATGGTGTGACCCCGGATTCCGCCCGGGAGGCCCTGCGTGCCGACAACACCCTGATCGGCTGCATGCTGCTCCGCCGGGGGGATGCGGACGCCCTGGTGTGTGGCACCACCGGGACTTACGACCAGCACTTCGATCACGTCCAGAGCCTGATTGGTCTGAAGCCGGGCGCCGGCCTGTTTGCGGCCATGAACATCCTGCTGCTGCCAAACCGGGTCCTGGCGATTACCGATACCTACGTCAATGAGACCCCGAGCGCCGAAGAGACCGCGGAGATCGCGATGATGGCGGCGGATGAGCTGAAGCGTTTTGGTATCGAGCCCAAGGCTGCGTTGCTGTCCCATTCCAACTTCGGTAGCGCCCGCAGCGCCTCGTCCCGCAAGATGCGGGCGGCCCGCGACATCCTGCGCCTGAAGGCTCCGGATCTGCAGTGTGACGGTGAAATGCACGGTGATGCGGCGCTTTCCCCGGAGATCCGTGATCGCCTGCACCCGGAGTCCACCCTGCACGGCGAAGCCAACCTGCTGGTGATGCCGAACCTCGACGCGGCCAACATCGCCTTCAACCTGCTCAAGGTGGCCAACGGTGATGGCGTTTCGGTGGGCCCGATCCTCCTCGGCAGTGCCCGCGCGGTGCACATCCTGACCCCGTCGGCCTCCGTGCGCCGTCTGGTCAACATCACTGCCCTGGCGGTGGTGGATGCTGCCGAGCAGCGCCGCGAGCAGTCCGTCTGAGAAGGGCTTGAGTCCGTCCGCCGGCCTGGTGCTGGCGGACGCTGCTGCGGTGTCCGAGCGGCCCGGCAGGTTTCCCTGCCGGGCCGTTGTTGCGATTGGCGATCCGGACCGGGAGGCCCCTACGGTACAATCGGGTCCGTTTGATCCCACGCAAGGAGCACGTGATGTCCCGTCTGATCCGTTTTGCACGTACTGGTGGTCCGGAAGTCCTGGAATGGGTGGAGGCGGATCTGCCGCCGGCGGCGGCGGGAGAGGCTCGGGTGCGACATCATGCTGTCGGGCTCAACTACATCGACACCTATCACCGCTCCGGTCTGTATCCGGTGCCCCTGCCTTCGGGGATCGGCATGGAGGCCGCGGGTGTCGTGGAGGCGGTGGGCGAGGGGGTGACCGAGGTGGCCGTGGGGGACCGGGTGGCTTATGCGGGAGGACCCCTGGGGGCCTATGCCGAAGTCCGCAACATTCCTGCGGATCGCCTGCTGGTGCTGCCGGAGAGTCTTTCCTTCGAGCAGGGTGCCGCCATGATGCTGCAGGGGCTGACGGCCCAGTACCTGCTGCGCCGGACCTACCGGGTTCAGCCGGGGGATACCATCCTGATCCATGCCGCTGCGGGAGGGGTGGGCCTGATGGTCTGCCAGTGGGCCAAGGCCCTGGGCGCAACCGTCATCGGTACGGTGGGCTCGGACGAAAAGGCGGCGCTGGCCCGTCAAAATGGCTGCGACCACCCGATTGTCTACACCCGGGAAAAGGTGTCCGAGCGGGTCCGCGAGATCACCGGCGGCGCGGGCGTGCCAGTGGTGTATGACTCCATCGGCAGGGATACCTTCATGGACTCCCTGGCCTGCCTGCGGCCCCTGGGCATGATGGTGACCTTTGGCAACGCCTCCGGGCCGGTGGCGCCTGTCGATCCCGGGCTGCTGGGCCGGATGGGGTCGTTGTTCCTGACCCGGCCGAGCTTGTTTGCTTACGCCGCCCGTCGGGAAGATCTGGTGGCGATGGCCAATGACCTGTTTGCCGTGGTGGAGGCCGGGCAGGTCCGGGTGGCCGTCCATCAGCGTTTTCCCTTGCAGGAGGCCGCCGCAGCCCACCGGGCGCTGGAGGCGCGGCAGACCACGGGCTCCACGATCCTGGTTCCCTGAGATGTCACTGAACATGAAAGCGGATTTCCTGCGCCTTGTCCTGATCACCCTGCTGCTGGGGGCTGCGGCGCCGACGCTGGCCCAGAGCCCGCCACCGGCCAGGCCGCCGGCTGTGCTGACCCCCGTGCAGGCGGCATTCCTGCAGGCGGAGGCCCGCCGCATCGAGGATGCCTTCGTGCAAAAGGTGATGGGCATTTCGGGGGCCAGCCGCAGCCAGGTCGTCCGGGCGATTCCCGCCAAGGGACGCCTGACCGACCGCCTGTCCCGCATTTACAGCTCCCTGGAGCGGGATCTTGGAGCGCCTCTGGCGGATGAGCAGAAGGCCATGATTTTTGTGGCCGAGGGCGAACGCAAGCAGGCCCTCAAGGAACTGCCCGCCCTCGCTGCGACCAAGTGAGGCGGGCGGGCGGGCTGAGCCCGGCCCGCTCACGGGGCCGTGCGTTCCGCCTGTCGGGTGGGTTCAGAAAAGCTCGAGCTCGCTGGTGGGTTTGTCGCGGAGGGCCAGGCGGCCGGAGGCGAGGAGGGCTTCGTGATGGCAGATCTGGTTGCGGCCCTGCTCCTTGGCCACGTAGAGGGCTTCGTCGGCACGGCCGACGATTTCGGGAATGCTGTCGGTGATGCGCAGCTGGGTATAGCCGATGCTGATGGTCACCTGGCCAACCTGGGGGAAAGGGTAGGTTTCCACCTTGGCGCGCAGGCGCTCCAGGGCGCGGCTTACTTCTGCTTCGCTCGTGGCGCGCAGGATGATCACGAACTCTTCCCCGCCAAAACGGAATAGCCGGTCCTGGTGGCGGAACGCGTCGCGCATGATGCGGGCCAGCAGGAGCAGGACTTCATCGCCATAGAGGTGGCCGAAGTGGTCATTGATGCGTTTGAAGTGATCCACATCCACCACCGCGAGCCAGTAATGCCGCAGCTCGTCGTCCTGGCGGCGCTCCGGCTCCTGATCCGGTCGGATGTCCGCTGCGGCTTCGGCTTTTCTGCCGTTCAGGCCGGACAGGATCTTGCTCAGGTTTTCATCGAAAGTCTTGCGATTGAGCATCCCGGTGAGGGTGTCCCGTTCGCTGTAGTCCAGCAGGCTCAGATAGTTGCGGTAGAGGCCCAGAAAGCCTTCGGCGGTGCCCAGCTCCTCGTCGTTGAGCGGCTGGCTGCAGATGACCTCCAGGATGCCGAGAACCCGGTGATCCACGCCGATGGGGAAGCAGTGGATGTGATGACCGGTGACCGGATCCTGGCGCCGGATGATGTGGGACTCTTCCACGCAGGCCCGCATTTCGGGGCGGCTGGTCAGGGGCCAGGCGGCTTCGGTTTCGTCAAATTCGGACTTGATGTAGCGGATGCCGTCCTGGCCTACGTGGGTGACCCGGGTGATGTAGATGCTGTCCTGGTGCTCGCTGGTCTTGTACAGGTTCACCTCCCGGGCCTTGACCAGCTCGAACAGGGCGGACGCGACCCCAAGCTCCAGCAAGGTGCGGTCCCGGTGCTGGGTGATCGATTCGACATGCTTGAGGACGTGGATCATGATGTCCGGCTTGAGCGAGGTAGCCGGGCAGTGTAGCGGAGATCGGGGCGGCTGGTGAGGCTCGGAAAAATGATTTCGCATCCGCTGTTGCGGCCCTCCGGCGCAGGCTGGGGATCTTCGGCCGGGGCGTATAATCAGGTCTTCTTTTTGTCGAGTCCGCTGGCTGCCTTGAATTACGACACGTTCATCAATCTGTTGTTTTCCCGGGTGCGGCGCGCGGACGTGACCCTGGCCCTGGTGGTGGCCAACAGCCTGGTTTTCCTGGGGCTGGCGGCGCTTGCAGGCAGTCTGATGCAGATCCCGTCGGACGTGCTGATCCGCCTGGGGGGAAATTTCGCCCCCGCGGTCCAGTCCGGGGAGCGCTGGCGCCTGGTGACGGCCCTGTTCCTGCATGGCGGACTTCTCCACGTGGGACTCAACATGCTGGCCCTGTATCAGGCCGGGCAGGTGGTGGAGCGGCTGTTCGGGCGGGTGGGCTTTGCGGTGCTGTACCTGGTTGCGGGGCTGCTCGCCAGTCTTGCCAGCCTGTGGTGGCGGCAGGGGCCGGTGAGTGTGGGGGCTTCCGGGGCCGTGTTCGGAGTCTATGGGGCCCTCTTGACCTATCTGCTGCACCAGCGGGGTTCGGTGCCGGCAGAGGTGTTCCGGGAGATGCGCTCGGGTACCGTAGCCTTTCTCGGCTATTCCCTGTTTGCCGGGTTTTCGATTGCGGGCATCGATAATGCAGCCCACCTGGGCGGACTGCTGGCGGGGGCCATCCTCGGGCTGGCTTTCGCCCGCCCCCTGGTGGAGACGCCTCCGGTCGCCTGGGGCAGCCCCCGGGCGCTGGGAGGGCTCCTGCTGTGCGGCTTGATCGGCTATGCCCTGTGGCAGCAGACGCCTCCGGTGGCGCAGGCCCTGGAACGGGGGTCGGCGTATCAGCAGGCCCTCCAGCACTTTGCCCTTGAAGATCAGGAGCTGCAGCGGGAGCAGCTGGCCTTGCTGGCTGCGGTGCAGTCCCGGCAGGTCAGTGAGGCCGCGGCGCTGGATACCCTGGAGGACGAGCTCATCCCCCGCTGGGAGCGGCAGATCGCCCTGCTGTCCGGGGAGCGGGCGCCCGGGGAGAGCGACTGGCAGCGAACCGAGCTGATCCACTACGCGTCGGCCCGCCGGGATGCGTCCCAGGCGCTGGTGCAGGCCTTGCAGAGTCGTCAGGAAATCTGGCTGGAGCGGGCCCGGACCCTGCAGCTCAAGGCCGACAACATCCTGCTCCAGATGCGGCTGCGCCAGTCGATGGCGCCTGGCGGGCGTTGAAGGGAGGGTGAGCGGGCCATGAATCTTGTTCAGGATCTTCTGCTGATTGCCCTGCTGGTGGCGGCTTCGGCGTTTTTTTCACTCACCGAGATTTCGGTCGCGGCGTCCCGCCGGGCGCGCCTGACGGTGCTGGCCGATGCAGGCAATGGGGCGGCGACCCGAGTGCTGGCCCTGCAGGCCAAGCCAGGGCCATTTTTCACCCTGGTGCAGATCGGTCTGAATGCGGTGGCGATCCTGGGGGGCATCGTGGGCGAGGGGGCCTTTTCGCCCCTGCTGACCGAGCTGCTGCGGCCGGTGCTGCCGGCGGAGTATCTGAACCCGGCGGCCTTTACCCTTTCCTTTACCCTGGTGACCTCCCTTTTCATCCTGTTCGCCGATCTGATTCCCAAGCGTCTGGGCATGGCGGATCCGGAGCGCATGGCGATGATCATGGCGGGCCCCATGGCGGCCCTGGTGCGCTGGCCAAGGCCCTTGCTGTGGCTTTACAACGCCGCCGCCGATCTGGTGTTCCGGGTGCTGGGCCTGCCCACCGCCCGCAATGAGACGGTGACGCCGGACGAGATCATCGCGGTGGTGGAAGCGGGTGCCGAGGCCGGCGTGCTGGCGGAGCAGGAACATGCGCTCATCGAGAATGTGTTCGATCTGGAGGATCGTACGGCGCCCTCGGCGATGACCGTGCGGGATAACGTGATCTTCTTTACCCTTCAGGAGAGTGAGGAGAGCATCCGCATGAAGATCGCCAGCCGACCCTGCCGGCGCTTTCCGGTGTGTGACGGGGGCATTGACCAGGTGGTGGGGTATGTGGATGCCAAGGATCTGCTCAACCGGGTGCTTGCCGGCCAGCCCCTGTCGATGGGGGGGGATGCGCCCATCCAGCCCCTGCTGGCCCTGCCCGACACGCTGAACCTGTCCGAGGTACTGGAGCACTTGCGGGAGGCCCGCGAAGACTTTGCAGCCATTGTCAATGAGTATGCGCTGGTAGTGGGGGTGATCACCCTCAACGACATCTTCCGGACCCTGGTGGGAGAAGATGTGCAGCAGGTCCAGGAGGAGCAGATCCTGCGCCGGGACGACAAGAGCTGGCTGGTGGATGGTGCCACCGCGGCAGCCGACCTGATGCGCG
The DNA here is from genome assembly GCF_028693495.1 of Zoogloea sp. Lineage (GTDB taxonomy): Bacteria > Pseudomonadota > Gammaproteobacteria > Burkholderiales > Rhodocyclaceae > Zoogloea. The sequence goes on along the minus strand of NZ_JAQUVG010000028.1, from coordinate 10,801 downwards.
TGCTGGAGATCGACGATCCCAACCGGGAACATTACGAAACCATCGCCGGTTTCATGATGTACCACCTGCGCAAGATCCCCCGCCGCACGGATCGGGTGGCGTTCGGCGGCTATCGTTTCGAGGTGCTGGATGTGGATAGCCACCGGGTCGATCAAGTGCTGGTCGTCAGGAGTGATGCGGCCCTCACCTAGGACGGCGGGGTATCCGCCCAGGGCCTGCGGAGCCGCCCGCGTAGGATCAAGACCGCCTGCAACTGCGCAACCTGCTGCTGGCCGGAGCAGCCTCGGCACCGGCGGCACCCGCCGATGCCAGCTACTTCGAAGGCCTGCGTGATCGGGTGCGCAAGGCCGGCAAGCCCGCCACCCGGCAACGGGTTCGCCTCCCTACGCGCACGAACTCAACTTGCCCGGGCTGCGCGCCTGGCTGCTGACGCGCTCCCCGTACATCGTCTTCTACGTCGAGCGTCCCGATCACATCGACGTCTGGCGCGTACTGCATGGCCAGCGCGACATCCCGGCGTGGATGCAGGAGTGCGAGGCCGTGTGACGGTCGGCCATGCCGGTGGCCAGCATCAGTTGGAGCTTGGTCGCGCCTTGCGGGCGGCGCAGCGCCATCGCCAGCGAGGCGAGCTTGGTGCCAGGGCGCACAGGGATGCCCTCCAGAAGCTGGAGGTCACCGGTGGCGTCCATCGGCATGGCGGGCGACGCTACGCAGCAGCAGGCTTTGGACCGGGGAGAGTTTGAGCAGGGCCTCCATCGTGGCCTCCCTTACTTGGCCTGGCCGTCGAAGATCGCCAGCAAGTCATCCAGCGCCTGATTCACCCGTCCGAGGTCACCGACGTGGCCCCAGTGGATGGCCTCGGGGTCGTGGCCGAAGTGGTCGTTAGCCAGTTCCTGCAGCTGGACCCACTTGATGTGGATGGCGGCGACGCGGGCGAGATAGGCATCGATAGCGGTGGTCTTGGTGTTCGTTGAGGGGCGCCTCGGTTGGTGGATGACGCCACCATTCAGGCGCTGAACGATCAAGAAGCCAAGTGAATACACTGCCTATAGTTGTGTCACATTGATATACTTTAGATCGATGAGTAAACCACTAGGTAACTTGCGATGAAGCGCTGTGTTGTGGGTGTCCGTCGTGCCGATGCGTCGGCAGCGGAAGGCCGGGGGCAGTACGCCCCGACCGTTTGGTTTCCGTCCATGGCCACCATGGCGGCTGTACTGTCGGAAGACAACCGGGCCATGCTGCGCCTGATTCACGAGCGCAAGCCCAAGTCGCTGACCGAATTGGCGGAACTGACGGGGCGGCAAGTGCCCAATCTGTCGCGCACGCTGCGCATGATGGAAGGCTACGGGCTGGTTGCCATTGAAAAGAACGCCCGCGAAACCCAGCCCATTGCGCTGGCCACCGAATTTCTGGTGGTGCTGGATTGAACCCGGCACGGCCCAACGAACAACAAGGGGGAGCTTTTGTCTGCCATTGATACCCTGATCGCCCAAATCAGCGATCCCCGCCTGCGCGAGCGCCTCACTGCCGAGTGGGACAACGCCAAGAAAGAAAAGAAATTTGGCCTGGTGTTCGAAGACCACCTGCCCGAGTTGTTGCCGCTCTACGGTGCCAAGCCGCACAAGGGCGATCTGGTGTGTCGCCGTCAGGGTGCGCTGAAAGATGTGTGGCAAATCAAGTCCATCCATGCGGGCGTAGCCACCTGCGTCAAGCCCAGTAATGAAACGCATCCCAGCGAACCCACCCGCGCTGCGGCAGAGCCGGTGCAGTTCATGGTGGATGAACTGCTGGTGGTGCGGGAATTTGGCGAGCCGATTTTCCCCGCGCTGGTGCCGGTGGATGCCGTGGCCAATGGCCCAGCCGATGCGCCCTGGCACACGCTGATCGAGGCGGATAACTACCACGCGCTACAGCTGCTGGATTACCTGTATGCCGGGCAGGTGGATTGCATCTACATCGACCCGCCCTACAACACCGGCGCGCGGGACTGGAAATACAACAACGACTACGTGGACGGTAACGATGGCTGGCGGCACAGCAAGTGGCTGGCCTTTATGGAAAAGCGGCTGAAGCTGGCCAAGCGGTTGCTTAAGCCTGACAACTCAGTGCTCGTCATTACTATTGATGAAAAGGAATACATTCACCTCGGCATGCTTCTTGAGGAGATGTTTCCAGATGCACGGATGCAGATGGTTACCATCGTTATCAATGCACCAGGGCAGACTCGAAAGCAGCAACTTGCCCGAGTTGAGGAATACGCGTACTTCTTGTTTTTCGGTGCTGCCGAACCCCCACTTGTTGCCGATGACTTGCTGAATGACAAGCCATCTCACAATCCAAGCACCGTCCGCTGGGAGTCGCTGCTGCGGAGCGGTACAAATTCTCGCCGAGTAGATCGGCCCGCACTTTTTTACCCTGTTTTCATCAAGCCTGCCTCTCGTGAACTTATCGCAGTAGGGGATTCGAAGCCGCTTGGAACCCCGCGCTCAGCTTGGGATATACCAAACGGATCAGTTGCGGTTTGGCCTCTCAAGAGCGATGGGACCGAAGGAAACTGGCGGGCATCGCCAGAATATCTTCGGCAGTTGTTCCGGAAGGGCTTTGTACGGCTAGGCGAATACCGGGCCGATGAAGGTCGGGGAACGGTTTGGTACCTCGGGAAAGCCGCCATTCAAAAGATTGAAGCTGGAGAAATTCTGGTCACTGGCCGCGATTCGCAAGGTGCCGTAATCGTTGTTCCTAATCCCGAGCTTGCATTTGGTCGGAAAACAGTTGCAAAAACTGTATGGAATAGGCCCTCGCACCACGCAGGTTGGCATGGAACCAACCTCGTTGGCGCCATGCTTCCTGGCAAGACCTTCCCATTCCCGAAATCACTGTATTCGGTTGCTGACACATTACGCCTTACGGTTGGCAGCAAACCAGATGGAATAGTTATCGATTTCTTCGCTGGCAGTGGCACCACGCTGAATGCCGTCAACCTGCTCAACGCCACCGATGGCGGGTCACGCCGCTGCATCCTGGTCACCAATAACGAAGTCTCGGCCGAGGAGGCTGCGGCACTGGGCGCCCGCGGTCTGCAACCCGGCGATACAGAGTGGGAGGCCCAAGGCATCTGCCGTTCGGTGACCTGGCCGCGCAGCAAATACACCATCCTCGGCCAGCGCGACGATGGTTCGGTGCTGACCGGCGAATACCTGACCGGCAAAACCGTGGAGCGCGCAAAAGCGCGCAGCTTTACGCAGATCGGTTTTGTCGATCCGGCGCAACTCGATACGCCGACCAAGAAGAAGCAGGTGGTGGCGCTGATCGATGGCCTGCCGCAGACGCTGGTGAAAGATCCGTGCCGCTTCATCGTGTCGGAGGACCACAAGGCCACTGTGCTGTTTGACCCGGCGGCCGCGGAGGATTGGCTGGAGGCGCTGGATGGACAAGAGCACATCACCGACTTCTACATCGTCACGCCCACCAAGCGCGTGTTTGACCAGTTGAAAGCGCAGGTGGTGGAACTGCTCGGGTCGATCCTGGTGCCGGAGGAAGAAAAGCGCCCGATGAGCGCGGGCTTTGCTGCCAACCTGGCTTATTTCAAGTTGGATTTTCTGGAGAAGGAACGGGTGTCGCTACGCCGTGCCTTCCGCGAGATCCTGCCGCTGCTGTGGCTCAAGGCAGGGGCTGTGGGGCCGCGGCCCGAGTTGAAGCGTGGCGAGCCGGAGCCGGTGCTGTTTGCGCCGGAGGGTAGCAATTTTGTGGTGCTGCTGGATGAAACCCGCATGGGCCGCCTGTTGAAATCGCTGGAGGTCCGCACCGGTTTGTCGCAGGTGTTCATCGTCACTGATGCGGACGAATCCTTCAAAACCATGGCGCAGGACGTGCGCGAGGTGGCGGGCAAGGCCAACCCCGGCTTGGCGGTGGTGCAGTTGTACCGCGATTACCTGCTCAATTTCATGATCAACAAGAATCAGGACCGCGCTGCCGGTCACACCGACACACAGGGAGCGCGGGCATGAAGGTTACGCTGTTCGATTTTCAGAAAGACGCGCTGGGCAAACTGCGCGATGCCTTGGTGAGCGCCCGCAAGAGCGTGTCGCCGGATAACCAGCAAGTAGTCGCCTTCTCGGCTGCCACGGGCAGCGGCAAGACGATCATGATGACGGCGCTGTTCGAGGCCATATTGGACGAGCCTGACGATCAACTGGCTTGGCCGCTGGATTGGGCGCAGCAACCGGATGCCGTGATCCTGTGGGTGTCGGACATGCCCGAGCTTAACGAGCAGACCAAGCTCAAGATCGAAAGCAAGTCGGACAAGGTGTACCGGGTCAACCAGCTCATCACCATCGATGCGCATTTTGACGCGCCCCGGCTGGGTGGTGGGCGCATCTATTTCATCAACACACAGAAGCTGGCCATCAATCAGCCGCTGACCAACCGTGGCGACGGACGGCAGCATCTGATCTGGGAGACGCTGACCAACACCGCGTGCGCTATTCCCGACCGCTTTTATGTGGTGATCGACGAGGCGCACCGCGGCATGACTTCGGGCAAGGGTGCGCAGGCTGCGCAGACCTTGATGCAGCGCTTCTTGTTGGGTTACCCCGAGGTTGGCCTGGTCAAGATGCCGATGGTGATTGGGGTGTCGGCCACGCCCAAGCGATTCCTGGATTTGATTGCGAATGCCGAGCACACCGTGACCACGCACAAGGTGGCCGTGCCGGCGGAGGAGGTGCGCAAGTCTGGCCTGCTGAAAGACCGCATCCTGATTCATCACCCTGAAGCCACCACCACGGCTGAGATGGCGCTTTTGGAAGAAGCGGCACGGCGCTGGGGGCAGATGACTTCAGCATGGGGCGCGTACTGCCATGACGAAAAAGAGCACACCATCTGGCCTGTGTTGGTGGTTCAGGTTGAGAACGGTTCGGACCGGCAACTGACCAAGACTGACCTCGGGGCAGCGCTGACGGTGATCGAGAGTGCCATTGGCCGTCGCTTGAACGAAGGCGAAGTGGCCCACGCGATGCATGACACGGGTGACCTGGATGTGGGCGGCCGCCGGGTTCGCAAGGTGGAAGCCTCGCGCATCGATGCCGACAAAAACATCGGTGTGGTGTTTTTCAAGACCAGCCTGTCCACCGGTTGGGATTGCCCGCGCGCCGAAGTGATGATGTCGTTCCGCCGTGCGGAAGATCACACCTACATTGCCCAGTTGCTGGGCCGGATGGTGCGCACACCGCTGGCACGCCGTATCGAAAAAGATGCTGCACTCAACGATGTGCATCTGTTTTTACCGTACTTCGATACGGGTGCCGTGGAAAGCGTGGTGGCCTCGCTGCACAACGCCGAAGATGTGCCGCCTGCCGAAACGGGCTCTAGCCGCAACTTGGTGGTACTCAAGCGGCGCGAGGGCTGCGAGTCCATCTTTGCGGCACTCGACGAATTGATCACCTACCGCGTGAATGCCGCTCGGGCACAAAGCCCACTGCGCCGGTATATGGCCATCTCGCGCAGTCTGACCATCGATGAGATTGATGACGACTCCTGGGGCCACGCCAAGCAGCAGATTGTTGAGTGGATGGGGCAGCGGATCGCCGCGATCAAGGCGGCAGACCAGTTCGATGCTGCGGCCAAAGCGATCACGCAGGTTGGCCTGCGGACCTTGGCTGTCAACAACGGCACGGGTGTGGCAGAGCCAACGGCGGACTATCACATCGATGCCTCGGATGTGGACATTGATCGGCTGTTTGAAGAAGCTGGACGCGCCTTCAGTCATGGCCTGCAAATGGAGTATTGGCGTGCTCACGCCGATCGCGATGCGTTGGAAGTCAAGGTCGAGGCCATCGTCCTGGCACGCAACGCGGCAGAAATGGCAGTGCTGGAATCGTTGGCAGAAACCGCCTTCGATGGTCTTTACGACCAGCACAAGAAGGCCATCTACAAACTCAAGGAGCAGCGGCGCACCAACTACGAGAAGTTGCGGCTGGCTACGGCCAAGCCCAACGAGGTGCCATGGCAATTGCCTGCATCCATCGACTTCAAACGACTGCCGACCGATCCCCTCTGGGAGCGCCATCTGTATGTGGAAGGCAATGGCCAGTTCCGCGCCGAGCTGGGCAGTTGGGAGGCTGGGGTATTGAAGGAAGAACTGGCCAAGCCTGAAGTGGTCGGCTGGTTGCGCAATCTGGATCGCAAGCCGTGGTCACTCGAAATTCCGTATGAAACGGGTGGTGACGTGCGTCCGATGTTTCCGGATCTGGTCGTGGTGCGCAAAAGCGGTAGCGAATACGCCATCGATATTCTGGAGCCCCACGACCCTAGTTTGAGTGACAACTTTGAGAAGGCCGTCGGGCTGGCAAAGTTTGCGGAAAAGCACGGCGGGTTATTCGGGCGCATCCAACTGATCCGCAAGCAATCTTCGGCTGGTGGCGAGCATTTCGCGCGCCTGGAAATCAACCAGGCGGCCAAGATCAAGAAGCTGCTGCTGATCACCAGCAACCCGCAGCTCGATGAGTTGTTTGCAAGTCCAGCTACGTAATGAGGTCGGGCATGAAATCAGGTAAACCATCCCAGCCGCCCAAGAAATCCGAGGTTTCCCTCGTCCGATCCTCGGCGGCCGAGTACCTGACCTTCGTTGCCGCCAGCGGTCAGGGGGGGTGGAGGCTGTGTACGCGGACGAGAGCATCTGGCTGACCCAGAAGATGATGGGCGTGCTCAGCCTGCCCGCCATCATCGCGGTGGGCTACAAGGTGAATTCCGAGCGCGCGGTCCAGTTCCGCAAATGGGCCACAGGCATCATCGAACAGTTCACCATCAAGGCCTAAGTGATGGATGATGAGCGCATTGAATCCGGCGATGCAGCCGACACGGACAAAGGCTAAAGCCCATGGCAACGAAGAAACCCACCAAAGCCACACCGAGCTGGAGCGATGTCAAAACCAAGCTGGCCGACTTCGACCGTGCCGGTTTGCTGGGGCTGGTGCAAGACCTGTACGCCGCCAGCAAGGACAACAAGGTTTTTCTGCACGCCCGTTTTGGTTTGGGCGATGACCCCCTGGAGCCCTACAAGGATGTGATCATCCGCTGGATCAATCCGCCGGACTTGCGCAACCCGATTTCGGTCAGCAAGGCCAAGAAAGCCATCAGCGATTACAGGAAGGCGCTGGGGCAGCCTGAAGGCTTGGCCGAACTCGCGGTTTTCTACTGCGAGGAGGTGTTCGATTTTCTGGCCGGTTGCGGTATGGACGACGAAGGCTTCTATGACGCGCTGGTGCGAATGTTCGAACAGGCGCTGAAATACGTGCGGGTCTTACCCAAGGCGCAGCAGGCGCCTTTCCTGGCCAGGCTCGACCGGGTGCGCCAGTTGGGGCAGGGCGTGGGCTGGAGCGTGGGCGATGACTTCGATCATTTCTGGTCGGAAGCCGGCTTGCTGAGCGAGGAATGAAGAAGTCCGAGCAGGTCGTGGTGGGCACTTGGGTTCGCCAGGATGCAGAGGCCAAAACGCAGCAGGCCATCCTGCAACATGGCGAAGAACAGCTTGCCCAGGGCAAGGTCAAGCCGGTGGCCGAGGGGGTCAAACGTCTGCCGCGGGCGAAGTGATGTGCTCATGAGCTTATGAAAGCCCGCTTCAATCCGGAGCAGCCCGCGCTGGCGGGATGAATCCGGCCCTACTAGAATCCGGGGATGTCTGAATTCCACTCCCCCCGCTACATCCATCTCCGCCTTCATACTGAATATTCGATCTCTGACGGGATCGTGCAGGTGGATCACGCCATTGCCCGGGCGGCTGCCGATGGCATGCCCGCGCTGGGCATCTCCGATCTGACCAACCTGTTCGGGATGGTCAAGTTCTACAAGGCGGCCCGCAGCAAGGGCATCAAGCCGATCTGCGCCGTGGATGCCTGGATGACCCACGATGCCGACCGGGACAAGCCCAGCCGGGTGCTGCTGGTCTGCAAGAACCGCAAGGGTTACGGCCAGTTGTGCGAGTTGCTCACCCGGGCCTACATGGAGAACAAGTACCGGGGGCGTGCCGAAATGCGCCGGGAATGGCTGACCGCCGAGACGGCCAGTGACCTGCTGTGCCTGTCCGGGGCGAAGGACGGGGATATTGGCCAGGCCCTGGCCAACGGCAACACCCGGATGGCCGAGCAACTGGCGGCGGATTGGGCTGCTCGTTTTCCCGGAGGCTTCTACATCGAGCTCCAGCGGGCGGGGCATCCAGGCACCGAGACCTACATCCGGGAAGCCCTGCAGCTGGCTTCCCGGCTGGATCTGCCGGTGGTGGCCACCCACCCCATCGAGTTCACCCGGCCCGAGGATTTCAAGGCCCACGAGGCCCGGGTGTGCATTGCCCAGGGCTACGTGCTGTCCGACAAACGCCGCCCCAAGGAATTTACCGAGCAGCAGTATTTCAAGACCCAGGCAGAGATGTGCGAGCTCTTCGCCGATATCCCTGAGGCCCTGGAAAACAGCGTCGAGATTGCGCGCCGCTGCTCCCTGACGATCCAGCTGGGCAAGAACTTCCTTCCGCTTTTCCCCACCCCCGATGGGATGACCCTCGATGACTTCCTGATTGCCGAAGCCAAGCGGGGGCTCGAGGCGCGTCTGCAGCAGCTGTATCCCCACCCGGAGGAACGGGAGAGGCAGCGGCAGCGCTATGAGGAGCGCCTCAAGTTCGAGACCGACACCATCGTGCAGATGGGCTTTCCGGGCTACTTCCTGATCGTGGCGGATTTCATCCAGTGGGCCAAGAACAATGGTGTGCCCGTGGGCCCGGGGCGGGGTTCCGGGGCCGGTTCGCTGGTGGCCTATTCCCTCAACATCACCGATCTGGATCCGCTCGAATATGCCCTGCTGTTCGAGCGCTTCCTGAACCCGGAGCGGGTTTCCATGCCCGACTTCGACATCGACTTCTGCCAGGACAACCGCTACCGGGTGATCGAGTACGTGCGCGAGCGCTACGGCAAGGACGCCGTCAGCCAGATTGCCACCTTCGGCACGATGGCCTCGAAGGCCGTGGTGCGCGACGTGGGCCGGGTGCTGGATCTGCCCTACGGCCTGTGCGACCGCCTCTCCAAGCTGATCCCGGTGGTGCAGAACAAGCCCCTGTCCCTCTCCGACGCCCGCGAGCAGGAGCCGCAGATCAACGAGCTGATGAGCGACTCCAGCGACGGCGAGTCGATCCAGGAGCTGTGGAGCCTCGCCGAGCCCCTCGAAGGCCTGACCCGCGGCGTCGGCATGCACGCCGGGGGCGTGCTGATCGCCCCGGGCAAGCTCACCGACTTCTGTCCGCTCTACATCGCCGACGGGGAGGACGCCACCCCGGTGTCCCAGTTCGACAAGGACGACGTGGAGGCGGTGGGCCTCGTCAAGTTCGACTTCCTGGGTCTCCGTAACCTCACCATCATCGAGCTGGCCCTTGAATACGTGGAGCGCCTCACGGGCAGCCGGCCCGACCTGATGAGCCTGGGCTTCGAAGACCAGGCGGCTTACCAGATTCTCCGGGAGGCCAACACCACCGCGATCTTCCAGGTGGAATCGGAGGGCATGAAGAAGCTCCTGAAGAAGCTCGCCCCCGACCGTTTCGAGGACATCATCGCCGTGCTGGCCCTCTACCGGCCCGGCCCGCTGGGCTCGGGGATGGTGGATGACTTCATCCTGCGCAAGAAGGGCCAGCAGGAGATCGACTATTTTCACCCGGATCTGAAAGCCTGCCTGGAGCCCACCTACGGGGTGATCGTGTACCAGGAGCAGGTCATGCAGATCTCCCAGATCATCGGCGGCTATACCCTCGGTGGTGCTGACATGCTGCGCCGGGCGATGGGCAAGAAAAAGCCCGAGGAGATGGCCAAGCACCGGGAAACGATCGCGGCGGGGGCCAGGCAGAAGGGCTACGATCCGGCCCTCGCCGAGCAGCTCTTCGACCTGATGACCAAGTTTGCCGAGTACGGCTTCAACAAGTCGCACACGGCAGCCTACGCGGTGGTCACCTATCACACCGCATGGCTCAAGGCCTATCACTGCGCCGCCTTCATGGCGGCCACCATGTCCTCGGACCTGGACAACACCGACACGATCAAGATCTTCTACGAAGACACGATTGCCAACCGCATCGTGGTGTTGCCGCCGGACGTGAACCAGTCCGACTACCGGTTCGTGCCGACCGACGCCAAGACCATCCGCTACGGCCTCGGTGCCGTGAAGGGGGTGGGCGAGCCGGCGGTGCGGGCCATCCTGGCCGCCCGTGAATCCGGTGGCCCCTTCAAGGATCTCTTCGATTTCTGCTGCCGGGTGGACAAGCGCATGGCCAACCGGCGGGTCATCGAGGCGCTGGTGCGTGCCGGCGCCTTCGATACCCTGGACCCGGTGCAGCCGGCCGACCGTCACAAACTGCTGGCCAGTGTCGGCATTGCCATCGAGGCAGCCGACCAGATTGCGGCCAATGCCCTCCAGGGTGGGCTCTTCGACATTCCCGGCGAGGTGGCGGCGCCGATGGTCGATTACGTCAAGGTCCGCCCCTGGGGCGAACGGGAGAAGCTCAAGGAAGAGAAGCTGGCCATCGGCTTCTTCCTGTCGGGTCATCCCTTCAATGCGTTCCGGGACGAGGTACGGCGTTTCGTCCGTCGGACCCTGGCCCACGTGGAGCCCTCCCGGGATCCCGTCACCATGGCGGGGGTGGTGATGGAGGTGCGGGCCAAGATGACCGCCCGGGGCAAGATCGCCTTCGTGCTGCTGGACGATGGCACCACGCCACGGGAGGTGTCGGTGTTCTCGGAGATCTTCGACAACAATCGCGAACGCATCGTGG
>NZ_JAQUVG010000132.1 GCF_028693495.1 Zoogloea sp. | reverse complement strand
CCATGAACCCAACCAGCCAGCCTCTCCCTGCACCCGGTCGGCCCTGGGCGAAAACCCTCCTGCTGTTCTGTCTCTCGTTCGCCGTGGGTCTGGTCCTGGTGGGGATGAGCGAGCGGATACGCATCGAACACCTGCGACACGATCTGATCGAGGCCACGACCGATCAGGGCAGCCAGATCCAGCAGCACCTCAACCGTGGCTTGTCGGCCACTTACGCCCTGGCCGCCCTGGTGCGCCAGGGCAACGGGAAAATCGACGATTTCGAACAGGTGGCCAGCCAGATCCTGGCATTCACCGGTGAAGTCGGCTCCCTGCAACTGGCCCCCAATGGCGTCGTACAGAAAATTGCTCCCCTGGCGGGTAACGAGAAGGCCATCGGCCATGACGTGCTGAAGGATGAGCAGCACGCTGCGGAAGCCCGCCTGGCGCTCAAGACCCGTCAGCTCACGCTGGCCGGGCCTTTCAAGCTGAGCCAGGGCGGCCATGGCGTTGTTGGCCACCTGCCGGTCTTTCTCAGCCTTGCCGGCGGGAAGACGCGCTTTTGGGGCTTCGCCAATGTGGTGATCAACATTGATGATCTGCTCAAGGAAGTATCGACCCAGCGCCTGAGCGACAAGGGCTACCGCTTTGCCCTGTGGCGCAAGAATCAGGAAACGGGTCAGCCAGAAGTTTTTGCCGGCTCCGGGCCAGGCCCCTCCTCCGGCGCCCACCACTTCTTTTTATCCAGCCCATTGCACGGCCATGATTTCTCCTTTGATGTGCCCAACGGTGAATGGACGCTCTCGCTGGAGCCCGCCAACACGTGGTACGACTACCCGGGATTGCTCGGAAAACTCGCTGCCGCGCTGCTGGCAAGCCTGCTGATCAGTTTTGCAGGGCATCTCCTTTTCAGACAACCGCTGCTGCTGCGCCGGGAAGTCGAGACGCGAACCCGGGAGCTTGAACACGTACGGGATGCCGCCGAATCCGACAGGCAGGCCATGGCCGAAGCCAAAGCGGAGGCGCAGGCCGACCGGGAAATGTTCCGCCTGATCCTGGATTCGACCGCGGAGGGCATCTACGGAATCGACCTGAATGGCTGCTGCACCTTCAGCAATAAAGCCGGCCTGCAGCTACTGGGCTATGCCAGTCACGAGGAGCTGCAGGGGCGCGACATGCACGCGCTCATTCACCACACCCTGCCGGGCGGCGACCCTTTCCCGGTGGAAGACTGCCGGATTTTCCAGGCTTTTCAGCGTGGCAAGGGAACCCATGTGGTCGATGAATACTTATGGCGCAAGGATGGCAGCGGGTTTCCGGCCGAATACTGGTCTTACCCGATCATCTTCAACCACCAGATCACCGGCGCGGTGGTCACCTTCATCGACATCAGCGAGCGCAAGAAGACCGAGCAGTCCCTGCTTGCCTTCAAGGCGATCGTCGATTCAACGGACGACGCCATCACCAGCAAGACCCTCGACGGAATCATTACCAGCTGGAACGCGGGGGCCGAGCGTATTTTTGGTTATGGCGCGGAAGAGATCATCGGCCGCTCAATGCACCTGCTCATCCCTGAGGACAGAGTCAACGACGAAACCGCCATTCTGGAAAGCATTGCGCGGGGCGAACGTGTGGACCATTTCGAGACGGTCCGGCAAAACAAGGATGGGCAGCTCATCGATATTTCGATCACCGTGTCGCCCCTGATCGATCAGGACGGCCGGCTCTTTGGCGCCTCCAGTATCGCCCGGGATATTTCTGAACGAAAGCGCCTGGATGCCGCCCTGCAGGAGGCCGCCGCAAAATTCCAGGCCGTCTACGAGACCATCAGCGACGCCATCCTCATCCAGGACACCCAGACCGGCCAAATCCTCGACGTCAACGCGAGTGCCTGCCAGCTGTATGGCCACACCCGCGACGAGCTGCTGGCCCTCCATGTGGAACAGCTCAGCGCCAACGGCACCCCGTATGTATCCGATTCGGTCAAGAGCTACCTCCAGACGGCCAATCAAGGCGGCTGGATCACCTTTGAGTGGCAGGCCAAAACCCGCTCCGGCCGCGAGTTCTGGGTTGAAGTCACCCTGAAACCCTTTCAGCTGGCCGGCAAGCGCCTAGCGCTTGCCGTAGTGCGCGACATCGACCAGCAGAAGACCGCCTCGGAAGCCTTGAATCGTGCGCTGGCCGAAGCGGTCGCCCTCAACAAAAAACTCGAAGAAGCCCACCTGCATTTGCTGCAGTCCGAAAAAATGGCCTCCATCGGCCAGCTCGCAGCAGGTGTGGCCCATGAGCTGAACAACCCGATCGGCTTCGTCTCCTCCAACATGGGCACCCTGGAGGGGTATCTGCAGGAGGTTTTTGCAGTGATTTCAGCCTACGAAGCAGCGGAAGCAGACACCGGGGCACAGCAGGCAGGAAAGGCCGCCGTACACGCCCTGAAGCAGCAGGCAGACTTCGAGTTCCTCCGCACGGACATCTTCTCCTTGATGCAGGAATCGCGGGAGGGCCTGGCGCGTGTCACCCAGATCGTTGCAGACCTGAAAGCATTTTCCCATGTAGGTGAAGCAGGATTCCAATGGGCCGATGTGCACAAGGGGCTGGATCTCACCCTCAATATCGTCAGGAACGAGCTCAAGTACAAATGCAACCTGATCAAGAAATACGGAGATCTGCCGCCGGTTTTTTGCAACCCCTCTCAACTGAACCAGGTCTTCCTGAACCTGCTGGTCAACGCGGCCCACGCCATTCCCGAACGGGGAGACATCACCCTCTCCACCGGGTGTCAGGGAGATGAGGTTTTCATCGCGGTTTCCGACACAGGGACCGGCATTGCACCAGAGCACCTGAAGCGCATCTTCGACCCGTTCTTCACAACCAAGCCCGTCGGCAAGGGCACCGGCCTGGGCCTGTCCCTGTCCTACGGCATTGTTGAAAGCCACCATGGCCGCCTGCAGGTGGAAAGCGAGCTGGGGCGGGGAACCACCTTTACCGTGTGGCTACCCATCGGCACAGAACCCCAGGACGTGGAGCCCACCCCAGCGGCGGCTACAAACCCATCCGCCCCTGGGCAGGCGAGCCTTTAAAAATCCCCGTGTTCCCGGCACCAGGCGATCAGGTTGACCGTGGACGGGTCCAGCCCGGTGGTGGGGGCCTCCCCCTGGAGGGCGGGGAGCAGGCGGCCGGCGAGTTGCTTGCCGAGCTCCACCCCCCACTGATCAAAGGAGTTGATCCCCCACACCACCCCCTGCGCAAACACCTTGTGCTCATAGAGCGCCACCAGCATACCCAGGTTGTACGGGTCCATGCGGGGCAGAATGATGGTGGTGGAGGGCTGATTGCCGGCAAACACCTTGTGGGGCAACAGGGCCGCCATCTGGCTGTCGGGAATCCCCGCCCCCTGCAGCTCGGCCCGGGCCTCCGCTTCGGTCTTGCCAAAGGCCAGCGCAGCGCTCTGAGCCAGAAAGTTGGCCATCAACGGCGCCTGATGGCCCGGCAGCGGGTAATCACTCTGGGCCGTGGCGATGAAATCGCTGGGCACCAGCCAGCCCCCCTGGTGGAGCAGCTGGAAGAACGCGTGCTGACCATTGGAACCAATCTCGCCCCACACAATGGGATTGGCCTGACAGGCCAGCGGCAGGCCATCGCGCCCCACCGTCTTGCCATTGGACTCCATCTCCAGCTGCTGCAAAAAGCTCGGCAAAAACCGCAGGGACTCGTGGTAGGGCAGCACCGCGCTGGTGCTGGCCCCCAGAAAATTGGTATTCCACACCCCGATCAGGGCCATCAGCACCGGCAGGTTGCGTTCCAGGGGCGCCTCCCGAAAGTGGCGATCCATGGCCTCGGCCCCCGCCAGCAAACGCTCAAAACCATTCATCCCGATGGCCAGCGCAATGGGCAGGCCCACCGCCGACCACAGGGAATAACGCCCACCCACCCAATCCCACATGCGGAACACGTTTTCGGGGGGGAGCCCAAACGCCGCCGCCTTCTCGAGCGCCGAACTCACCGCCACAAAATGCAGGGGCAAGGCCCGCTCCGCATCCCGCCCCGCCGCCGCACACAACCACTCCCGGGCGGTCAGGGCATTACGCATGGTTTCCTGGGTAGAAAAGGTCTTGCTCGCTACCACAAACAGGGTAGAACGCGGATCCAGGGAATCCAGTAGGGGCGCCAGATGGGCACTGTCCAGGTTCGACACGAAATGCATCCGCAAACCCCGCCGCTGGTAGGACGACAACGCCCCCACCACCATCTTGGGCCCCAGATCCGAACCGCCAATCCCGATGTTCACCACATCCCGGATCGCCTCACCCGAAAACCCCCGCCACAACCCCGCCCGCAGCTTTTCTGAAAACGCCCGCATCTGGGAACGCACCTCGCGCACCTCGGGCATCACATCAAACTGGGGCGACGGAAACGCATCGAGCTTGAGATAACGCAGGGCCGGATGCAGCACCGCCCGCCCCTCGCTCACGTTGATCTGCTCTCCCGCAAACAGCCTGGCCCGCCAGCCCCGCAGATCCGCCGTTTCAGCCAGATCGATCAAGAGCTTGAGGGTGCGCGCATCGATACGCTGCTTGGAAAAATCCACCAGCACATCATCCAGCTTGACCGACAGGCGCGAGAACCGCGCCGGATCCTCGGCAAACAGCGCCCGCAAATGGCGGTTACCCACCGCACACCGATGTTCCACCAAAGCCCGCCAGGCGGGAGAAGTCATGTTAGACATAATTCATCAACCGTAATGGCCGAAATCCCTTCGGCCCTACAACAACGCGCGAAAAAATCAGGCGCGCGCATCACCCCAGCGCAGGACGCAGGCATCATCCCCCACATATACCGCATCCCCGTTACGGTCCACGCAATACTGGGGCGACAGGATCTTCTCGGTAAAGCGCATCCCCTCCCCCACCCGCGTGTAGTCGAACAGAATGCTCTTTTCCACCCGGCAGCCCGCCCGAAGATGACTGCCGTGGCCAATCCAGGCAGGCCCAATCACAGAGGAACCAGGCTCGATACGCACATTCGACCCGATATACACCGGCCCCACCACCTGAACGCTGTCCCAGGCCACCGACGTGTTCAAGCCCACCCAAACCCCCGGCCGGATCTCCTTGCCCGGCATGTGCATCTGGGCCACCTCCCCCCGCAGCACGCGCTGCAGCACATCCCAATAATCCGTCAGCCGGCCAATATCGATCCAGTTGAACTCCTGGCGCTGGGCATAAAAGGGCACCCCCAGTTCCACCAGCTTGGGAAACAGCTGGCTGCCGATGTCGTACTCCACCCCCTCCGGAATGTACTGCAACACCTCGGGCTCAAAAATATAGATGCCGGTACTGGCCAGCCGCGACAGGGCCTCCTCGGGCCGGGGCTTTTCCTGAAAGGACTGAATGCGGCCCGCCTCATCGGCCACCACCACCCCATAGTTCTTCACCTGCTCCAGGGGCACCTCCACGGTCACCACGCTGGCCAGCGCCCCCTTGGCCTTGTGCTCCGCCAGGGCCGCCGTAATGTCCAGATCGACAACCGCATCCCCACACAGCACCAGGGTGGTTTCATCAAAGAACCCGCCAAAATCCTGGATACGCCGCATCCCCCCCGCCGACCCCAGGGGCTTGGGCACAATATCGCCGTGGTCACGCAGCCCCTCGTAGGAATAGCCCATCTCCACGCCCCAGCGCCGGCCATCCCCAAAAAAGTTTTCGATCTTGTAGTGGTTGAACGCCACGTTCACCATGATCTGGCGCACCTCATGCTTGGCCAGATGCTCAACCAGATACTCCATCAAGGGCTTGCCCAAGATCGGCACCATCGGCTTGGGCACATTCTTGGTGAGCGGGCGCACCCGCGTTCCCTGGCCAGCCGCCAGAATCATTCCTTTAGCCATAACACGATCCTTGAATGCCGCAAGCCGGAAAGCCCCGGACACAAATGACAACGGGCACGCATTATCGCGCACCCGTTTTTGACAGTACAAATAAATACCTGCTCATCTACCCGCAGGCATGGCCATCCGGATCCAGATCCGAGGCTTGAGTCGCCCCTGGGCAAGCGTGCAGGAGACCCATCTCACGGACGGAAGACCTCATCCAGACTCCCCGCATCCAGAACACGCTCCATCCAGACATCGATCTGCGCCACCGGAGCCGCGCCGATCCTGGCCACGAGCTCGCCCGGCAAAGCCCCAAAGCGCCTGGTCAGCAGCTTCTGGAGGGCACGGGCTTCGCCCTGCTCGATACCCTGCTGCTGGTGCTTCTGGGCCCACTGATCAAACCGCTGTGTCAGGTTCATTTTCAACTCCTTCAAATCGCGCACCTTGGGGAGCGCCAGGCTTTGTCCGCTCTGACGCAAGAGTAACGCACGGATCCAGATCGCAAAAATACGCTTGAGCTCAGGCTTGCCATCCAGCAACTCGTTTACAAAATCAATCAGCCCCAGCAGCGCCTGTTCGTTTTCCGGGTGCTCGAAACGAATGATCGCCGCCACCAGGTTCTTCAGCCCGGACAGTTCCGCCTCGCTGTACTGGTTCTCGTCGATCAGCAGGTATTCCAGCTTCGGCAGGAATCTTGCCACCAGCCCCGGAGCCTTCGGGATCAACGCCGCAATGTCGGTCGCCGCACTCCATCTTGCGTCCCCGTTATAAAGCACGATCGGCAACACCGGCGGCAGCTTCCGCTCCGGCAGCACCTCACCCCGGCGAATCAGGTCCTGATACAGCAGACCAACATAAGTCATCATCCGCACAGCCATCCAGGCATCAACCGTACTCTGGAATTCAATCAGCAGATACAGGTAGACCCACTCCCCATCCGAATCAGCAGGATGAGCAGAAGAGCGAAAAGAAATATAAAAACCGGATTCATGATTTACCTCAAAAAAGGCTTTATCAT
>NZ_JAQUVG010000131.1 GCF_028693495.1 Zoogloea sp. | reverse complement strand
CCATCCTTCAGGCGCTCTGCCCGGAGACGGCGAAGCCATGCAGGGGCTGCGAGCAACAACAAGCCCTGTGGTAGACTAAAGGTTTTTCCGACGACTGCACGGACGGGAAGCAGCATCTGGCGCATCGGTTGCATGGGTCGGCTGTGATGTTCGTGGGGCGTTTTTGTCTAGACCGATCAGGAATCTTTCATGAGCAATCAGGTTACCGTTAGCGCGCTGGAGCGCCGTATCGACATGTCCGTGCCGCTGGCCGAGATCGATCAGGATGTGGAAAACCGTCTGAAGAAGATGGCCCGCACCGTCAAGATGCCCGGCTTCCGTCCAGGCAAGGTCCCGTTCCGGATGGTGGCCCAGAACTACGGTCCGCAAGCCCGCTCCGAGGCCATCGGCGCTGCCGTTGAAAAAGCGCTCGGCGAAGCCGTCCGTGCCCAGAACCTGCGCGTCGCCGGCTATCCCAGCATCGAGCCGAAGGAGGCTGCGGCCGAGGGCGTGCTCGAATTCACGGCGGTCTTCGAAGTCTATCCCGAGATCGTGATCGGTGACGTGAGCGGCCAGCAGCTGGAGCGTCCCCAGTTCGAAGTGACCGAAGCTGAAGTGGACAAGACCCTGGATGTCCTGCGCAAGCAGCGCACCACCTTTACCGCTGTTGAGCGTGCCTCCCAGGACGGTGATCGTGTGGTGGTGGACTTCACCGGCCGCAAGGATGGTGTCGAATTCGAAGGCGGCAAGGCCGCGGACTTTCCCTTTGTCATCGGCGGTGGCCAGATGCTGAAGGACTTCGAAGTCGCTGCGACCGGCCTGAAGGCGGGCGAGGGCAAGACCTTCAACATGACTTTCCCCGAGGATTACCACGCCGCCAATCTTGCCGGTCAGACCGTCGAGTTCGATGTTAACGTCAAGGCCGTCGAAGAACCCAGGCTGCCGGAAATCGATGCCGAGTTCGCCAAGTCCCTCGGTGTGGCTGATGGCGACGTGGTCAAGATGCGTGAAGAGGTCAAGGCCAACCTGGAGCGTGAGGTCAAGCGCCGTATTCAGTCCCGGCTCAAGGAGCGCGTGATGAACGTGCTGATCGAAACCCATCCGATCGAAGTGCCGAAGGCCTTGGTGGAGCAGGAGTCGGCCCAGCTGGCTGAGAATGCAAAGCGTGATTTCGCTGCCCGGGGCATGCAGACCAAGGACCTGCCCATCGAGTCCGCCTGGTTTGGTGAGCAGGCAACCCGCCGTGTCAAGCTCGGTCTGATCATGTCTGAACTGGTGAAGACCAAGGAACTGCACGCCAAGCCCGAGCAGATCCGTGCCATCATCGAAGACTTCGCTGCCAGCTATGAAGATCCGTCCGAAGTGGTCAGCTGGTACTACAGCCAGCCCCAGCGCCTGGCCCAGGCCGAAGCACTGGTGATTGAAGACAATGTGGTGGAGTGGGTTGTCGGCAATGCCAAGACCACCGACGTGACCACTTCCTTTGACGAACTGATGGGCAACGCAGCCTAACAACAAGCGCAGAAAGCGACGATACATGAATCCCTTGACACCCTCGTTCTCCCGTAGTGAGTGGGATCCGGTCGGCCTCGGCCTGATTCCGATGGTTGTCGAACAGAGCGGTCGTGGAGAGCGTTCCTACGACATCTATTCGCGCCTGCTGAAAG
Source organism: Zoogloea sp. (assembly GCF_028693495.1). Lineage (GTDB taxonomy): Bacteria > Pseudomonadota > Gammaproteobacteria > Burkholderiales > Rhodocyclaceae > Zoogloea. The sequence goes on along the minus strand of NZ_JAQUVG010000131.1, from coordinate 5,429 downwards.
AGCGGGTGGTGTTTCTGGTAGGGCCGGTCAATGATGTGACCGCCAACCTGATCGTCGCCCAGCTGCTGTTCCTTGAGTCGGAAAATCCGGATAAGGACATTTATTTCTACATCAACTCTCCTGGTGGATCCGTAACGGCAGGCATGGCGATCTACGACACCATGCAGTTCATCAAGCCGAACGTGAGCACCCTGTGCATCGGGCAGGCGGCCAGCATGGGCGCCTTCCTGCTTGCCGCCGGCGAGAAGGGCAAGCGTTTCTCGCTGCCCAACTCCCGGATCATGATTCACCAGCCTCTGGGGGGCTTTCAGGGTCAGGCTTCCGACATCGAAATTCACGCCCGGGAGATCCTTTCCCTGCGTGCCAAGCTCAACGACATGCTGGCCCGGCATACCGGCCAGGGTGTCGAGCAGATCGAGCGCGATACCGACCGGGACAACTTCATGTCCGCCGAGGAAGCGATGCGTTACGGTATCGTCGACAAGGTGCTGACCAGCCGTGCCGACGTGGCCTGAGCAGTGCCCCGCAACACTCCGTATTCAGTGAAAGGTCAGTAATGGCGGACAAGAAAACGAGCGGCGAGAAGCTCCTGTATTGCTCGTTCTGCGGCAAGAGCCAACATGAGGTCCGCAAGCTTATTGCGGGCCCCTCCGTGTTCATCTGCGATGAGTGCATCGAGCTGTGCAACGACATCATCCGCGATGAAATCAACGCGGATACCGGTGCCGTGGCCAAAGGAGCAAAGGGTGAGCTGCCATCCCCCAAGGAGATCAGCGCGATCCTCGATCAGTATGTGATCGGCCAGAGCCCAGCCAAGCGCATCTTGTCGGTGGCGGTCTACAACCACTACAAGCGTCTGCGTCACCTCTCCAAGACCCACGACGAGGTCGAGCTTTCCAAGAGCAACATCCTGCTGGTAGGTCCTACTGGCTCTGGAAAGACTCTGCTGGCTCAAACCCTGGCACGTTTGCTCAATGTGCCCTTTGTGATGGCTGATGCCACCACTCTGACCGAAGCCGGTTACGTGGGCGAAGACGTCGAGAACATCATTCAGAAGCTGCTCCAGAAGTGCGATTACGAAGTCGACAAGGCTCAGCAGGGTATTGTTTATATTGACGAAATCGACAAGATTTCGCGTAAGTCCGACAATCCGTCGATCACCCGGGACGTATCGGGCGAGGGGGTACAGCAGGCTCTCCTCAAGCTGATCGAAGGCACCATCGCGTCGGTTCCGCCCCAGGGAGGGCGCAAGCATCCGAATCAGGATTTCGTTCAGGTGGATACCACCAATATCCTGTTCATTTGTGGTGGAGCCTTCGATGGTCTCGAAAAGGTTATCCGTAACCGCACCGAAAAGGTCGGCATCGGCTTTGGCGCTGAAGTAAAGAGCCGTGAGAATGGTAGTGTCTCCGAGGCCCTGCGGGAGGTCGAGCCAGGCGATCTAATCAAGTTCGGCCTGATCCCCGAACTGATTGGCCGTCTGCCTGTGGTGGCAACCTTGCAGGAACTGGATGAGGAAGCCCTGATCCAGATTCTTGTGGAGCCCAAGAACGCGCTGATCAAGCAATACCAGAAACTCTTCTCGATGGAAGGCGTCGAACTGGAGGTTCGTCCGACTGCGTTGCAGGCCATCGCGCGCAAGGCGCTCAAACGCAAAACGGGTGCCCGGGGTCTGCGTTCGATTCTCGAAGGCACGCTGCTCGATACCATGTACGAACTTCCCTCCATGGAGAATGTCTCCAAGGTGGTGATTGATGAAGGCATGATCGACGGCGGCACCAAGCCGATCCTGATCTACGCTGATCAACCCAAGGTCTCCGGCTCCAACTGAAATCAGGCAGAAGTTTTTGGCAGGACCTGCTTGAATTGATGTCTCTAGGGCCCCATATGGGGCCTTAGTGCCTTTAAAGGAAAAATCATGTCGAGCACGCTTGACCTCCCCGAAGAACAGATCGAACTTCCGCTGCTGCCCCTGCGCGACGTGGTGGTGTTCCCCCACATGGTGATTCCCCTGTTCGTGGGTCGCCCCAAGTCCATCAAGGCGCTTGAGAACGCCATGGAGGCGGGCAAGAGCATCCTGCTCGTGGCGCAGAAATCTGCTGCCAAGGACGAACCCTCCGCCGAGGATCTTTACGACCTCGGTTGTATTGCCAACATTCTCCAGATGCTCAAACTGCCCGACGGTACCGTGAAGGTGCTCGTCGAGGGTGTTCAGCGTGCCCGGGTACTATCAGTCGAGGATCTGCGTACCCTGTTCGTTGCCAAGGCTCAGCCGCTTCCGCCGGCAGAGGCCCCGAACAACGAGGTTGAGGCCATGCGTCGGGCCATCATCAGTCAGTTCGACCAGTACGTTAAGCTGAACAAGAAGATCCCGCCGGAGATCCTGAGCTCGCTTTCCGGCATAGAAGAGCCGGGCCGGCTGGCAGATACCATTGCCGCCCACCTGCCCCTCAAGCTTGAGCAGAAGCAGGAAATCCTCGAGATGTTCGATGCAGGCGAGCGTCTCGAGCGGCTTCTCAGCCAGCTTGAAACCGAGCTCGACATCCTTCAGGTGGAAAAGCGCATCCGTGGCCGGGTCAAGCGCCAGATGGAGAAGAGCCAGCGGGAGTACTACCTGAACGAGCAGGTCAAGGCGATCCAGAAGGAACTTGGGGAAGGCGAGGAGGGTGCTGACCTTGAAGAGATGGAGAAGAAGATCAAGGCCTCCGGCATGACCAAGGAGGCTGCGGCCAAGGCCCAGGCTGAACTCAAGAAGCTGCGCCTGATGTCGCCGATGTCTGCCGAAGCCACCGTGGTGCGTAACTACATCGAAACGCTGGTGGGACTTCCCTGGAAGAAGAAGTCGCGCATCAGCAAGGATCTGGCCGAAGCCGAAAAGGTCCTCGATACCGAGCACTATGGCCTCGAGAAGGTCAAGGAGCGCATCCTCGAATATCTTGCCGTACAGCAGCGTGTAGACAAGCTCAAGGCCCCGATCCTGTGCCTGGTGGGCCCTCCGGGGGTCGGCAAGACATCTCTGGGTCAGTCGGTGGCGCGTGCAACCAACCGGAAGTTCGTGCGCATGAGCCTCGGCGGCGTGCGCGACGAGGCCGAGATCCGCGGCCACCGGCGCACGTATATCGGTTCCATGCCGGGCAAGATTCTGCAGAACATGTCCAAGGTGGCTGTCCGCAATCCCCTGTTCCTTCTGGACGAAGTGGACAAGATGGGCCAGGACTTCCGCGGTGATCCGTCGTCGGCGCTGCTCGAGGTGCTCGACCCGGAGCAGAACTCCACCTTCGTGGACCACTACATCGAAGTCGAGTACGACCTGTCCGACGTGATGTTCGTGGCCACCGCCAACACCCTCAACATCCCGGCGCCGTTACTGGACCGGATGGAGGTGATCCGCCTGTCCGGTTATACCGAGGACGAGAAGGTGAATATCGCCGAACGCTATCTTGTTCCGAAGCAGATGAAGAACAACGGAATCAAGCGTGAGGAATTGTCCGTCACCGAGGATGCAATCCGGGACATCGTCCGCTTCTACACCCGGGAGGCGGGGGTGCGTGGTCTGGAGCGGGAAGTGTCCAAGGTCTGCCGCAAGGTGGTGAAGGCCCTGGTGATCGGTAACCGCAAGACGAAGGTTGTGGTCAATTCCAAGAATATCGACAAATACCTGGGCGTCCGCAAGTACACGTACGGAGTGGCCGAGAAGGAAAACCAGATTGGCCAGGTCACGGGTCTTGCCTGGACCGAGGTTGGAGGGGAATTGCTGACGGTTGAAGCGGTGGCTTTGCCGGGCAAGGGCAAGATCATGACTACGGGCAAGCTCGGCGAGGTCATGCAGGAATCCATTCAGGCCGCCCTGTCCGTGGTTCGCCGGCGTTCCAAGTCACTGGGAATCCAGGAGGACTTCTACCAGAAGTCCGACATCCACATTCACCTTCCGGAAGGTGCAATCCCGAAGGATGGCCCGTCCGCCGGCATTGCCATCTGCACAGGACTGGTTTCCGTGCTTACGGGCATTCCTGTTCGTTGTGACGTGGCCATGACAGGTGAAATCACCCTGCGGGGTGAGGTGCTGCCCATCGGTGGCCTCAAGGAGAAGTTGCTTGCAGCAGTACGTGGGGGCATCACCAAGGCCCTGATTCCAGAGGAGAACGTCAAGGATTTGACGGATATTCCGGATAACGTCAAGAACGAGCTGGAGATCATCCCGGTCAAGTGGATTGACCAGGTTCTCGAACATGCCCTCGAGCGCAAGCCCGAGCCCCTTCCGGATGTCCCGGCAGGTGAGGTTGCCGTAGCCAAGCCAGCTGAGGTTGCAGACAAGGGGGAAGTGGTGAAGCACTGAGACGGTGCGTGTTCCCGCAGATGCAAAAAGCCGGCTGAAATGCCGGCTTTTTGTTGCACGTCTTGCCATAAAAGTTGGTCACAGCGAACGGAGTAAAGCCTTTGTTTTGTGCAGCTAATGCGGAAAATGTAGTGCACCTCAGCTCGGGGAGTCGAAATATACCCCCAGAACACGCGCGACTGGGTGGCATTTGCCATACGTCCAAAAACAAAAAAGCCCGCATTTGCGGGCTTTTAGCGCTTTCTTTGATTCAGTCTGAGACGGTTTCCTGGTCCCCCGACAGGAATGAAATTAAACACATAAACCATTGTAATTTAATTGATTTATATGTGTTGAGTTGGGATCCTACCCCCATTTGTACCCCGATTCAGAATTGACCGCCCCGAAGAGCCCGGGACAGGGAACAAAAGAGGGCCGCATGTTACCCCCACCCCGGGGCCGTTTCGTGGAATTCAAAGCCCGGTCACTTCGAACAAGCCCGCTTCACACTCGCAGCCGAAATGCCGAAGTGCTCCGCCGTCGCCTTGATGCTGGCAGAGTTCTCGGCACGCCAGGCGCAGACGGCGGCATCGTCAATGCTCTTTGACCGCCCCAGGGCCTTCCCTTCGGCCTTGGCGCGCTCCAGTCCGGCGAGCTGGCGGGCCTTGAGGTTTTCCCGTTCCAGCTCCGCCACCGCGGCAAGCATGGTCAGCATCAGCTTTCCGGCGGGCGTGGCCAGGTCGAAGCCTTCCCGCATCGAAACCACGGACACGCCCTTGGCCTTCAGGGCTTCGACGGTCGAGAGCACGTCAATCGTGTTGCGCCCGAGTCGGTCGATTGCGGCAACGATCACAACGTCACCCTCCCGCACGTAGGCCAGCAGGGCCGTCATGGATGGGCGCTCGGTCGCCGCGATCGCACCCGACACCCCGTCATCGGTAAACCACTTCGCCACGGCGTAGCGAGCCGAAATGGTGCGGCGCTGGTTCTCGCAGGTTTGGTCATCGGTCGAGACGCGGGCATAGGCGACGATGGCGGACATGGCGGGCTTCTTTCTGGCTCAAAATGTATGGCTCAGATATTAGCCTGGCACAAAATACAAAACAACGGTTTT
>NZ_JAQUVG010000130.1 GCF_028693495.1 Zoogloea sp. | reverse complement strand
GATCGACCGGGTCGGACAGTCCCCCGGTGGTGGCGAGGCGCAGATGGGTGCACCGGCAGGGGCTCACTCGGGCACTCCTTCCATCCACACGGCCGCCATCAGTTCAATCCAGGTGAACACGGCATCGATGGCCTCGGTGGCTCCCCGGTAAAACTCGGCAACCGGATACGCCACCCGGTCCTGCAGGAACTCGGCGCGGACCCGATGAACCAGCCCTTCGGCTGCAGTGCGGGCGACCCGGGCCTCGATCGGCGGCGCCCCCTCCCCCTGGCCCTGCAGCGCCGCGCCCAGATGAGCCTGGACCTCGGAGCACAGATAAAGCAGCCGGGTACGCTTGAGGAGCGGACAGCCCCCCTCTGCAGCAATGGCGCAGCCGAGGGCGCGGATCTGCCCCAGGGCCTCGGCCAGGGCGGGTAGATGACAAGCATAGGTGGTCAGGCTGTGACCCCGTTGATCCACCCCCGGCCAGTGCTGGGCCAGCTTCTCCACCTGCCGCAGGAGCTCACCGATGAGACGGGTGTGACGCAGGAAGACCTGCTCTGGCAGCAGCCGGGGCCAATGATCCCGGAGGGCCCGCCAGTCGGCCGCCAGGGTTGCCAGAAAGGCCTGCTCCTGCCGGCAAGGCGGCAGGCTGGCAGAGGTCTTCTGGCAACGCGCCAGGGCCCGCCCCACGTTCACCGCCGCAGCCCGGGCCGGACCGGGCTCCGGGACGCCGCCTGGCCCGGCGCACAGGCCCCGATGGCGCTGGACGACGCGGAGGAGCGCCAGCAACTCTCCAGCAAAAAGGCAGGCGGCAGAAAAATCCCTGGCGGCCGGGGTGGCCGGCTGTGCTGCGCCCCCCATCAGATGCTCCGCAGGACCGCAATGGCAGACGGATTTGCCCCAGTGGGGAAGAAGGACCAGGCCACGGGAACACATGTGCCGGCAAGGGATCGGGACAAGCTCAAGGAGTCACTCCGTAAAACGGGGGCCAGGGTTGGCGCGCCGCATTATCGTCGACTCTCCCGGCGTTTCTTTAAATTTTGTCACAAACCGCCCCAAGGAAATCACATCCGGCCCCGGAAAGGGACCTCACTCTTCCTTGGCGCAGGAGACCTCTAAGGTCGATAATGGACGGTTGAATCTTCAGACAAGCCAGTCCCCCGTGAAACTTGAACGCATTCTTCAAAACCAGGGCTTCGGCAGCCGCCGCCAGTGCCGGCAGCTTGTCGAGCTGGGCAAAGTCCGCATCGACGGTCACATCATCGATGAACCGGACGCTGACATACCCACCACCGGTCTCGTCTTCGAAGTGGAAGGTGAAACCTGGACCTACCGGGAGAAGACCTACGTGGCTCTCCACAAGCCCGCCGGCTTCGAGTGCTCCCACGAACCCAAGCATCACCGCAGTGTTTACTCCCTGCTGCCCCACCCGCTCGTGACCCGCAATGTGCAGAGCGTCGGCAGGCTGGACGTGGACACCACCGGGCTGCTGCTGTTCTCCGACGACGGCGCCTTCATCCACACCCTGTCTTCTCCCAAGAAGCATGTCCCCAAGGTTTACCGGGCCAGACTGGCCGAAGCGGGCAACGAGGCCCTGCTGCACAGCCTGCTCAGCGGGGTCAGCCTGCTCGACGAACCCAGGCCGGTGCAGGCCCTCACGGCCCGACTGCTCGACGAATACACCCTGGAAATGAGCCTCGACCTGGGCAAGTACCACGTGGTGAAGCGCATGATCGCTGCCGCGGGTAACCATGTCGAGCACCTGCACCGCCACGGCTTCGGCGGACTCGCCCTGGGCGAAGCGCCCCTGGCCAGTCTGGCCGAGGGTGAATGGCTCTACCTGGAGGCCGCCGACCTCCAACAACTGCACCCCTCCGCCTGAAAGAGCCGACCATGTCCGATACGCTCCGCCGCCGCCCGGCCCTCCCCACCCAGGAAGGCACCCTCAAGCTCAAGCCCCGCAGCAGCCCCCCGGCCGATACCGCCACCACGACCCAGCCGTTCAAGAAACGCCTCAAGGCCTCCTACCCAGAGCAGGCCAATGTGGAGACGCCGCGCCGCCCCGGTCGGGCGGCGGGTAACGAAGAACGCGGCCGGGGTGAGCGGCCCCAGGGCGGGCGCCCACCCCGACCGGAAGGTGACCGCCCCCCACGGCCACAAGGCGACCGTCCCCCTCGCCCCTTTGGCGAACGCAAGACTGAAGGGCGCTCCGACCGGAGCGACCGGCCCCAGGGTGACCGCCCCCCCCCCGCCCCCAGGGCGAACGCCCGCCACGGCCCTTCGGCGAACGCACGACCGAAGGACGGCCACGCCGCGGGGAGGGTGACGCCCCCTCCCGCCGGCGGGATGACAAGGAGCAGCCAGCTGCCCGTCCGGGGCTCCGCCCGGAGGCGCCCGCCCGCCCGCCCCGCCACGAGCGCAAGCAGTGGACGGGGGAGCCCCGCCCCACCCCGACACCCTCCCCCCTTCGCGACGACGGCTCGATCCGCCTCTCCAAGCGGATGACGGAGCTGGGCCTGTGCTCCCGCCGGGAGGCCGACGAATACATCGAAAAGGGCTGGGTGCGGGTCGATGGCCGCGTGATCAGCGAACTGGGCGCCCGGGTCAAACCCGACCAGGAGGTGGAGCTCGACCGCCGTGGCCAGGTGGCCCAGGACCGTCGCGTCACCATCCTGCTCAACAAGCCGGTCGGCTACGTCTCCGGCCAGGCGGAGGACGGCTACCAACCCGCCAGCGTGCTGATCACCGAGGAAAACCGCTGGGCCGAGGACCCCTCCGAGACCCGCTACCTGCGCACCCACCATCGCGGACTGGCACCGGCAGGCAGGCTCGACATCGACTCCCTCGGCCTGCTGGTGTTCACCCAGGACGGCCGGATCGCCAAATCCCTCATCGGCGACGACTCCCACATCGAAAAGGAATACCACGTGCGGGTGGAAGGCAGCCTTTCGGCGGAAGGGCTGGCCCTGCTCAACCACGGCCTGTCCCTGGACGGCGAAGCCCTGCGTCCGGCCAAGGTCAGCTGGCTCAACGAGGACCAGTTGCGTTTCGTGCTGCGGGAAGGCAAGAAACGCCAGATCCGCCGGATGTGTGAGCTGGTGGGTCTCAAGGTGGTGGGGCTCAAGCGGCTCCGCATCGGCCGCGTGATGCTTGGCAACCTGCCTCCGGGCCAATGGCGCTACCTGGGCCCGGACGAGCGCTTCTGATCAACCCGGCTCCGTGCCAGGCACCACTCAGGGCGCCCGGCACGAACGCCAGCCCGAACCACCTGCAGCCTGTGCATGCGCAAGGAAAACGCCATGGTCTTGTCTCCCGGTACCCTCACCCGATGCCTGCTGCTCGCCCTCACCGTGGCCGGCCTGGCCCCGCTTACAGGGCTGGCCGCCAGCCCCACGGTCTACGAGGGCGCCCTGGTCCCCGACGCCCAGGAGCCTCCCCTGCCGATCCGGATCGAGCTGTCGGAGTCGGAAAGGCGTCTGAGCGGCCAGGCCGTCACGGAAAAGCCCCTGGCATCGAGCGGCCCGGTCAGCGGCAACCGGGGAGCACATCAGGACTGCCGGATGACCGCCAGGCTCGGCAACGGCGCCACCCTGGAAATCGATGGCCAATGCACCGAGCGCCTCCTGCAGGGGACCTACACGCTGACTCATGCGGGCGGGATGAGGAGCCGGGGCAGCCTGCAACTACCTGTCCGCAAGGACGGCACGCTCCCGCCGGCCTCCCGCCAGGACAGCCTGAAACCGGACACCAGCCTGACCAGCTGCATCAATGCCAGCACCCGCTGCCTGACCAGTTGCCCCCGCGGTGAGCAGTCCGCCGAGCAGTTGTGTGCCAACCGCTGCCGCAGCCGCTACCAAGCCTGCAAGAAAGGCAGCTCCTGACCCTGGTCCGCACGGAAGGCGGGTGACAGGTATAATGCCCGGCTTTCCCGAACCAGCCAGGGGCACGACCATGGAAGCCGAACGTCTTAACGCCATCTCCAACAAGCTCGCCGACCTGAAGGCCCGGGAGCTCGAACTTCGGAGGTATCTTTGACTACGACAGCAAAGCGGAAAAGCTGATCGAAGTCAGCAAGCAGCTCGAAGATCCGGACATCTGGAACGATGCGGCCCGGGCTCAGGAGCTCGGCAAGGAAAAGAAGACCCTCGAAGCGGTGGTGCTGAATCTGGACACCATCGAGCAAGGCATCGCCGACGGCAAGGATCTGTTCGAACTGGCCTCGCTGGAAGACGACGAGGACACCATGCAGGCCGTCGAGGCCGATGTGGCCACCGTCGAGGCGCGGGTGGAAGAACTGGAATTCCGCCGGATGTTCAACAATCCGATGGATGCCAACGCCTGCTTCATCGAGATCCAGGCTGGCGCCGGTGGTACCGAGGCCCAGGACTGGGCAGGCATGCTGGAACGGATGTACCTGCGCTATTGCGAGCGCAAGGGATTCCAGGTGGAATTGCTGGAAGAGTCCGAAGGTGAAGTGGCAGGCATCAAGAGTGCCACGATCAAGGTGGGCGGCGACTACGCCTACGGTTTCCTGCGCACCGAGACGGGCATCCATCGCCTGGTCCGCAAAAGCCCCTTCGACTCCAACGCCCGTCGCCACACCAGCTTCACCTCGGTGTTCGTGTTCCCGGAAGTGGACGACTCCATCGAGATCGAGATCAACCCGGCCGACCTGCGGATCGACACCTATCGCGCCTCGGGCGCGGGTGGCCAGCACATCAACAAGACCGACTCGGCAGTGCGGATCACCCACGAACCCACCGGCGTTGTGGTCCAGTGCCAGAATGACCGCTCCCAGCACAAGAACAGGGCGGAAGCCATGTCGATGCTGAAGGCCCGCCTGTATGAACTGGAGCTGCGCAAGCGCCAGTCCGAGCAGCAGAAGCTGGAAGACTCCAAGAGCGACATCGGCTGGGGCCACCAGATCCGCTCCTATGTGCTCGACCAGTCCCGCATCAAGGATCTGCGCACCAACCATGAGGTTGGCAACACCCAGGCCGTGCTCGACGGCGACCTGGACGGCTTCATCCAGGCCAGCCTCAAGCAGGGCGTCTGAAGCCCGCTGCCCCCGGGTGCCGGGGATGGAAGGCATGCCCTTCATTCCCGGCCTCCTCCACCTTCCCCGCATCTCATGCTCCGACTCCTTTCCTGGCTGATCTCCGGTGTCACCCTGCTGGTTGCTGCCGCCCTTCTGGTGGTCGTGCTGGCGGTGGACGATGTGCCCCTCGCCGGCCAGGCGGAGGCATTGCCACTGGAAACGATGCAACGGGCCCAGGCCCTTCTGCGGGCCAACGATCCACGCAAGCTCAGACAGGGCGAAGTCCGTCAGACCTGGATCCTGGCGGGCGACCTGCAGGCCCTGCTGGGTTTTGTGGCGAGCAAGGGGGTCCCCGGCCATGTGGGACTGAACCTTTACGAAGGGGGCGCCGAGATCCGCTATACCCGCCCCCTGGGAGACTCCCACTTCCTCAACGTCACGGCCCGTCTGGCGGATGAGAATGGGCAAGCCGCCCTCGTGGAAACACGGATCGGGCAGATTCCCGTGCCCGCCGCCCTGATGTCCTCCCTGATCGAAACCTACCTGCAGCGCCAGCGCCTGGGAGAAGAGCTCGCGCCCCTGCGGAACGCCATCGAAACCGTCCATTTTGAAGAAGGCCGGCTTCAGCTGCGCTACCGGTGGCAGCCGGGCCTGACCGAAACCGCCCGTGCCCTGGCCCTCACACCCATCGATCGGGAGCGGCTGAGCCAGGCGCATCTCCGCCTGGTAAACCGCATCAGCGAAATCCCCGCCAGCAACCGGGCATCCATCGCCGACGTCCTGGGCCCCCTGCTGCAGGAAGCAGGACAGCGGCACACCGGCACGCAGCGGAGCGATGCCTACCGGGACATACTCCTGGTCACGGCCCTGCAGCTGTCCGGGCGGAACGTCTCCGCCCTCCTGCCGGAAGCCCGTCAGTGGCCCCGCCCCCGTCCCCTCACCCTGACCTTGCAGGGGCGGGAAGATCTGGCCCAGCATTTCGTCATTTCCGCCGCCCTGGCCGCCTGGGCGGGCGAGCCGCTGGCCAGTGCCGTAGGGGTTTACAAGGAAGTCGAGGACGCCCTCAAGGGGAGCGGTTTCTCCTTCGCCGATCTGGCCGCCGACAAGGCTGGCACCCGCCTCGGGGAAATGATCCTTGGCAACCCGGACCGACTCGCCGCGGCCCTCGCCGCCGGACTCACCGATGCAGCCCTGCTGCCACCGGTGAGCGACCTGCCCGAATCCATGACCCAGGTCGAATTCCAGCGCCGCTTCGGCGGCGTGGATGCGCCGGCCTACCGGAAGATGAACGACGAAATCGACCGGCGCATTGCCGCCCTCGCCCTGTTCCGCTGAACCTTTCATGAACGAAGTCCGCCTGGAAGAACTGCTGGCCCCCGGCGTGGCTGCCGATGAGGTGCCGGAGCTGGCCCCCCTGCTGGGCGCCCGAGCCCTGCTGGCTGCCTTCAGCACCCTGTTCCACGGCAGCGAGGCCGAGGTGCTGATGCGCCTGCTGGTGCTGCAGGAGATCGGCCGCGAATCCGAATCCCCGCGCTGGGGCCCGGAGCGCCTGCGCCAGCGCTTCGCCTTCCTCGACCCGGTCAAGCTCGAAACCGTGCTGCGCCGTCTCCGTGGCAATGGCCTGCTGGAAATCGGCGAAGACGGCCAGTACGCCCTCTCCGATCTGGGTCGCAATGCGGTGGCAGCCATCGGCATGCTGGTCAGCTTCAGCGCCGCGGACGATCTGGAACTGGGCTTCCTCACCGCCCAGCTGGCCGGCCTGCAGGCGGTGGGCAGCGTCACTCCGGAAGCCCTGGGTCACCTGCTGGGCAAGCTGAATGACCTGGCCTGGCACTTCGAGGAAGCCATCGCCTCCGGTTCCGAGTTCCTCATTGCCGACGCCCGTCGCCGGCTGTCCGCCAATGTACGGTGGATCGAAAAGGGCACCGGAGTCCTCCTTGAGCTCCTCGCCGACCCGGACGTCTCCTTCGACCTGGCCCGGGTGGCACAGCGCATCGGGCTGGCCCAATCCCGCCTGGCCCGGGTGGATGCGGCCTTCCAGCGCGCGGTGAACAAGATCGAGGCCCAGCGGGTCAC